>NZ_CP149934.1:0-300000 GCF_037949795.1 Thioclava sp. GXIMD2076
CCGGTAAACGGCGGCCGTAACTATAACGGTCCTAAGGTAGCGAAATTCCTTGTCGGGTAAGTTCCGACCTGCACGAATGGCGTAACGATCTCCCCGCTGTCTCAAACGTGGACTCAGCGAAATTGAACTGTGTGTCAAGATGCACACTACCCGCGGTTAGACGGAAAGACCCCATGAACCTTTACTACAGCTTCACACTGGCATCAGGATTGTGATGTGCAGGATAGGTGGTAGCCTTTGAAGCCGGAACGCTAGTTCCGGTGGAGGCATCCTTGAGATACCACCCTTCGCACTCTTGATGTCTAACCGCGGTCCGTTATCCGGATCCGGGACCCTGTGTGGCGGGTAGTTTGACTGGGGCGGTCGCCTCCCAAAGAGTAACGGAGGCGCGCGAAGGTGGGCTCAGACCGGTCGGAAATCGGTCGTTGAGTGCAATGGCAAAAGCCTGCCTGACTGCGAGACTGACAAGTCGAGCAGAGACGAAAGTCGGCCATAGTGATCCGGTGGTCCCAAGTGGGAGGGCCATCGCTCAACGGATAAAAGGTACTCTGGGGATAACAGGCTGATGGTGCCCAAGAGTCCATATCGACGGCACCGTTTGGCACCTCGATGTCGGCTCATCTCATCCTGGGGCTGGAGCAGGTCCCAAGGGTACGGCTGTTCGCCGTTTAAAGAGGTACGTGAGCTGGGTTTAGAACGTCGTGAGACAGTTCGGTCCCTATCTGCCGTGGGTGTAGGATACTTGAGAAGAGTTGCCCCTAGTACGAGAGGACCGGGGTGAACGGACCACTGGTGGACCAGTTATCGTGCCAACGGTAGTGCTGGGTAGCTATGTCCGGACAGGATAACCGCTGAAAGCATCTAAGCGGGAAGCCCCCTTCAAAACTAGGTATCCCTTGAGGGCCGTGGAAGACCACCACGTCGATAGGCTGGAGATGTAAGTGCAGTAATGCATTCAGTTGACCAGTACTAATTGCCCGATTGGCTTGATTTGATCCAGTAGTAGACAGACACTCCTACAGATCAAAATCATGCATACGAACACAACTTGACTTGGACGCTCTTTATTCGGTTTGGTGGTCATAGCGCTGGCTATACACCCGGTCCCATTCCGAACCCGGCCGTTAAGGGCCAACACGCCAATGGTACTGCGTCTCAAGACGTGGGAGAGTAGGTCACCGCCAAACCTAATAAAGAGCGTCAATCATCTCTATAACGATACCCCCCCAATCAGACACATCCTTACGCGGGATGGAGCAGCCCGGTAGCTCGTCAGGCTCATAACCTGAAGGTCGTAGGTTCAAATCCTACTCCCGCAACCAAATAAAAAGCCGTCTCATCAGAGGCGGCTTCGCGCATTCTTGACACAGCAAAAATAGACCGGAAAATCCGCTCAGAAGAGCGAATGAAGACGGGCATCAAGAGCCTCCGCCTGCAAAATCTCCAGACGCACAGGCAATGTCAGCACCTCACCACGCAAGGATGAAGGCAAACGCGCAGCGTCCTTCTCCGTCGTCACAAGCTGTAAACCATCCGCCTGCGCATCATGCAAAAGACGCGACAACAGCGCAGCCGTGAAAGGCTGGTGGTCACCAAGTGACTCCGTCCGAACAACCGACGCACCCAAGCCTCGTAGCGTATCGAAAAACTTC
Source organism: Thioclava sp. GXIMD2076 (assembly GCF_037949795.1). Taxonomy (NCBI): domain Bacteria; kingdom Pseudomonadati; phylum Pseudomonadota; class Alphaproteobacteria; order Rhodobacterales; family Paracoccaceae; genus Thioclava; species Thioclava sp. GXIMD2076. The sequence goes on from NZ_CP149934.1 coordinate 1,653, forward strand.
TCTGGATAACCAATCCCCGCAAACGCCAAACACCGCAATCCACGCCAGTCCATACCCGTCGGCAACGGGGCCAGGTGGCCAGTAAAATGAGGGCAGGGAAGATAAGCGCCCCAGCGCGACGCAAAACGCTCTTGCGCCGCAGCCTCCCCGATCGAAACAACAAGATCAGCCCGCGAAAGACCCGCAGATACAGGCTCCCGCAACGGACCCGCTGGAAGGCAAAGCCCGTTCCCAAAACCTCGACCCGCATCCACAACCACAATGCTCAGATCCTTCACAAGCGCAGGGTTCTGGTGACCGTCATCAAGCACAATCACATCCGCCCCCGCAGCACAGGCCGCAACACCGCCCGCCGCACGGTCCTTCGACACCCAGACAGGCGCGAAGGACGACAACAAAAGGGGCTCATCCCCGACAGCCGAGGCATCATGCACACGCGCATCAACCCGCACAGGACCAATCAACCGGCTGAAGCTGTACGGAATGAAGGCAGCATATGATGAACTGATCACCACGGCAGCGAAGCGATAGCACGTGCTTCAGAAGATCGTGATGAGTTTCTGAATGCGGAGATGATCGAAAAGCTGGCGCGATCAAACAAGTACCAGATAACCATCGCGGAGCTCTCCTTGGCCAAAGAGGTCGATGAGCTCACCTTCGAGGGAAAGCCAGTAAATGCGTTTCTGGTACGGGCCCTCGCCCCCGGTGACGCCTCGATCAGCGGCACCGGAATTGGCGAGCCACACGGTGCCTTCGGCATCATGCGATCCTGTATCAGGCGCTCTAAACGCGGCCGGTTTTTCAATGTGGTCGCACTCGTTAAAAATTGGTTGCCGAGGCCCTGCTGACCGCCAATGCCACACCGCTGATCTGCTCTGCCGCTTTGTCTTTCTGATCCTGCATGAACTGGGTTATCTGCCGCTCGCGTAAGCCGTTATACAGCGCTCGTCCGACCTTACCAGCCGCCTTTACGAGCGGCCTTCGAGGATCTTAATGACCGATCTCGACTTCGAAGAGTGGTTCGGTCTTCTGCGATCTCAAGAGGATGACAGCTTTCCCCGATCGCCTCAGGCATCATTGTGACATGGGCGAAATCAGCAACGAGAGTTGCCTCTTCAAGGCTCGCGCAGAACTAGAGGCACGCTGACCCGACGCAGCTGCGCTGTGTGATGGTTACGCCGCGTTGCGCTACTTGCCGCAGAGCCGGAAGCGTCAAGGTAAGACGTCGATTGAGGGTCAATATTCGGTGCCGTTTGACGGCCTTACAAGCAATCCGGTGGCTTTGGACACCTCGCCGATGGTCATTCTGTCCCTCCATCTGCAGCGGATCACGATAGCGCAGCAAGGTGTTTGGAACAGGGCGGGGACCGGCACGTTGGGTCTGAAGCCGATCTTTTCGTCCTTCATGCTTGACCCTCCAGTGAGTGGAGGCCCTATCTGGAGAGGCGGACCAGCCAAAAGGACCCGCGATCATGAAAGACCACGCCCATTCCTCTACTGTTACCCGCGATCCGGTCTGCGGCATGACGGTCGATCCGCATGCCGGAAAGCCCCGTGCCACGCATGATGGCCATAGCTACCATTTCTGCTCTCAGGGCTGTCACGACAAATTCGTGGCCGCGCCCGAAGACTATATCGAGGCCAAGGATCCGGTCTGTGGTATGACGGTCAATCGCGGGACGGCGGCGCATTTCCACAAGCTGGAGGGCGAGAAATTCTATTTTTGCTCCGAAAACTGCGAGAGAAAATTCAAGGCGGATCCCGAGGCCTATCTGGGCGATCGACCCGCGCCGAAGGCAATGCCCGAGGGCACGCAATATACCTGTCCTATGCATCCCGAGATTGTCGAGGACCAGCCGGGAGATTGCCCGAAATGCGGGATGGCGCTGGAACCCATGACACCTTCTGCCGATCAGGGACCGAACCCCGAGCTTGTCGATTTCCGCAAGCGGCTGTGGATCGCGGGGCCGCTGGCGGCGGCGGTGTTCATCCTCGAGATGGGAGCACATATCGGGGTGCCGTTCGAGGACTGGATCGGGGCGCGGCCCTTCCTGTGGCTGCAATTCGCCTTGGCGACGCAGGTTCTGTGGCTGTGTCGTCCGTTCTTTGTGCGGGGCTGGAAATCTGTCACCAACCGCTCGCCCAATATGTGGACGCTGATCGCGCTGGGGACGGCGGCGGCCTACGGGTTCTCGCTGGTCTCGCTGCTGGCCCCCGACATTTTTCCCGAGGCGCTGCGGGATATGCACGGCCAGCCGCCGGTCTATTTCGAGGCGGCGGCCGTCATTCTGGTGCTGGTGCTTCTGGGCCAGATCATGGAGCTGACCGCCCGCGAGAAGACGGGCGATGCGATCCGCGCGCTGATGGATCTCGCGCCCAAAACCGCGCGGCGGGTGAATGACGCGGGCGAGGAGGACGTGCCGCTTGATCGGGTGCAGGCCGGGGACCGGCTACGGGTGCGCCCGGGCGAGACGGTGCCGGTGGATGGGGCCATCATCGAAGGCGGTTCGACCATCGACGAGAGCATGCTGACGGGCGAGCCCGTTCCGGTGGAAAAGGCTGAAGGCGATACGGTGACCGGCGGCACACTCAATAAAACCGGCAGCTTTGTGATGGAGGCGCAATCGGTAGGGGCCGAAACGACACTTTCGCGCATCGTGTCGATGGTGGGGCAGGCACAGCGGTCGCGCGCGCCCATTCAGGGGCTGGCCGACCGTGTGGCGCTCATTTTCGTGCCGGCGGTGGTGGCCTGTGCGCTGCTGGCCTTCATTGCGTGGATGGTCTTCGGCCCGTCTCCGGCGCTTGGCTATGCGGTGGTGGCCGCCGTTTCTGTGCTGATCATCGCCTGTCCCTGTGCGCTGGGGCTGGCCACACCGATGTCGGTGATGGTGGGCACGGGTCGCGGGGCGTCCGAAGGGGTGCTGGTGCGCGATGCAGAGGCGCTCGAACGCTTTGCCAAGGTAGATGTGCTGGTGGTCGACAAGACCGGCACCCTGACCGAAGGCCGCCCGACCCTGACCGATGTGGTCGTGCTGGAAGGCGAGGAGGAGCACATCCTGTCGCTGGTGGCAGCTCTTGAGCGGGGATCGGAACATCCGTTGGCAGAAGCCATTCTGGCAGAGGCGAAAGACGCGCCGAGGCTCGAGGCAGAAGGGTTCGAGGCGATCACCGGTAAGGGCGTGAAAGCGCGGATTGACGGCCATCAGGTAGCCTTTGGCAATGCTGCCCTCATGCGCGATTGTGGCGCCGATCCGGAGAAGGTGACAGACCGGATCGAGGCGCTCCAGGACGAAGGCAAGACGGCAATGATGCTGGCCCAAGCAGACCGGATCATCGGCGTGATTGCGGTGGCCGACCGCATCAAGGACACAACCCCCGAGGCGATCCGCGCGCTACATGAGGCGGGGCTGCGCATCGTGATGGCGACCGGCGATAGCGCGCGCACCGCGGCGGCGGTGGCCCGCAAGCTGGGGATTGACGAGATCCGCGCCGGTGTCTCGCCCGAGGGTAAGGCCAAGCTGGTGGAGGAGCTGCGCAAGGGAGGTGCTTCTGTTGCCATGGCGGGCGACGGGGTCAATGACGCACCCGCGCTGGCGGCTGCCGATGTCGGCATCGCGATGGGCACGGGGGCCGATGTCGCCGTGGAAAGTGCGGGGCTGACGCTGGTGAAGGGCGATCTACGCGGCATCGTCAAGGCGCGCAGGCTGGCGCAGGCGGTGATGCGCAACATCCGCCAGAACCTCTTCTTTGCTTTTGCCTATAACACGGCTGGCGTGCCGATTGCGGCGGGGATCCTTTATCCGGTCTTCGGGGTGCTTCTGTCGCCGGTCATCGCGGCACTGGCCATGAGCCTGTCCTCGGTCTCGGTGATCGGCAATGCGCTGCGGTTGCGGGGGCAGAAACTCTGATCTCGGGAATGTGACCTGACGCCGGATGGGGCAGAGGATATGTTGCGGGCATGGGAACGATGCTCCGCTTTCTGCGTCCCGTTCTGGTGATGACGCTCGTGCTCTGGTCCGTCTTCGGGCCGGGGGCCAGCTTTGCATCCATGATTCAGCCTGCCGATCGCTGCTGCACCGTAACGGCGCAGCATGGCCACCACCACGACAGCCACACCCATAGCGCGTCCTGTATGATGGATTGCCTTCTGTCGCAGGCCGCACAGGACGAGAGCGCACCGCTCGCGTTCCGCCCGCTTGCCCGCGAGATGAACATGTCGGGCTTCCGGCTTGATCTGGCCTCCCGGAACGTGGCGCCGCCCCTTCGTCCCCCACGTTCCTGATCTTCGCCAAAACCTCTTCCCCAACGGTTTTACGGAGATTTCCAATGACCACACTGACCCGTCGCGGCTTTCTGGCCGCAAGTGTTGCCACATCTGCTGGCCTGTTTCTTCCTGCCCGTGTGAAGGCGCAAAGCACAGCGCAGGGCCTCAAGGCGACCACCCGCGTCCTAGAGGTGAACGGACGCGCGGCCAGTGTCATGGGCCTTGTGAATGCACAGGGCAGCCAAGGGCTGAGCCTCGCGCCCGGCGAGCGCTTCCACGTCGATCTGACCAACGATCTCGATGTCGAGACGATCATCCACTGGCACGGGCAAATCCCGCCCAATGCGCAGGATGGCGCGCCCAATACCAACCCGATGCTGAAGGTGGGCGAGACCCTCGCCTATGATTTCACGCCCCGCGCGGGCACGTTCTGGATGCATTCGCATTTGCCCCAGCACGAGTTGGGCCTGCTGGCGGCCCCGCTTATCGTCCATAGTTCGGATGAGCTGGCCGAGGACCGGCAGGAGGTCGTGATGTTCCTGCATGATTTCAGCTTCCTCGCGCCGGAGGAGGTGCTCGACACGCTGGCCGGTGGTCACATGGAGGGTCATCAGATGGCGGGACACCAGATGGGCTCCGCGCCCATGTCGCATGGGAATATGGCGGGCATGGATATGTCCGGCATGACAATGGACCACTCCAGCGGAGCGAAGATGAACCATATGTCCGGTATGGCGATGGATCTGAACGATTTCGAGTTCGACGCCTATCTCGCCAATGACCGCACACTCGACGATCCGGAGGTTGTGACGGTGGAGAGGGGCGGGCGCGTCCGTCTCCGTGTCATCAACGGTTCCTCGATGACCGCCTACTGGCTCGATCTTGGCGCGCTCGAGGGGGCGTTGGTCGCGGTGGATGGCGAGCAGCTCCAGCCCGTGACAGGCAGCCGTTTCCCGATCTCTCCGGCGCAGCGGATGGATATCGTGCTCGATCTACCTGCGCAAAGCGGGGCTTATCCGGCTCTTGCCAAGCGTGAGGGCAGCATGAAACAGACGGGGCTCGTTCTGGCCAGCGCAGGGGCTACGGTCGCAAAACTGTCCGGCGATGCGCAAGTCGAGACACCGGCCGCGACGCAGGATCTTGATCTGGAATACCGGCTGCGGGCAGTGCAGAGCCTTCCCGTGCGCGAGGTCAGTCGTCATCACGATGTCATGCTGAGCGGCAGCATGGACCCCTATCGCTGGACGATCAACGGTCAGGTCTGGGCCGATCACGAGCCGATCCCGGTGATCCATGGCGAGCGGGTCGAGATGACCTTCCACAACATGTCGATGATGGCGCATCCGATGCATCTGCATGGCCATGTGTTCCAGGTCGTGGCGATCAATGGCCGCCGTTTTGCGGGCGCCAGACGCGATACGGTCGTGGTGCCGCCGATGAATATGGTCACCATCGCCTTCGATGCGGGCGAGGCCGCGCGCTGGATGCTGCATTGCCACCATATGGGCCATCTCGCGACAGGGATGATGACCGAGTTGCAGGTCGCGGCAAGCGCCTGACGGGGTCGGTCTAGGCTTCCTCACGATAAGGTCCTTACGACGCTTCCCCATGGGCAATTCCGGTTGCCCCACTGGCGCAGGAGACCTCTCCTGCGCCAGTTTCGTCTGACGCATGAACGCCAGAGCACGTATTTTCAGTATACCAGTAAGAAAGGTTTAGGATCTCGTTAGGCCGGAATGTTTTGGTAGGTATGGAGTCTCTGCGTGTCAATTAGGACATAATGGTAGAAAATAGTATAAATAATCGGCATATATAAAAGCATGAGCTAAAAACATTCGGAAGTCCGGATTTGTGCGTGATCCGTAGCTAAAGGCGAGTCTTAATTTCAGTATACAAAAACTGGATGGGTGTCTCGCGATGAAACAGATGAGCCTCGGGCTTTCGATGCGGTATCACGGTTATCATGTGGCAGCCTGGCGCCATCCGGAGTACCGGCCGGGATGTAATCTCGATTTCTCCAGTTACCGTGCGATTGCGCAGGCCGCCGAGGCCGAGAAGCTGGATATGATCTTTTTCGCCGATGGTCTGGCGGTGCGTGGGGTCGACCGGCCCGAAGGCGCGATGTCGCATGACATGCGCAATGCCGAGCTGGAACCGCTCACGCTGCTGGCCGCGATCGCCGGGGCGACGCGCCATATCGGCCTCGTGGCGACCGCCTCCACCACCTATAACGAACCCTATCATATCGCGCGTAAATTCGCCTCGATCGACCATATCTCGGGCGGTCGTGCGGGCTGGAATGTGGTGACTTCATGGTCCGATCAGGAGGCACAGAATTTCAACAAGACCGCCAATCTCCCGCGTGAGGAACGCTACGCGCGCGCTGCGGAATTCGTCGATGTGACCAAGGGGCTCTGGGCCTCCTGGGAGGAGGACGCGTTTGTCCGCAACAAGGAAACAGGCGAGTTTTACGACCCCGAGAAGGTGCATGTCCTCGATCACGAAGGCGCTTTTTTCAAGGTGCGCGGGCCGTTGAATTCGGCACCCACCCCGCAAGGGCATCCGGTGATCGTGCAGGCGGGGGCCTCGGCGCAGGGGCGGGACATTGCCGCGCGCCATGCCGATATCGTCTATACCGTCGCGCAGACGGTCGAGGAGGCGCGGGACTTCTATGCCGATCTGAAATCGCGTGCGGCAGAGCTGGGCCGCGAGGAGCCGCCGCTCATCATGCCGGGGATCACGCTCTATGTGGGGGCGACGCAGGCCGAGGCGCAGGCGAAATTCGACGAACTGCAGGCGCTCATCGACCCGCTGGCGGGGCTCAATATCCTCTATAATTTCGTAGGCGATCTGTCGGGTTATCCGTTGGATGGTCCGGTGCCGCAGGATTTGCCGCATAGCAATATCTCGATTGCCAAGGGCCTCTTGCAAAAGGCCAAGGACGAGGATCTGACCATCCGCCAGCTCTACGAGACTGTCGCGGCGGGCTTTACGGGGCGCTACATGATCGGCACGCCCGAGAGCATCGTCGATGACATGCAGCTGTGGTTCGAGACGGGGGCCTGTGACGGGTTCAATATCTGTCCGCCGCTCCTGCCGCAGGGGATGGAGGATCTCTCGCGCTTCATCCTGCCCGAGCTGCGCAGCCGCGGGTTGTTCCGCACCGACTATCCGGGCACGACGCTGCGCGAGACGCTGGGCCGCAAGCGCCCCGTTTTCGGCGCAGCCAGGACGCTGGCCGAGGCGTAAGCGCCTCTCTCTAATTCCGTCTTCGTCAAACGATCCGCATCAACGCGGGCAGCAACAGGGAAAGACTGCAATGACCTCCTCGATTTCCAGACGTCTTGTTTTGCAAAGCATGGGCGCGGCCAGCCTGCTGGGCGGGCTTGGCCTGTCAACCCGTGCCGCGATGGCGCAATCCACCAGCCTGCGCGCCGCGATCACCGGCTATAGCGTGATCAATACGCTCGATCCGGCGCAGGCGACCTTGATCCCCGAATATTATGTGATGTGGAGCACCTTCAACGGGTTGATGAAATTCGACGCCGATATGAAGCTCGTGCCCGATCTGGCCGAGAGCTATAGCCCGATCGAGACCGGTGGGTTCGAGTTCAAGCTGCGCCCCGGCGTCAAATTCCACAATGGCGAGGTGCTCAGCTCGGAAGATGTGAAATTCTCCTTCGAGCGGGTGATGTCGCCCGATCTGGCCTCGCCCAATGCCTCCAAGCTCTCCGAGGTCAGCAAGATCGAGACGCCCGATCCCCTCACTGTGCGTATCCATACCAAAGCGCCCTATGCGCCGCTGCTGACCTTCCTGTCCAATAGCCGGACTGGTACGCAGATCATCAACAAGAAAGCCTTCGAGGAGATGGGCGCCGATGCCTTCTCGCGCGCGCCCGTTGGGACCGGTGCTTATAAGGTCAAGGAATGGAATGCGGGCGAGGGGCTGACGCTCGAGGCCCATCCCGAGTATTTCGAGGGCGCGCCGTCCTTTGCCAAGATCGAGGTGCCGCTGATTGCCGAGGAAGCCTCGGGTGTGACCGCACTCAAGGGCGGGCAGATCGATATGACCTCGACCGTTCCCGCCGCCGATGTGGCGCAACTCATGAAGGATGACAGCGTCACGCTCCTGCGCCAGCCGGGGCTCAACACGCGCTTCATCTCGATCAACCTCACCAAGGCGCCCTTCGACGATATCCATTTCCGCCGCGCCATCTCGATGGCCTTCCAGCGCGAGGCGATCGTGCAGGCTGTGCTCTTTGGCGAGGGCGTGGCCGCGGACGGGATCATCCCGCCGCAGCTGGCCGAGTATCAATCCGGCACCACCCGCAAATACATGACCTATAATCCCGAGGCCGCCAAAGCCGAGCTTGCCAAGTCCAAATACAAGCCCGACGAGATGGAGGTGCCGGTGATCACATGGGGTGGCGGCTGGTGGAAGCGTTTTGCCGAGATCTTCGTGGCGCAGGTCAATCAGGTGCTGGGCACCAAGCTGACCGTCGAGGTCACCGATGCCAATGCCGCCTATGCGCGCCAGAAATCGGGAGATTTCGTGGCCGGTGTCTGGGGCTGGCTCGGAATGGTCGACCCCGATGAATATGTGGGCGGTTTGCTGACCAGCACCGGCTGGCGCAATTTCCAGGGCTATTCCAATGCGCAGGTCGATGAACTGGCGGCCAAGGGCGCAGCCGAGACCGACCCCGCCAAACGTCCCGAATTCTACAAGCAGGCCGAGGATATCGCGATGGACGAGGTGGCGCTGATCCCGTGTTTCTTCTCCAATATCTCGAACTTGCTGCGTCCCGGCATCGAGGGCTTCGACCAGAAAGCCTATTCGAATTACGGCGACCAGTTCTACAAGATGAAGGAGGCCTGATCCCATGTCGGATCTGATCGGGGCCGAGGCGCCGCCCGGACTGTCCTTCGCCGAAAGATGGGGGCCGCTTGCCGCCTATCTGGCAAAGCGGATACTGGGTGGGCTCGTGGTGCTGCTGGCGGGCACTCTGGTGGTGTTCCTGACCATGCAGGCGGCGCCGGGCGATCCTGCTCTGGCCGCATTGGGCGAGAATGCGACGCCGGATGCCATCGCGGCCTTCCGTGCCGAATACGGCCTCGATCAACCGGTCTGGATGCAGTATCTCGGCTGGCTCGGCGGGTTCGTCACCGGCGATTTCGGCCAGTCTCTGGCGGTCGCACGGGGGCTGCCGGTGGCGGGGCTTATCGCGCAGAAGCTGCCTGCCACGATCTTCGTGGGGACGCTTGCGCTGGTGCTGGCGGTAGTGATCTCGCTCGTGCTGGGCACAGCGGCGGCGCTGCGCCGTGGCAGGGCCACCGACACCATCGCCACCTCGATCGCGGTTTTCGGCATCTCGATGCCCGATTTCTGGATGAGCTATGTGCTGATCTTCGGGCTGTCGCTGGGGCTCGGGTTGTTTCCGGCCTTCGGCTATGTCGCGCCCTCCGAGAGCCTCACGGGCGCGTTCCATGCCGCCTTTCTGCCGGCGCTGGCCATTGCAGCCCCGATGGCTGCGGTCTTTGCCCGCACCTTGCGGGCCGTGTTGATCGAGACGATCTCGCGGGCACATGTGACGGCGGCCACGTCCTTCGGCTTGCGAAGGAGCTTCATCTTCCTTCACTATGTGCTGCGCAACTCGCTCGTGCCCTATCTCACGGTGGTCGGGCTGCAGATCCGCTACATCCTTGGCGGGGTCGTCGTGGTCGAGCGGATCTTCGGCATTCCGGGCATCGGCTCGCTGATGGTCGATGGCGCTTTCGCGCGTGATTATGCCGTGCTGCAGGCCTGCACGGTGGTGTTTCTGGTCATCGTGCTGGCGGTCAATCTGGCGGTCGATTGCCTCTGTGCGGCGCTCGATCCGCGCCAGACGGTCAAATAAGGCCGGATAAGGGGTATCCTATGTCATCGTTCAAACGTCTTCTACACCATCCGACGGGGCTTGTGGGCTTTCTCATCGTGGTCGTGATGGTCGCTGTGGTGGTGATCGGGCCGCATGTTATCGGCTATGGTCCCGAAGATATGGATTTCATGGCGATGCTGGCCCCGCCGAGCCTCGCGCATCCGTTCGGCACCGACAGTTTCGGGCGCGATGTCCTGTCACGCGTGCTGCAGGGGGCGCAGGTCTCGCTGGTAATCTCTGCGGGCTCGATCCTGCTGGCAGCGGCTCTGGGCTCGGCCATCGGGATCATGTCGGGCTATTGGGGAGGGTGGGTCGATAGCGTGCTGATGCGTCTCATGGATCTGCTCTTTGCCTTCCCCAGCTTTATTCTGGCGATGCTCCTGATGGTGCTTTTCGGCTTTTCCACCGCCAATCTCGTGGCCGCGATCGCGCTCGTCTATCTGCCGATCTTTGCCCGTATCACCCGCAACAATACCGGCCTGATCCGCGAGGAACCCTTCGTGCAGGCCGCCCGCCTGATGGGGCGGCATCCGCTGGCGATCATGGTCTCCGATATCCTGCCCAATATCCTCGCGCCGATCCTCGTGCAGGCGTCGGTGGGGGTGGCCTTTGCCATCATCCTCGAGGCGGGGCTGAGCTTCATTGGTCTCGGCGTGCAGCCGCCTACGCCGAGCCTTGGTGGCATCATGGCCGATGGGCGCGAATATTTTTCCCGTGCGCCTTGGGTGCTGACGATGAGCGGCGTGGCCATCTCGATCGCGCTTCTGGGGATTAATCTTCTGGGCGATGGGCTGCGTGATCTGACCGACCCCAAACTGCGCGAAAGGGCCTGAGCCATGAAGCAACCTCTGGTAACGATCCGCAATCTGAAGGTCGCATTCGGCAAGGGGGCCTCGCGCAAAGAGGTGCTGCACGGGGTCGATCTCGATCTTTACCGTGGCGAGATCTTGGGGATAATTGGCGAGTCCGGCTCTGGCAAGACCATGACCGGCATGGCTTTGCTGCGGCTTCTGCCCGGAAATGCGCATGTGACCCAGGACGAGCTACGCTTTGATGGCGCGGCGCTTCCCGCGCTGAGCGAGGCCGAGTTTGACGGGCTGCGCGGTGTGCGCATGGCGATGATCTTTCAGGATCCCGTGGGCTCGTTCAACCCCGTCAAGCGTATCGGCTGGCATTTCGAGCAGATCTTTGCCCGTGTCGAACGTCGCGGGATGAAGGCCCGCAGCGAGACGGCGCCACGCGCGCGGGCGATCGCGCTGATGCAGGAGGTGGGTATCCGCCGCGCCGAGGAAAGTATCGACCTCTATCCCCACCAGTTGTCGGGCGGCATGTTGCAGCGGGCGTTGATCGCGCTGGTGCTGGCGCTCGAGCCCGATCTGATCGTGGCGGACGAGCCTACGACCAATCTCGACAAGGTGGTCGAGCACCAGATCCTCACGCTTTTCCGCGCGCTGCAGCAACGTCTTGATGCGGCGATGATCTTTGTCACCCATGATATGGCGGTCGCGGCCTCGCTATGTGACCGGATTGCGGTGATGCGCGCGGGCGAGGTGCTCGAGGTGGCCCCTGCCACACAGCTCTTCGAGGCGCCGCAACATGAATACACGAAACTCCTGATCGATACGGCCCGCGCGCTCTCGCGCCCTGCAACGGCTGCGCCGAGCATTGTCAAGGAGCCGCTTTTCGAGGTCGAGAACCTTTCGCTCACCTTCCCGCCGGTGGGCCCCCGCGCGGCCTTCAAGGCGTTGAAGGATATCTCGCTCGAAATCCGCAAGGGCGAGGTGATCGGCCTTGTGGGAGAATCCGGTTCGGGCAAGACCACGCTCGGGCGCTGTCTGCTGCGGCTTTATGATCCCACCGGCAAGATCACCTATAAGGGCCGCGACATCACCCGCATGGGCGAGACGGGCCTGCGCAAGATCCGGCGCGAATTGCAGATGGTATTCCAGGATCCGGGTGGCTCGTTCAATCCGCGCAAGACGATGGGCCAGTCGCTCGGCGAGGCGCTGCGGCTCACCGGCCTGCGCGACAAGGCGCAGCTTGCAGCACAGGTGCGCGCACTTCTGGAGCGCGTGCGGCTTACGCCCGAGCATGCCGGGCGCTATCCGCACGAACTGTCGGGCGGGCAGCTGCAGCGTGTGGCAATCGCGCGTGCGGTCTGCCTGCAGCCCTCGCTGATCGTCGCCGACGAGGCCGTGTCGAAGCTCGATGTCTCGGTGCGGGCGGGGGTTCTGGACCTCTTCCGCGAGATCCAGCGCGAGCAGGGTCTCTCGATGGTCTTCATCACCCATGATCTGGAGGTGGCGCGCTATATGTGCGACCGCATCGCGGTGCTCTATCATGGCGAGCTGCTGGAGATCGGGCCGACCGAGGAGATTTTCGCCAACCCTCGCCACGCCTATACGCAGACGCTGCTGAAGACGCTCGATCATAGCCTTGGCGGGCGCGATTTCGGGCGTGCGGGCTACGGCCCGAAGGTCGCCTGAGGCGCCCGTTCAGATCGCCTTCATCGCGGCGCGCAGGCGGGCCCCTGCGGCATCGACCTGGCGCCTCCGTTCGTCCAGCCGGTTGAGGCCGAGCCGGATGCGTGCCTGTGCCGAGATGATGCCGCTTGCCATCGAATCCGCCCCCGGGCCACCGATCGTATTACGGTGGGCGATAAAATGTTCTGGCGCCAGCAGGCTCCGCAGCTCGTCTGTCGAAAGGTCGAAAGCGGGGAAGCCCTCGGCCTGTGCAGCCCGCGCGATATCCTCGGGCGCCAGCGCCGAAAGCGGGCGGGCCGTGGCGTCCAGATCCCGCAGGGCGGCGTCGATGAGGAGCGTGGCATCCGTCCATGAGAGGCCCGAGCGGTCCTGCAGGAGGCGGGTCAGTTCTGGCGGCGGCGAGCGGTAGCCGGTTGCGCCCCCCATGCCCTGATCGGGGACCAGTTCCAGATCCTCGAACAGCCGCGCCATCATCTCCAGCCGCGCGGCAAGTTCACTGGCAAGCTCGCCCAGCTGGCGCTGGTTGGCCAGGCGCTCGACCGGTCCAGCCGCAGTGCTCTCGCTGGTGAAGAGGCCGCTCATGAACCCGATTGCGCGCGTCGAGAAATGGCGCAATTCGAGCAATTGCTCAGGCGCGCGCTCCGATTTCAGAAGGCTCGGGCGCAGGGCCCAGAGTGGCAGCACCATCCGCCGTTCGCAGGGGGACGCATGGCTGAGGATCTCGGTTACGATACCCGCCAGCGTCTGCGCCCAGATCGCCAGAACGCCGGCGCATTCGAGCACCAGATCGCGGCTCTGTGCGGCATCGAGCGTGTTCTCGACCAACCCGTCAAAGCCTAGCAGATCGGCCAGCATCAAGCGGTTGAGCCCGAATTCGGCCCCATTGCCGCTTGCGGCCCCGGCGGGCGAGCGGTTGATCCGGTTATAAAGTGCCACCATCCTCTCGGAATCGCGCGCAAGCGCGCTGTCGGCCATCAGCGCCCAATGTCCGAAATTACGCGGCTCGGCGGGTTCGCCATAGGCGCAATGCAGATAGATCGCCTGTCGATGGGTTTCCGCAAAACCGATGACCGCCTCGCGTAAACGGTAATTGGCCTGCATCAGGCCCAGCAGGGTCTCGCGGCTGCCAATACGGAAATGCAGCGCCAGTCGCTCGGCCTGTGGCAACGGGCCGCCCAGTGGATCATGGAGCGCGCCCTGCCGGTTTCCCTCGATCCCTGCGGCGAGATGTGCGAGGCAGGTGCGCGCCGATCTCGCGTCCAGCCGTCCGGCCTCGACTGCGGCGATCACACGGGCGCGGTCGATCATATCCTCGATTTCGCGGCCCTCGGACAATGAGGGAGCTGCTGGGGATGGGATTGGCGGCATATGGACCTCGTCTCGTCGGGTTTGGGATATAGAAGCGATGTCTTCACGTCAAATGCTCTCCCGCTGGCGGTGCCCGGGACGGGGGGCTGTTTTTGTATTCACTTCCGTCGCGGGGCGGACTATCTGGGGGCAAGTAGCGTGAAGGGGCGCGAGATGGGACTGGCAGATGGCGAGCTGATTGCGCACCGGATCTATGCGGCTGTGCGCGAGCGGATCCTGTCGGGCGCATACCCGCCCGGTTCTGTCTTGCGGCAGGAAGATATCGCGCGCCAGCTGGAGGTCAGCCGCGTGCCGCTGCGTGAGGTGTTTTCGAAGCTCGAGGCCGAAGGGTTCTTGCTGTCGCGCCCGCGGCGGGGCTATGCGGTGGTCTCGCTCGAGGCAGAGGAGATGGCCGAGATTTTCGATCTGCGCAGCGTGCTCGAGCGTCAGGCAGGGCAGATCGCGGCCCGCAAACGCAGTGATGGGGACCTTGCGGCGCTGACGGAGCTGCATCAAGAGATGGTGGCGGCCGATGCCTCGACCCCCGAGGGTCGGCAGATCTGGGCGCAGGCCAATCGGTCTTTCCACGAGCGGATCCTTGCGATTGGCGGACGCGCGCGCCTGCAGCGGATCGCATTGCTGCTGCGCGATCAGGTCGAGCCCTATGTCCGTATGGAGGTCGCCCTCAGCGTGGATGTGGCCGAAGCGATGCAGGACCATCTGGAGATTATCGGGGCATTGCAGGCCGGTGATGCCGAGTTGGCCGGAGATCTGTGTTCGGCCCATTGCCGTCGGACCGAGCGCCGTCTGCTGGATCATCTGGGCAGGGAATGACCGGCGGTTTCGGAGCTGGGCGCGGCTTCACGGCCCAGAAGGCAGGCCAGTGAGAGCGCCGCCAGCAGCGGAAAAAGCGCGACCCCGAGCCCCTGATCGACAAGTGGTCCCGCGACCAGCGGGGCGATCACCTGACCGACGCCCAGACCGGCTGTCACAAAGCCGAAGATCGCCGCCTGATCCGGGCCCTCCGCCAGACCGGCGAGAAGCGTGTCGCGCGAGGGAAGCGCCAGGCCGTTGGCAAGACCTGCCACGCAGATGAGCGCGAAGAGTAGCGGTTGTGGCAGGAGGGTGAGGCTTGCCAATGCCCAGCACAGCGCCGAGCCTCCCATTCCGAACATCAGGCTGCGGGCGGGGAGTAGCCGTCGGGCAGTCATGCCGCCCAGAGCCACACCGAGCGTAATGGCGAGGAGATAGGCACTCAGAAATGTCGTAGCGGCGCCGACTTTCATGCCGCTATAGGCCAGAAGCGCGGGGATCATGAACCCCTGCGAGGCAGCCGAGATCGCTCCGAAGGCCGCAAACAGCCCGAACTGGCGCCGGAAGACGGGGATTTTCCATGCGGGAACGCGTCGGGAGAATCCGGTGTCGTTGGGGATATGCTTTCCGAGCGGTAGCGTATTCAACACAAGCAGGGCGATCAGACCAAGGCAGGACAATGTGGCGGTCAACATCAAGCCCGCGCGCCAGCCTGCAATGAGCCCCCATGCACCGATCAACAGGGGGGCTGCGGCAAAGCCCGCGATACCTGCCAGCGAATGGGTGGCAAAGGCTTCGGCACGGCGCGTGTGGCTGACATGACGGCTCAGCAGTGCCATATCGGCAGGGTGGTAGACCGCATTGGCGATGCCGGCCAGTGCCACACAGATCGCCAGTCCGGTCAGGGACTGGGCCATGGAGGCGGCCAGAAAGGCCAGCGCCGCGCCGATTTGAGCCAGCACCAGAAGAGCCCGCCCGCCGAAGCGGTCGGTGATCCGCCCCATTGGTGTCTGCAAGAGCGCCGTGACGAGGTTGTAGCCGATCATGATCAGACCGAGCGCCGTATATCCGCAGCCGAACTCCTTCTGGAGCAAGGGAAAGAGCGGCGCCAGGGCGAGGATATGGATATGGCTGACAAAATGCACGGTCGAGACAGAAGCGATCACCGTCCAGTCATGGCGGGTCTGGGTCATGGGACGTCCGGAACTAGGGGAGCCGCGCGCCGGAAGTGGCGCGCGCAAGGCGGTCAGGCGGCAGAGCGCGCGGGGATCAGATTGCGCAGCGGGGTGGCAGGGTCTGCCAGCGCGACCGGATCGGGGCTGGCCCCGCTCTCTATGAGCGCAGTCAGCGGGCGCGTGTCGCGGCCCTGGTCGATCATCACCGCTCCGGCGATCTGACCATCCCGCAGATAGATGCGGGTCGAAGGGCCCTCGGGCGCGCCGCGCAGGACGCAGTGATCGGCCCGGAGCGGGCTGCCAAGAACCTGCAGGTTGATCCCCTGCTGGTCGGTCCAGAACCATGGCAGGGGCATGTAGTCGCTGCTCTGTCCCGCCATCGCCCTGGCAACATGGGAACCATGACGCTGCGCATGCTGCCATGTCTGCCAGCGGCTGGGGCTCTGCTGACTATCGGGGAACACGCTCACGTCACCCGCAGCAAAGATATCGGGGGCCGAGGTCCGGCCCGCGCCATCCACGACAATCCCGTGATCACAGGCAATCCCCGCGGCTTCGGCCAGTCCGGTATCGGGAGTGAATCCCACACCAGCCAAGGTCTGATCGACCTCCAGATCGCTGCCATCGCCCAGATGCAGGATCTGCCGCCCGTCGCGGGTGCGCAGGTGATCGAGCCCCGTGCCCATATGGAACTGCACGCCTGAGGCGCGATGGCGCGCCATCAGCAGATCGGAGATCTCGGGCGGCAGCGACCGCGCCATTACCCGATCTCCCAGTTCGATCACATGCACACCAAGCCCCAGCTTGCGCGCGGTCGATGCAACTTCGAGCCCGATCACGCCCGCCCCGATGATCGCGATGTCGAGCGCCTCGCGCAACAGCCCGTGTAGCTTGCGCGCATCCCCGAGATCCCGCAGGCCAAGGATCATTTCCGCCCCCGCAACCGGCAGGGCACGCGCGGTGCCGCCCGTGGTCAGCAGGAGCCGGTCGTAGCCCAGAACCCTTCCGTCCTCGAGCCGGATCTCGTGCGCGTCAGGCCGGATCTCGGCCACGCGCGTTCCGCCCACAAAGGTGATCGCGCCCCAGTCATGCGACTGGGGATCGGGAAAGCTGTCGGCCAGCAGGAACTCTTTCGAGAGCGCAGGGCGTTCATAGGGCAGATACGGGTCGGCATCGATGACCGTCACCTGCCCGTGCTTGGCCAGCTCGCGGGCGGCCGCCATGCCAGCATGGCCCGCGCCGATGATGATGTGATGGGTCATGCCACAGTGTTCTCCAGTAGGCCGATACCCGAGATTTCGACGCTGACCACATCGCCCTTGGCCAGATAGACGGGAGGGGTCATGCCGATGCCCACACCCTCGGGTGTGCCGGTCAGGATGATATCGCCCGGCTCGAGTGTCAGGCGTTTCGACAGTGTCTCTATCAGGGTGGGGATGTCGAAGATCAGATCGGCGATCACCGCATCCTGTCGTTTCTCTCCGTTCACATGGGTGGTCAGCCGCATTGTATTCAGGTCGGCGATTTCGGAGACGGTGCTGATGCAGGGGCCCATCGGGCAGAAGGCATCGATGGATTTTCCGATGAACCACTGGCGGTGGTCCTTTTGCAGGGTCCGCGCGGTGACGTCATTGGCGACTGTATAGCCCCAGACATGGTCCATCGCGTTCTCCTTGCTGATGCCGCGCCCGCCTTTGCCGATGATCACGGCCAGCTCGCCCTCGTAATCGGTGCTCTGGCTGTCATCGAGCCAGGATGGGATCTCGCAGCCCGGACCGGTGACGGTATTGGAGGCTTTGGTGAAGATGATGGGGAAATCGGGCGTGGCCGATTGGCCGGCCGAGGCATCAAAGCCCGAGCGGTGGAATTCGGCGGCGTGGGCGTGATAGTTTTTTCCGACACAGAAGATATTGCGGGCGGGGCGCGGGATCGGTGCCAGCAGCGTGGCATCGGCGGCGGCAATCGGGGTGACGGTGGCGGCCAGCGCCTCGGCCTCGGCCTCGCGCCCGATCAGATCGAGCAGATCGCCTGACCGGCACAGCGCATCCAAGGGTAGAATCTGGCTGCTGTCTTTGGACAGGGCTCCAATGCGGGCCTGATCGATGTTGCCGGATTTCAGAGCGAAGCGAACGAATCTCATGAATTCTCTCCTTTTTCGATTCTGAATACATAATGCGGGTAATTTCCGCCTTTTGAATGCATAAAATGTAAGCACACCCAAGAAATTTGGGGTTACGCTTAAATAAACACCATTGACTCAGATTTACTTTATCCTTTTGAATACAAAAGAGGCCCGAATACGAAAGCCAACTGGCATAGCTGCCGTAACCCCAAAGGATTCAGACCGATGAAGGATTTTGCCGGAGTGCAAGTGAACTGGCCGCGCAACGACTACTCGCGCGTGCCTTACTCGATTTATCACGACCCCGAGATCTATGCGCTCGAGCAGGAAAAGATCTTCCGTGGCCGCTGCTGGAATGTGCTCTGCCTCGAAGCCGAAATTCCCAATCCGGGTGATTTCCGCGTCTGCCATGTGGGAGATACGCCGGTCGTTGTGAACCGTGACGATGACGGGGAGCTTTATGCCTTCGTGAACCGCTGTGCCCACCGTGGCGCCGAGATTGTGCGCGAGCCCTGGGGCACCGCGAAAGAGCATACCTGCATCTATCACGCATGGCTCTATAACCGTAAGGGCGACCTCAAGGGTGTGCCTTTCCGCCGTGGTGCCAATGGCAAGGGCGGCATGCCCGAATGTTTTGATATGAAGAACCACAATCTGGTGAAAGTGCGGGTGACGTCGTTCAACGGGGTGATCTTCGGCACGTTCCACCATGATATGGAGCCGATCGAGGACTATCTCGGCCCGCTCTTCACCAAGCATGTGGGCGAGATGTTCAACCGTCCGATCAAGATCCTCGGCTATCAGCGCCAGCGGATCGCGGCGAACTGGAAGCTCTATCCCGAGAATATCAAGGACGCCTATCACGGCTCGCTCCTGCACGAGTTCAACCGCACCTTCGGCCTGTCGCGCCTGACGCAGGTCGCGGGCGGCTATATGGACGAGAAGCACCGCCATTCGATCCTGTTCCAATACAAGGGCTCGGATAGCGATGAAGAGGCGCTCAAAGCCTATATCGAGAACGGCGTGAAGAAGGGCGAGATCGCGGGTCTCAACGATTATTCGATGGTCAATATCATCGACGAAAACCCCTTCGGCATGTCGACCCGCGTGATGAATGTCTTCCCGAACTGCTTCTTCCACCAGATCGGCAACACGCTGGCCATGCGAAAGATCCGCACGCTGGGTGTGGACGGGTTCGAACTGACATGGGTGCTCTATACCTATGCCGATGACAGCGAGGAGATGGTCCAGCACCGGTTGAACCAGGCCAATATGGTGGGTCCGGCGGGGCTGATCTCCATGGAAGACGGCGAGGCGCTCGAGATGGTGCACCGCACCACCAAATCGGCGGCTGAGGACGAGATGGCGGTGATCGAGATGGGCGGTATCGGCTCCATCGGCGACCGCGACACCCGTGTGAACGAAGTCACCATCCGTGGCTTCTGGGCCTATTACGCGCAGCTCATGGGCTTTGCGCCGGAAGGAGCAGAACAATGAAAGACATGAAAGACGTGGTGGTTGCGCGTTCCAACCCCACCATTCCCGCAGAGATCCGCCAGCAGGCCTCCGAGCTGATCCTCGACAGTGTGCTGCATCTGGACCGGATGGAACTGGAGGCATGGATCGACTGTTTCGACCAGACCTCGTGCTATCATGTGATCCCGCGCGAGAATATCGACTGCGGCTACCCGTCGGCGATCATCCGTTGCGATAGCCTCGATATCATCAAGGACCGGCTGATGGTTCTGGATGTGTCCTCCAAATACAACCCGCATTGGGACCGCCATTTCCTGAACGGCACACAGTTCCAGAGCTACGAGAACGGTATCCTGATTGCGCATACCAATTTCATGATCGTGCAATCCACGCTCGAGGGCTTCTCCAAGCTCTTCGTGGCCGGCCATTACGAAGACAAGATCGTCTTCACCGCCGATGGCGCGAAGTTGCGCGAACGGATCGTGGTGCTCGATACCTTCTCGGTGCCGAACCTGATCGCCGTGCCGCTTTAAGCGAAAGGAAAGACAATGGCTTACAACATATATAAATCCCAGTTCCGCCAGCTTAGCCCCGAACGGCTTGAAGCATGGAGCAAGGTCAACACCGCCTCGGCCTCCGATATGATGAACCGTGGTCAGGCGATGGGCCATGACATCAAGCCTCTCGACCGTTCCATGCGGATCTGCGGGCAGGCACGCACCGTGCGCGCGATCCATGCCGATAACTCGATCATCCATTACGCCAATTCCTATGCCCGCCCGGGCGAGGTGGTGGTGGCCGAAGCCGGCGGCAATTGCGAGGTCGCGATGTTTGGCGGCGTTACCGCGCTCGAAGGGATCAAGCGGGGCCTGGGTGGTCTGGTGATCGACGGCGCCGTGCGTGACATCAAGGAAGCCATCGACCTTGGCTATCCGATCTTCTGCAAAGGCGTCACGCCCAAGGGCCCGCACAAGGCCTTTGGCGGCGAGATGGACATCCCGATCGCCTGTGGTGGTCTGGCCGTCAAACCGGGCGATCTGATCCTGGGCGATATGGACGGGATCACCGTCGTGCCGCTCGAATGGGAGGAAGAGATCTTCGCCAAGGTGCAGGAGTTCCGCAAGACCGAGGATTACTGGCTGACCATCTTCGAGGGACCGAAGTCGCTTTACGAAGTGCTGAATATCCCCGAGCCGACCTTTATCGACTAACTCAAGGACATAGTTATGAAAATCGATTATATCGATCCGCCGGGCTCGGTTCCGGCGCAGGGCCTTTATACCTCGGTGGGCCATGTCGCGGGCGACCAGTACCGCTTTGTTGCGGGCCAGCTTTCGGTGAATGCCGCAGGCGATATCGTGGGCGCTGGCGATTTCAACGCCCAGTTCGATCAGGTCTTCGGCAATCTCAAAGGGGTAATCGAGGGTCTGGGTGGCACCATGGCGTCGGTTGTGAAGTTCACCACCTTCACCACCTCGCGCGACTATATCCAGCCTTTCATGGACAAGCGCGCGGCCCACTTCCCCGAATGGTATCCGTCGGGGATCTTCCCGCCGAACACCCTGCTGATCGTGCAGGGCCTCGTGAAGCCCGAGTTCATCCTCGAAGTCGAAGCGGTCGTCGCCATCTGACGCGGGTAAGGGGGCAGGAGGAAGCCATGAGTGTCACACCTGTCGCCGTAACGCTTTACACCGATATCCGGCAGAAGATCCTGTCGGGTATCTGGGCGCCCGGGGTGGTGCTGCGCCAGGAGGATCTGGCGCGCCGATATGCCACCAGCCGTGTGCCGCTGCGCGAGGCGTTCTCGCGGCTCGAGGCCGAAGGGTTCCTTGTGCTGCGCCCGCGGCGCGGATTTGCCGTAGTGTCCCTGCGCGAGGACGAGATCCGCGAGATCTTCGATCTTCGTATGGTGCTCGAAAGCCATGCGGGCCAGATCGCCACCAAGGCGCAGAAACCCGGCGATATGCTGGTGCTCGAGGACCTTCTGGACCGGATGGAGGCAACCGATACGGCCCATGCGACCGGTCTGGCCGAATGGTGCCTGCTTAACCGCCGCTTCCATGACTACATCCTCGATTGCTGCAACCGCCCGAGGCTGCGGCGTCTTCTGTTGCAACTGCGCGATCAGGTGGAACCCTATATGCGCATCGAACTGTCGGTCACCGGTGACGTGACCGAGGCCAGCCGCGACCACCGCGAGATCCTGTCGGCCATGCGCTCCGGCGATAGCGAGCTTGTGGGCGAGCTATGCGCCATCCATTGCAGCCGCACCGCGCGGCGCCTTGTTGCCAACCTGAAACCCTAGCCCCCACCTAGCCAAGGAAATCCCATGACCCAGAATGTGCAAGACATGGTCCGCGTGCTCGATAGTGACGCGCTCGGCGAAGGCCAGATGACCTCTGTCAATGTAGGCGAGGAAGAGATCGCCCTCTACCGCGTCGAGGGCGTGATCTATGCCACCTCCAATATCTGCAGCCATGCCTATGCGATCATGACAGAGGGCTATCTCGACGGGGATTGCATCGAATGCCCGCTGCATCAGGCGCTGTTCTCCATCAAGACCGGCGAGCCGATCGACGCGCCAACCGACAAGGCGCTGCCGATCTTTGCGACCGCCGAATATGACGGCGGCATCTATGTCCGCGTCTGAGGCTCCCGCAGCCTGACCCGTCTTCTCGCGCATCAGCCGCCGGCAAGAGCAGCGATGCGGTTCTCCAGCCATAGCAACCACAACAGGGAAGCAAGATTATGAACCATAGTTTCACGAGAACCCTTCAGGCCGGTGCCCTTCTGGTAGCCAGCCTCGCCGCCAGCATGGGTCAGGCCGCAGAGCTTGATGATGTCTCCATCGCTCTGCCCAGCTCGACCGTTCTGCCCTATCACGGCTTCGTTTTTCTAGGCGTTCCCGCGGGGTTTTATGAAAAACTTGGTCTCGATGCCGATGTGATGACCATCCAGGGCTCGGCCGCAGCCCTCCAGCTGGTCGCGTCGGGCGATGCCGATATGGGCTATATGGGTCTTTCGGCGCTCATCAATGCCAAGCTCAAGCAGCCCGACCTTCCGGTCGAGGCCGTGTTCTTGCAAGATATCGCGCCGGTCTATTCCGTGGCCATCCCCAAAGGCACCGGCATTTCGGGTCCCGAGGGGCTGAAAGGCAAGCGTATCGGCGTGCTCAGCATGTCGTCGGGCGCGGTCACCTGGGTGAAGGCCTATATGTCCAAGCTGGGCGTCGCGCCGGATCAATACGAGATCGTGGCCATCGGCTCGGGGGCACAGGCCTATTCGCTGCTGAAATCGGGCGATGTGGATGCGATCAGCTTCTCGCGCGGGCTGTCGGCGGCGCTGGAGATCCTTGGCGCGTCCTTCGATTATTACGCTCCGCCCGAGCCGTCGGGGGTGATTGTGGCCAATACCAAATTCCTCAAGGAGCATCCCGATGTTGCGGCCCGCACGCTTGAAGGGGTGGTGCTGAACCAGACCTTCATGGAGATCAACCCCGAGAAAGCCACCCGCTATTTCTGGGATTTCACCAGCAAGCCTGCCGGTATCTCCGAAGAGGAAGCGCTCAAACAGGGCGAGATCTATATCAATCGCACCGCCGAGATCTGGAAGGACTACAAGGATAGCTCCACCAAATGGGGCGAGATGTCCGACAGCACATGGACTGGCCTGATGGAATTTGCCTCTGTCGCCGAGCAGTTCTCCGATAAGGCCAAACTGGATGCTTTCGTCAAATCGCTCTATACCGACGAGCTGATCGATCAGGTCAACACGGTCGATCTGTCCATTGCGACCAAGGCGGCTGCGCAATGACCCCGCTGGATAGCGCCATGGCCTCCGAAACGCGCGCGGATACGACAATCCGCCTTGACGATATCACCCTTGCCTACGGGCAGGGGGACGCCAAGGTGGTCGCCATCGAGGAGTTTTCCTGCGAGATCAAACAGGGCGAATTTGTCACCATCGTCGGCCCTTCCGGCTGCGGCAAATCCAGCCTTTTGCGGGTATTGATGGGGCTGCAACGCCCCACCAAGGGCCGTGTCAGTCATGGGGCGACCCAGATCACCCATCCCACGCGCGAGTTCGGCATGGTGTTTCAGGCGCCCGTTCTGCTGCCATGGCGCAATATCCGCGAGAATGTCGCCATGCCCGCCCGTGTCGCGCGCGAGAATATGGTGCAGGCCCGCAAGCGTGCCGACGAATTGCTGGCGATGGTCGGGCTTGAAGGCTTTGGCGACCGCCATCCGTGGGAACTTTCGGGCGGGATGCAGCAGCGTGCGGGCATTGCGCGGTCGCTTTTGCATGACCCCGATGTGTTGCTTATGGACGAGCCCTTTGCGGCGCTTGATGCGCTGACCCGCGAGAAGATGATGTTCGAGCTGCAGAAGATCTGGATGAAGCAGCAGAAAACCGTGGTCTTCGTGACGCATGGCATCTCGGAGGCGGTTTTCCTCTCGTCCAAGATTATCGTGATGACGGGCCGTCCGGGCCGGGTGCTGAAAGTTATTGAGAACCCGCTGCCGCGCCCGCGCCAGCTGTCCCATATGGCCAGCGACACCTTTGCCGAGATCTCGGTCGAATTGCGCCGCCTGCTTGGCGCCTCCGATATGGGAGATAACTGATGCCTGCCGAAACAACTGCTGCCCCCGCGCAATTCCGCACGGTCCGCCCTGTTCTTCTGCGCGGGGTCTACGAGCGCGCGCAATACCTGATCCCGGCGGCGCTTATCATCGTGGTCTGGTGGCTTTGTGTGGATATTTTCGATGTGCCGGGCTATGTGCTCCCCCATCCCATGGCTGTCGTCCACTCGCTGATCAATGGCCTCGCCAGCGGTGCCTATGTAGAGGCGGCGGCGGCCACCACCAGCTCGATCGTGGCAGGCTTTGTTGCGGGCACTCTGATCGGCATGTCGATTGCCGTGGTCATGGTGCTTTGGCCCGCGCTCGACCGGCTGGTCTTCCCCTATATCGTGGCGCTGCAATCCATGCCCAAGATCGCCATTGCACCGCTGATGATCGTGTGGTTTGGCTTCGGATTTGGCGCCAAGATCGCCATCGTCGCGATGGTCGCGGCCTTCCCTGTGCTGGTGAATATGCTCGCGGGTCTGCATGCGACCGAACATGACCGTATAGAGCTGATGCGGGCACTTGCGGCCTCGCGTCTGCAGATCCTCACACAGGTGCTGATCCCCTCGGCATTGCCTTACCTCTTTGCGGGGCTGTCGGCGGCGCTGGTGCTGTCGGTCACGGGCGCCATCGTGGGCGAGTTTGTGGGCGCGCGCAAAGGCATCGGTGTGTTGATCCTGCAGGCCAACTTCTCGCTGGATCTCGCCTCGGTCTTCGCTCTCCTGCTGCTCTTGGGCGCAATCTCGGCGGTGTTGAACCTCTGCCTGCGCCTGATCGGAAAACGCGTCGTCTTCTGGACCAAACGCAAATAATGTCTCGCTGAAAGATTGATTGAAATGCCCTTACCAGACTTTAGTAATCCGCTCCGCCCCAAACTGAAGGGCGATGCGCCCTGCAAGGGGCTCTGGGTCACCATGGAATCCGCAACCGTCACCGAACTGGCCGCTGAACTCGGCCTTGATTGGGTGACGCTCGATATGGAGCATGGCTGCCTCGACTATAAGGACGTGGCCCAGCATCTGCGGGCGGCGCGCGGCAGTGATCTGGCGGTGCTGGTGCGCGTGCCGGCGATTACCGTGGATACGATCAAACGCGCGCTCGACCTGGGCGCGGACGGCGTGCTTTTGCCATTGGTGCGCACGGCGGAGGATCTGGAGCTGGGCATGCAGTTCGGGCGTTATCCGCCTCGCGGACAACGCGGCATCGGTGGCGAACGTTCGCTGCGTTGGGGTCTGAAGCTGCAGGAATATCTGGCGATGGCAAATGAGGAATGCATGGTCATTCCCTTGATCGAATTGGGCGATGCGGTTGATAATATTGACAGCATCCTCGAGGTCGAGGGACTGGAGACGATCTTTCTAGGCCCTGCCGATCTGTCCTCCTCGCGCGGCTTTCTGGGCGAATGGGAAGGGCCGGGTGTTGCCGAAGAGATCCTGACGGTGCTCGAGAAGGCGGGCCGGAAAGGGATCGCATCGGGGATCATGGCGATGGATAATGCGGATCTCGTGACGCGGCTGGAGCAGGGCTTCCGGATGGTGGGGCTCGGCTCCGATGTCGGTATGATGTCGCGCCAGCTGCGGCCCATGCTCTCCGAACTGGGCGGGCGCAGTTTCGAAAAGCGCTGGTTCTGAAGCACTGACCAGCGCAGTCAAAAGGGGGCCTTTCGGCCCCCTTTCTTGTCTCAGACCTTGGAGGTCAATTCTGGCACGGCGGCGAAGAGATCTGCCACGAGGCCGTAATCGGCGATCTGGAAGATCGGGGCTTCCTCATCCTTGTTGATCGCGACGATCACCTTGGAATCCTTCATGCCGGCAAGGTGCTGGATCGCGCCCGAGATGCCGCAGGCGATGTAGAGATCGGGGGCCACGACCTTGCCGGTCTGGCCCACCTGCCAGTCGTTGGGGGCAAAGCCCGAGTCGACGGCCGCGCGCGAGGCGCCAACAGCCGCCCCCAGCTTGTCCGCCAGCGTCGAGATGATGGCGAAGTCCTCTTCCGAGCCCACACCACGGCCGCCCGAGACGACGATCTTGGCGCTTGTCAGTTCGGGGCGGTCCGAGGCCGCCACACGGTCCTCGACCCAAGACGACAGGCCCTTGTCGCCCGCCGCAGCCCCGGCCTCGACCGGCGCCGCGCCACCGGCTGCGACTGCGTCAAACGAGGCCGTGCGCACGGTCAGCACCTTGGTCGCGTCTTTCGATTTCACCGTCTGGATGGCATTGCCCGCATAGACGGGGCGTTCGAAGGTGTCGGCATCAACCACAGCCGTCACATCCGAGATCACCATCACATCCAGAAGGGCGGCCACACGCGGCAGCACGTTCTTGGCCGAGGCGGTCGAGGGCGCCACGATATGGCTGAACCCGCCCGCCATTGCCACGACCAGATCGGCCAGCGGCTCGGCCAGACCATGGGCATAGGCCGCATCATCGACATTGAGCACTTTCGCCACGCCCGACAGGCCCGCCACAGGGGCCGCGTCCACGCCGGAACCCGCCACGAGAACAGTCACTTCGCCCAGAGCCGCAGAGGCCGTCAGCGCTTTGGCGGTCGCGTCGAGCGCAACCTCTTTACCCGCGATTTCCGCGATCAGAAGAACAGCCATCACAGAGCTCCCGCTTCTTTGAGTTTCGCCACCAGCTCGTCAACCGACCCGACCTTGACGCCCGCCGCACGGCCCGCAGGCTCGGCGGTCTTCACGATCTCCAGACGCGGGGCAACATCGACGCCGTAATCGGCGGCAGTCTTTGCCTCGAGCGGTTTTTTCTTGGCTTTCATGATGTTGGGCAGCGAGGCATAGCGCGGCTCGTTCAGGCGCAGATCGGCAGTGATGATCGCCGGCAGCTTGACCTTGATGGTCTGCAACCCGCCATCGACCTCGCGCGTGACCTGTGCTTCGTCACCGGTGATCTCCACCGACGACGCAAAGGTCGCCTGAGACCAGCCCAGCAGGGCCGAGAGCATCTGGCCCGTCGCGTTCATGTCGTTATCGATGGCCTGCTTGCCGGCGATCACCAGACCCGGGGCCTCTTCGGCCACCACCTTGGCAAGGATCTTGGCTACGGCCAGCGGCTCGATATCGGTATGCACGTCATCGGCGGCTTCCACGAGGATCGCGCGATCCGCCCCCATCGCCAGCGCCGTGCGCAGCGTGTCCTGCGCCTGCTTCACGCCCACGGAGACCACCACGATCTCCGAGACCGCGCCCTTCTCCTTCAGACGGATCGCCTCTTCCACGGCAATCTCGTCGAACGGGTTCATCGACATTTTCACATTCGCAAGATCGACACCGCTCCCATCCGCCTTCACGCGGACTTTCACGTTATAATCAATCACGCGCTTGACGGGTACGAGGACCTTCATTCGCTTCTCCTCAGTAGATCGCGCCGCCGATCGTGGCGTCGCTTTCGGGGGTCAGGATAACGGTTTCACCGGCGGCATTGGCAGCGCCCATGATCAGCACCTCGGACTGGAAACCGGCGATGTTGCGGGGCGCGAAATTCACGATGCAGACGACCGATTTTCCCAGAAGCTCCTCTTCGGAATAGCGGGTGATCTGGGCCGAGGACCATTTGACGCCGATTTCCTCGCCAAAATCCACCGCGACCTTATAAGAAGGGTTACGCGCACGCGGGAAAGGTTTGACTTCGGTGATGCGACCGATGCGCAGGTCGAGAGCCTCGAAATTGCTGTAATCGGCAACGGGTTTGGCAGTCATGAGAGGATCCTTTTGTTCGAGGGGGCAGAATTACGGCTTAGAAGGCCGATGACAAGAGCCAGAGTCAGGACTTCGAGAAGCAGCAGGTAGAAGAAATTTGTCATTCCGTGCTGGATGAGTGGGGCGATGATCGCCGGGGCCAGAAACTGGCCGATATTGATGCCGGTGGTGACGAAGCCGTAGGTCCGCCCCTGCAGGTGCACGGGGGTGGCACGCGCCACCAGCAGATCGCGCGCAGGCAGGATCACCCCCATGGCAAAGCCCAGAAGCAGCATGCCCGCGCCATAGCCGATCACGCCACCCGTGCCAGACCAAGCGATACACCAGCCTACCATCCCCAGAAAGATACCCATGGCGAAGGTAAGGATCTCGCTACCGCCGCGTTGGAGCCATTGGCCCCCCGCCAGAATGCCAGCGGTGCCGATCAGCAGATAGAGGGACAGGATCGTGTTCAGCTCGTGCATTCCATAGCCAAAATGCTGTATTCCCGCGAGGACCGAGTAGCCCTGCACCCCGCCGGACACGATAGAGAAGAGCGCAAAGACCAGCAGTTGCATCACGGTGCGGCTGTTCATGACGTCATGCAGCCTGTGTCTGGAACGGTAACTTCCGCGCGCCTCCGCTGCATCGGGGTCCAGCATGGCCAGGGCGATCAATCCTGGGATCGCGACAAGCGCGGCAAAAAGGAAGGCTGCACGCCATCCGAAGGCAAAGCCCAAGGGGGCAAGGAGCGCAGGGGCCAGTGCAAAGCCCAGATTGCCGCTGAAACTATGGATCGAAAAGCCGAAGGCGCGCCTCTCCTTGGCGACGCAGCGGTTCAACAGACGGAAATCCGCAGGGTGGTAGATGGCATTGGCCAGCCCCGCCAGCCAATAGGCCAGCCCGAAGGTCCAGATATCGGGTGCAAGTGCGGCACCGAGCATGCCGAGAGCCGAAAGCGCCAGCCCCAGCCTCAGGCAGCGCAGCCCGCCAAAACGATCGACCAGAATGCCGGCCAGATATTGCGTGGCCGCGGTAATCAGGTTGAACCCTGCCAGCACGATGGCCAACTGGCCCAGTGTGACATCCAGCCCTTTGCCCAGAAGCGGGAAAAGCGGCGGTAAGGCCAGCATATAGAGATGGCTGAGCCCGTGGACATAGCCCACGGACCAGATGGCTTTCTTCGAGCCCTTGACGGGCGCGGCCGTAGAAGAGGTCATACGAAGCGCTGTCCCTTCACGGCAGTGTCGACCGTTGCCAGAAGGTTTTCCTGTGCTTTGGCCAAGGTCGTCTCGAGCGCCTGCAGAGCCTGTCGTTCATGGGCGAGCGCGCTGGTGGCCTGCGAGATCGCGTGATCCATTGCCTCGGGGCCGGGCCCGCCGAATGTATCGCGGCGGCTGACAAAGGCGCGCGCATCGAGCGCGCGGGTGAAGACGGCCTCGTCGAGAGTGATCTTCAGCGCGCCGGAACGGCTTGCATAGGCGTTGAAATCATCGGCGGACATCTCGTAGGGCGGTTGGCCCTTGGCGATGCAGTCCCGCACAAATCCCGCAACCAGACCATGCGCCCTGCGCCAGTCGATACGGTTCTGCCGCACGAGTGCACCGGCCAGATCGGTGACGCTGGCCCAGTAGAGATTGGCATGGCTTTCAGCGCGCGCTGATTTGACCTCCATATCGTGCAACAGGTCCGGCAGGATCGCGAGCCTTTCGCCCAAGGCACGGGCCAGCTGACGCAGGGAGCGGTCGGAATTGCGTCGCTCGATGATCGGGAAGCCGGTCGGGCCGCGTTCGGTGCCCATGACCATGGTCAGCGTGGCCTGCGCCTGTGTCGAGAGATGGCGCAGATCCTGCAACCCGTCGGGGTTGCGCTTTTGCGGCATCATCGAGGAGATCCCGATGAACCAGTCGGGCAGGGTGATCAGGTCATATTCGGTGGTGTTCCACAGGAACAGATCCTCGGCCATGCGCGAGAGCGTGTAGCACAGCATGTTCAGCGTGGAGGCAAACTCCATCTCCAGATCATGGCTGAGGGCGGCATCAAGCGTGTTGGTCAGCACCGAGTCAAAACCCAGAAGCTGTGCGATGCGGCTACGGTCTATGGGAAATTCTGTCCCCGACATGATCCCGGCTCCGGCGGGGCTGTGATTGGCGCGGGCGATGGTCTCGCCCAAGCGGGCACAATCGCGGGCCAGTGCGTCATTATACATCATCGCCCAAAGCGCGAATGTGATGGGCTGGGCATGCTGGCCATGGGTGTTGCCCGGCAGGACGTGATCCACATGGCGGCTGGCAAATTCCACCAGCGCGGCGCGCAGCTCCACGAGCCCCTTGCGCAGTTCCAGCAGGGTGTGGCGGGCATACATACGGAAGGAAATCGCCGACAGATCCCCCGAGGAGCGCGCGAGCCCGATGGCCCCGCCAATGGCCGCGCCCTTATGTTCGGTCAGCCATGCCTCGCCTGCATGGTTGCCGCCGCCCGCCTTGCGACGGCAGTCGGCCATGCCGAGGCGGTCCATCTCGCGCAGGCCCGCCAGCACGCCAAGCGCTGTCTCGGCAGGCAGGATACCCCGCTCGCCCAGCATCAGCACATGCGCCATATCGTAGGAGTGGATATAGCCTGCGGTATCCTCGACAAAGCCTTCCTTGTAGCTCTCCATATATGCGGGGCGCAATGTGCGCGCGGGCGGGTCCGGCCGTAGATTGTCGCGCATCATCTTACTCCGTTCCATGGCCGATCAGGGCGCTATATTCCAGAAATTCTTCGAGCCCGTAGCGGCCCTGCTCGCGCCCGTTGCCCGATTGCTTGAAGCCCCCAAAGGGCGCGGTGCGATCGAGTGCGGGATAGTTCAGCAGCACCCGACCCGCCCGCAAACGGCGACCGATGGCCCGCACGCGGGCCAGATCCTTGCCCTGCACATAGGCGGCCAGACCATAGGCGGTGTCATTGGCGATGCGGATCGCCTCGTCATCGTCTCCGTAGCCGATCAGCACCAGAACCGGACCGAAGATTTCCTGCTGCGCCAGCGTCATTTCGGGGGTGATATGGGAAAACACGGTGGGGCGGACATAGGCCCCGCAATTGAGCCCCTCGGGCAGGCCCGGACCGCCCGCGACAAGACGGCCGCCCTCGGAGAGGCCCGTCTCGATGAAGGACTGGATGCGTGCCCATTGCGCGGCACTTGCCACGGGACCCAGATCGGTTCCCTCGGCGCGCGGCGGGCCCACGGTCAGCGAATTGGCGGTGCGAGCGGCGATCCCGGCGGCTTGATCCATCAGCGCATGCGGCACCAGCAGCCGTGTCGGCGCCGAACAGGCCTGCCCCGAATTCATGAAGCACGCGCGCACACCTTTGGTTACGGCGTCTTCCAGA
Organism: Thioclava sp. GXIMD2076; assembly: GCF_037949795.1. NCBI lineage: Bacteria > Pseudomonadati > Pseudomonadota > Alphaproteobacteria > Rhodobacterales > Paracoccaceae > Thioclava > Thioclava sp. GXIMD2076. The sequence continues at coordinate 32,939 of NZ_CP149934.1, forward strand.
TCCACATCATCAAGAAGGATATTGGCCGATTTACCGCCAAGCTCGAGGCCCACGCGTTTGACGGTAGGCGCGGCGCTCTGGCTGACGGCCACGCCCGCGCGGGTCGAACCGGTAAAGGAGATCATGTCTATCTCGGGATGCGAGGACAGGGCCGTCCCCACCTCCGGCCCATCCCCATGGATCAGGTTGAAGAGCCCCGCCGGCACGCCCGCGGCCTCCATGATCTCGGCGATGATCGTGGCATTTCCCGGCGCGATCTCCGAAGGTTTGAGGATCGTGGCACAGCCTGCAGCCAGCGCGGGGGCGACCTTGATGATGATCTGGTTGATCGGCACATTCCACGGCGTGATCAGTGCCGCAATCCCGATCGGCACGCGGGTGACGAGCGTATCGCCCTGCATCCATTCGAACGCAAATGTCTCGAGCTCTTTGCACAGGATGCGGATATGGGCGGGGCCTGCCGCGGCATGGCCCTTGCGCGCATACCAGAGCGGCACGCCGATCTCGTCGGTGATTACCTGCGCGAGATCCTCCTCGCGTTTCTCCATCTCCTCCGCGATGCGGTAGAGGAGCGCAATACGCTCTGACAGGGACAGAGGCGGGCGGGCGAGGGCAGCTTTGGCCGCATCCACCGCACGATCCACATCGGCCGCCGATCCTGCGGCGACCTTGCCGCACACCGTTTCATCCGCGGGATTCAGAATGTCGATATAGCGCGGGAACTCCGGGCTAACCCATTGTCCGTTAATATAGAATTTTGTCTGATCCATGGCGTGTCCTGTCGTGTCGATTGGCCAGGAGAGTATGGCCCTGGACCCAAACCTAACCCGCCTGCCAGCCATAATTCCGCAGAAAATGCCCCGATAAAAAACAGATCCCACGGTTGAAGCCGCCATTTCATACAGATTCTGCGCCAAGGTCTGCCGCAGTCTTGATGACATCGAACGGGCATAGGGGATCTGCAACGGACCCGAGCACGGGCAGATGGCCCGAACCAGAATAGCCCGCCAACAAGGAGACCCAGAATGCGTGATTTCGAGACTCCCTACCTGTCCGCCCGCGCGCGACACGAGTTGCACCATCGCATGCGTCGTGGCGCATCGCGCCGAGATGTCATGAAGATGCTGGTGGCATCGGGGATGACCATCGCCTCTGCCGGACTGGTTGCAGGCTCTGCCACATCCGCCTTTGCCGCGACGCCCAAGCGCGGGGGAGATCTGAAGGTGGCTGGCTCGTCCTCCTCGACCGCCGAGACCCTCGATCCGGCATGGTTCCGCTCCGGCACCGATTATGCGCGCGGCTTCATGATCTATAACGGTCTGACGCGGCTTGACGGGCAATTGACCCCGCAACCGGAACTGGCGACCGAATGGGCGAGCGATGATGGCAAGACCTGGGTCTTCAAACTGCGTCAGGGCGTGACCTTCCATGACGGCCGCTCCTTCACCGCCGATGACGTGGTGTTTTCTCTCCTGCGCCATAATGACCCCGCAACCGCCTCGCGCGCGACGAGCTATACCAAGGATATCACCGGCGTGACGGCGAACAGCCCGTCGGAAGTGACCATTACCCTTGCCAGCGCCAATTTCGATCTGCCGGTGGCTCTGGGCACCTTCAACCTGATGATCGTGCCCGCAGGCACGACGGATTTCGCCAAGGGCATCGGCACCGGCCCCTACAAGCTCGACAGTTTCGAGCCGGGCGTGCGCTCGCTGGTCAGCCGCTATGACGGGTATTTCAAGGACGGTCTGCAATTCGTCGATACGATCGAGTATTTCGGTCTTCCCGAGGAAAGTTCGCGGCTCAACGCGCTGCGTGCGGGCGAGGTGAATCTGACCACCGGTATCAATCCGCGTTCCTCGCGTCTGATCCAGACGACGAAGGGGGTCGAGCTGTTCGTGACCAAGTCCGGCACCTATTCGGATCTGATCATGCAAAAGACCGATGCGACCGTCGGCAGCGATGATTTCGCGCTGGGAATGAAATACCTGCTGGACCGTCAGACGATCCAGAACTCGATCTACCGCGATTTCGCCACTGTTGCCAATGACCAGCCCATCGCGCCGACGATGAAATATTTCAACGAAAGCCTCGCACGGCGCGAATTCGACCCCGAAAAGGCCAAATTCCATCTGCAAAAGGCGGGTGTCATGGGCCAGAGCATTCCTCTGGTGGCTTCGGCAGGCGTCGGCAATACGCTGGATATGGCGCTGATCCTGCAGCAATCGGCCAAGGAGATCGGGCTTACCATCGACGTGCAGCGTGTGCCGGTTGACGGCTATTGGTCGAATGTCTGGATGAAAGTGCCCTTCGGTTTCGGGACCATTACCCAGCGCCCGACTGCCGATATGATCTTCTCGCTCTGCTATGCGTCGGACGGGGCTTATAATTCCTCGAAATGGAAGAGCGACAAATTCGATCAGGCGCTCCTGGCCGCGCGTGTCGAGACCAACGAGGACAAACGCGCCTCGCTCTATGCCGATATGCAGGAGATGGTCTCCAACGAAGCGGGCTCGGGCATTCCGGTCTTCTTCAGCAATATCGATGCGCATAGCTCCTCGCTCAAAGGGCTCGAGCCGATCCCGACCGGCAATATGATGGGCTATGCCTTCGCCGAAAACGTTTGGCTTGACGCATGATTGCGCTGATCCTCAAACGTATCGTTCTGGGGCTGCTGACGCTCTGGCTGGTTGCGACGCTGGTGTTTCTGGTGTCGGGCAGCCTGCCGGGCGATGCGGCGGCGAGCCTTCTGGGACAGGATGCGACGCCCGAGACGCTGGCCGCACTGCGCGCCAAGATGGGGCTCGATCAGTCGGAACTCATGCGTTACCTTCACTGGCTTGGCGGGATCGCCCATGGGGATTTCGGCGTTTCGCTGGTGGACGGGCGTCCGGTGACCGAGGTGATCTCAACCCGTCTGGGCAATTCGCTTCTGTTGGCGGGTCTGTCGACGCTGGTGGCCATTCCGGTGTCGCTGGTGCTGGGTATTGCTTCGGCCATGCGGCCCAATTCGGTCTTCGACCGGCTCACCACCTTCCTGTCGATTATCGCGCTTTCGACACCGTCCTTCCTGATTGCCACCGTCATCGTTCTGGTGCTGTCGGTCTGGACGGGCTGGTTTCCGGCGCTCTCCTCTATCGACCGTGTGACCTCTTTCGGCGGGCTGCTCCATACGATGGCCCTGCCGGTGATCGCGCTGTCTTTGTCGGTGATCGGACAGATGGCGCGGATGACGCGGGCGATCTTGCTGCAGCAGATGAACGAACCCTATGTGGAGACAGCCGTTCTCAAGGGCTCGACCAGCCTGCGTGCCACCGTCTTCCATGCGCTGCCCAATGTGGCGGGGCCGATCGTCAATGCCTCGGCGCTGTCGCTGAACGCGTTGATTTCAGGTGTGGTCTTCGTCGAGGTGATCTTCGCCTATCCGGGACTGACCAAGCTGATGGTCGATAGCGTCTCGAACCGCGATCTGCCGCTCATGCAGGCCTGCGCGCTGATCTTTTGTGCCGGTTTCCTTGTGCTGGTGCTGATCGCCGATGTGATCGCCATTCTTGCCAACCCCAAACTGAGGAGCGCATGATGATGGACAGTTCCGTATCGCGCCCCGCGCGCGGCCTGCGCCGCCCCGTCCTGCCAAACTGGCCGATCCTGTCGGTGATGGGTGCTATTGTCTTCCTGTTCTGGGCCTTCATCGCCATTTTCGGCGACTGGCTGACGCCCCATGATCCGGGCGAATTCATCGACAGCTGGAATGTGCTGGGCCCGCCTACCGCGCAGACATGGCTTGGCACCGACTATCTGGGCCGCGATGTGCTGTCGCGGATCATGACGGGGGCCAAATATACCGTGGGCCTGCCGTTCCTGACTGCGGGGCTTGCACTGTTTTTCGGGCTGATCCTCGGGGTGGGGGTTACACTGGTGCGTGGACCTCTGGATACGGCGCTCTCGTGGCTGATGGATACCGTCAACTCGCTGCCTTCCACCATTTTCGCACTGGTGGCCGTGGCGGGGTTCGGCACCTCGATCCCCGTTCTGGTGATTGTGATCACCGCGCTCTATATCCCCTCGGCCTACCGCAATGTGCGGGCGGCGGCGATGAATGTGTCGCGGCTTGAATTCATCGATGCGGCGCATGTGCGCGGCGAGGGGCCGCTCTATATCATCTTCCGCGAGATCCTGCCCAATATCCTGCCCAATCTCGTTACCCATTTCGGGATCATGTTCATCTATATCGCGCTTCTTTTGTCGGGCCTGTCCTTCCTCGGGCTGGGTGTGCAGCCGCCCGAAGCCGATTGGGGTGCGCTGATTGCCGAGAATATGATGGGGCTGAGCTATGGGGCGCTTGCGATCTTCGCACCTGCCCTGGCGCTCTTGTCGCTGACCATGTCGATGACGCTGATGGTCGATGCCATCTCCGCACAGAAGAAGGAGCGCTGAGATGACCGATCAGAGTTTCATCGAGGTTCAGGGCCTGACCATCGAGGCCGCGGGGCGCGAGATTGTCCGCGATGTCTCCTTCTCGGCCAAAAAGGGTGAGGTGGTGGCACTGATCGGCGAGTCCGGCTCGGGCAAATCTACCATCGCGCTTTCGCTCATGGGCTATGCGCGTCCGGGCTGCACGATCTCCAAGGGGCAGATCCGTGTGGGCCAGCGCGATGTGCGCGCCCTGTCCAAGGCGCAGCTGCGGGACTATCGGGGGCGCGACATTTCCTATGTCGCACAATCGGCGGCAGCCGCGTTCAACCCCGTCAAACGTATCCGCTCGCAGGTGGTCGAGGCCGCGAAGCTGCATAACACCATGTCCAAGGACGCAGCACTGGCCCGCCAGAAAGAGCTGATGGCCACGATGGCGCTGCCCGATCCCGAGACGATCGGCGAGTGTTACGTCCATCAGGTCTCGGGCGGCCAGTTGCAACGGATGATGGCGGCGATGGCGATGATGAATACCCCCGAGGTGATGATCTTCGACGAGCCGACCACCGCGCTGGATGTGACCACGCAGGTCGAGGTGCTGAAGGCCTTCAAGGATATGATCCGCCAGCAGGGCGTGACCGCCATCTATGTCAGCCATGATCTGGGTGTGGTCGCGCAGATTGCCGACCGGATCATCGTGTTGAAAGACGGGCAGGTGATGGAGAATAACGAGGCCGGTGCCGTGCTGGAACGCCCGCAATCGGGCTTTACCTCGGCGCTCCTGAAAGCCTCGGAGCCGCGCCGGCTGGAGCTGGACACCACCACTGATCCCGATACGGTGCTGGAGGTCGCGATGCTGACCGCAGGTTACGGCCCGATCCGCAACAATATGCCCCGACATCCGGTGCTACGCGATATCTCCTTCAAGATCGGCAAGGGCCAGACACTGGGGCTGATCGGGGAATCCGGCTCGGGGAAATCGACCATGGGGCGGGTGCTGGCGGGGCTATTGCCTGCCGCGCATGGTTATGGGCTCCTGAACGGGCGCGAACTGAATATCACCAATGCACGCAAGCGGTCGAAACAGGACCGGCGCGAGTTGCAGATCGCCTTCCAGATGGCCGATACCGCGCTCAATCCGCGCTTGAGCAATGCCGATATCCTTGGCCGCCCGTTGAAATTCTACCATGGGCTGGGGCGCGAGGCGCGGCGCAAGCGGGTGCTGGAGCTGCTGGATATGGTGCGGCTTCCAGCGCATCTGGCGGATCTGTCGCCGCGCGAGCTGTCGGGCGGGCAGAAGCAGCGGATCAATCTGGCGCGTGCGCTGGCCGCCGAGCCGTCACTGGTGATCTGCGACGAGGTGACGTCGGCGCTTGATACGGTGGTGGCCAATGCGGTGATCGAGTTGCTCGTCGAGCTCCAGCGCGAGCTGGGCCTGTCCTATCTCTTCATCAGTCACGATCTCGGGAAGGTCGAGGCGATGTGTAACGAGGTGATGGTCCTCTACAAAGGCCGCGAGGTCGAACGTGCCCCTCGTGACCGCCTGAGCGCCGACCCCCAGCATTCCTATACCCGCGATCTCGTCCGCGCCGTGCCGCAACTGCGCCGCGGCTGGCTGGAAGAGGTGACGGGGCAAGGTCATTATTGAGGCCCCAGATCATTGGAACGGGCCGCATAACGAGGGCCCGCTGCGCAAAAATCCAACGGAGAGCAAGATGAATACCCACGCAAAACCGGCACAGCTGCGCACCCGCGATCCGCTGTTGACCGAGTTCAAGCTGAAACATCTGACGATGCGCAACCGCATCATTTCGACCTCGCATGCGGCGACCGCAGGCGGTGGCGGCTATCCGCGTGAACAGTATCAGGCCTATCACGAGGAAAAGGCCAAGGGCGGTCTGGCGATGACCATGATCGGCGGCTCCTCGCAGGTCAGCCCTGACAGCAACTGGGGCGGCAACCAGATGGATGTCAGCCATGATGACGCTATCCCCTATCTGCAACAGATGTCCGCGCGTGTGCACAAACATGGTGCCCATATCATGTGCCAGATCTCGCATCTGGGGCGCCGTGCCGATGCGACGGTGCGCGACTGGTTGCCCGCGCTGGGGCCGTCGCGCCTGCGCGAGATGCGTCACCGTGCGATTGCCCACGAGATGGACGAGCACGACATCCGCCGCGTGATCCGCGATTACACCGCGGCTGCGCGCCGATTGAAAGAGGGCGGTTTTGACGGGCTGGAGACGTTGGCAGGCGGCCACCTGATCGGCCAGTTCTTCTCGCCGCTGACCAACTTCCGGACCGATAAATGGGGCGGCTCGGTGCAGAACCGTGTGCGTTTCGCACTGGAGTTGCATGACTCCATCCGCCGCGAAGTGGGCGACGATTTCGTCGTCGGCATGCGCTATGTGGTTGATGAAGGCGAGAATATCGGTCTGAATTTCGATGAATGTCTCGAGATTGCGGGTATCCTGCAGCAGGAGACCTCGATTGATTTCTTCAACTGCATCTTTGGCAAGATGGATACGGGGCTGGCGCTGGTCGAGCACAACATCCCCAATATGGCCCGCCCCTCGGCGCCTTTCCTGAAAACCGTGGGCGAGTTCAAGAAACAGGTGAAGCTGCCGGTCTTTCATGCCGCGCGCATTCCCGATCTGGAAACCGCACGTTACGCGATTTCCGAAGGGCTGCTCGATCTGGTAGGCATGACCCGCGCCCACATCGCCGACCCCTATATCGTGCGCAAGCTCGAACAGGGCGAGGCCGACCGCATCCGCCCCTGTATCGGCACCTCGCATTGCCTCTACCGGTTAGGCAACTGCATCCATAATGCGTCATCGAACCGCGAATATAAACTTCCCCATATCGTGCCGAAGGCGGAGGTGCAGAAGAAGGCCGTGGTAGTGGGCGGCGGTCCTGCGGGGCTTGAGGCCGCGCGTGTTCTGGCCGAGCGTGGCCATCAGGTGACGCTGTTCGAGGCGGGCCCGAAGCTGGGCGGTCAGGTGCTGATCGCGGCACTTGCGGGCTGGCGTCGGGATCTGATCGCGATCGTCGACTGGCGTGTGGTCGAGTTTGAGCATCTGGGCGTGAAGGTCGTGACCGATTGCTTTGCCGGCGAGGAAGAGATTGCGGCAGAGGCCCCCGATGTGGTGATTATGGCAACCGGCGGTCTGCCGGATACCACCGTCCCGGAGGGCGGCGAGGAGCTGGTGAAATCCACATGGGATGCGCTCAACGAGCCGCAGACTATCGGCCAGAAAGTGTTGGTCGTGGATGGCACCGGCCGCCATCAGGCACCGTCCACCGCGCTGACGCTGGCCGAGATGGGCCGCGATGTCAGCCTGACGACAATGGATGAATTCATGGCGCAGGAGATGGAATACCAATCGCGCATCACCTATCGCAAGAAGCTTGCGGCGCTCCATACGAAGGTCGATATCGACCTCGAGATCCGCAAGGTCGAGCGCTCGGGCAACGGGCTGAAGGTGACCATGGTCCATATGCTGACGGGCGAGCGGATTGCCTATGAGGTGGATGATGTGGTCGTCGATCACGGCTCGCTGCCCTATGACGAGCTGTATCAGGAGATGCGGAGCGCTTCGGCCAATAATGGCGAGACACAACTCGACGAGTTGCTGGCGCTCAAGCCGCAACCCGGCACGCCTGCCAAAGGCGAGGGCTATGCGCTCTTTGCCATCGGCGATGCGGTTGCCTCGCGCTCGATCCATGCCGCGATCTATGACGCCTTCCGCCTCTGCCTCGTGATCTGAGGGGAGGCAGAAGCTGTCCGTACTTATCCATATGGGCAGCATAAAAATTCGGCGCAGCCACGTTGCTGCGCCTAAAATCCGCTCATATGGCCGGATCTGGCGCAGAGCCTGCGAGGATATGACGGCCTTGCGGGAAATCCTCTTGCCTTGATCCGGCGCACAACTAGCAATGGGACGACATCAGTGAACATCCCGTTGAGATCTGCCTCTATGGCGTGAAACCCTGAAGGAAAACCTCAATGAACCTGAATGATTACAAGATCCTGACCTTCGATGTCTATGGCACGCTCATCGATTGGGAAAGCGGCATGGTCGAGGGGCTGAAGCCGCTGACGGCGCGGCTGGCATCGCCCCTGTCGCGCGATCAGATCCTCGAGGCGCATGCCTATCATGAAAGCACCCAGCAGCGCTGGACCCCCGCGATGCCCTATTCCCGCCTGCTGGCAACCGTCTATCGCCGCCTCGCCGAGGAATGGGATATTCCGGTCACTTGGGAGGAATGCGAGACCTATGGCCAGTCGGTGAAGAACTGGCCCGCGTTCGAGGATTCGGCGGGCGCCCTGCAATATCTGCAGAAATACTTCAAACTCTGTGTGCTGACCAATGTCGATGCGGCCTCGTTCAAACATTCCAATGACAAGCTGGGTGTGACCTTCGATCACGTCTATACCGCCGAGGATGTGGGCAGCTACAAGCCGTCCGACAGGAACTTCGATTATATGATCGAACATCTGGCGCGTGTCGGGATCGAGAAACACGAGATTCTGCACACCGCCGAAAGCATGTTCCACGATCACAAGCCCGCCAACCGTCACGGCCTGACCTCCGCGTGGATCTACCGCCGCCATGACAAAAAAGGCTTCGGTGCCACGATGAACCCGGGCGAGATGCCGAATTACGATTTCCGCTTCAATTCGATGGCGGATCTGGTTGCGGCCCACCAGGCCGCGCTGCGCAAAGCCTCCTGAAGACCTAACAGACGGATCCCCTCGACGTGACGATCAAACTCGACCGTATCGACATCAGTATTCTCAACGAGCTGATGAAAAATGGCCGTATCTCCAATGTACGGCTATCGGAGCATGTGGGTTTGTCGGCCTCTCCCTGCCTCCAGCGGATCAAGCGGATGGAGGCGGCGGGGGTGATCGCGGGCTACGGGGCGCAGGTCGATATGACCAAGGTCTCGCAGCCCGTTACCGTCTTCACGGAATTTACCCTGTCCGATCACCGGCGCGAGCTGTTCTCGCGCTTCGAGCAGGAAGTCGGGCGGTTGCGTCAGGTATCGGAATGCCATCTGATTTCAGGCGGCTATGACTATCTGGTAAAATTCACCTCCCGCAACGTGTCCGAATATCACGAGACTATCGAGGCGCTACTGGAGCGCAATCTCGGGATCTCGCAATATTTCAGCTATATCGTGATCAAATCCCCGATCCAGAAAAGCATCGTGCCGCTCGAAGATCTGCTCTGAGCACTCGGCCACGCGGGGTGGTATTGCGCCCCGTCTTTCCGACAAAAGAGGCCTTGGCGTGGCGCATATGCCGCCACGTTCGTCGCGCCGTTCAGGTTGGCCTGAATGGCGCGTAAACACGCATAATCTGCGGTGTTTTATGGGTGTATGCCTAATTTCTCGCCTTTTATCCGACTTGGCGAGGCTGGTTTCCAAAAAGCTTTGACTCATACGTAATATGAATGAAGATGACTTAGTAATTCATATTTTGTATTTGTGAGCGATGGACACCAGAGACCTCCAGATATTCCTGAGCGTGATCGAAGAGGGAAGCATCACCAAAGCGGCGGCCAAGATCGGCACATCGCAGCCTTCCGTCTCGCGCACGGTGCAGGATCTCGAAGCCGAACTGGGCTTTGCGCTGTTGCATCGTGTGGGGCGGGGGATCCAGATCACCGAGGAGGGGCTCGCCTTTGGCGATGAGGCCCGGCGTCTTCTGATGTCCTTTGGCGAGCTGGCCGCACGGGCCAAGATGATTGCCGCGGGCAGGGGGCGTATCCTGCAAGTTGCCAGTATCTCGGCGATCGGCACGAGTCTGATCCCTGCCGCGCTGGCGGATCTCGGAACGGCGGGTCTGCCGCAGGAGACCCATGTGGGCCAGTTCCTACCTTCGGTCGTCGTGCAGGAAGTGCGCAGCGGACGGGCGGAGCTGGGTTATTGCAGCTTGCCGCTTGATACGTCGGGCGTCGAGGTCTTGCGGCTTTATAGCGCCCCTGATGCCATCGCCCTGCGTGAGGATGATCCGCTGGCAGCCCAAGAGGTGGTGCCTGTGGATAGCCTCGCCAACCGGCTGATGGTCACCATGCTCAATCCACTCAGGTTCCAGATGCATGTGGCGCGGGTATTGGCCGCGCGCGGCGTGCAGGTGGGGCAGGTAATCCGCACCAATATTTCCTATGCGGCGCTACAGATTGTCAGCCGCACAGGGGCTGCGGCGATTATCGATCCGGTCTCCGCGTGGGGCATGAATGTGCCAGGCGTCGTGATCCGCCCGATCGATGCGGAGGTGCCCTTCTACTGGGGGGTGCTGACGGCAAAGGGTCGGCCCCTGAGTGCGACGGCCATGCGGCTTGCCGATCAGGTCGAGGCCAATGCCGAACGTCTCATCCCGGGTTTTGCGCGGCTTGACCCGGCGCTTGCCGGCGGGCTCACGCCTCCGGCGCCCGAATTCTCGAACTATGGAACGGAAACATGATGGATAACACTCTCCCGTCACAGAATGCGGGATTGGCCGCGCTGGAAGCGCAACTGGCCGAGGATCTCTCGCTTCTGGAACTGCCGGCGAAATCATGGGTCCCGCAGCGTCAGCACAAGGGCGAGGAGGTCCGCGATGTCGTGGTGATCGGCGCGGGTATGTGCGGTCTGACAGCCACTGCCAAGCTGGTCTTCAGCGGGATCGACAATATCGTGACCTATGATGCGGCCCCCGAAGGTCAGGAAGGCCCATGGGTCACCTTCGCGCGGATGGAAACGCTGCGCTCGCCCAAGATCCTGACCGGCCCCGCGCTGGGACTTCCGCGCCTGACCTTCCGCGCGTGGTTTGTTGCGCAATGGGGACAGGCGGCATGGGACGCGCTCGACAAGATCCCGAAGAACCAGTGGATGGACTATCTGGTCTGGTATCGTAAGGCGCTGGACCTGCCGGTGAAAAACGATGTGCGCATGACCTCTCTCGAACAGGAGGGTGATCTGATCGCCGTCACCGTCGAGGGGGCCGAAACGGGGCGCATCCTGACCCGCAGGCTGGTTCTGGCAACGGGCCGCTCGGGGCTCGGCGGCACCTATGTGCCCGAAATGATCCGCGCCATCGATCCGCGCTTCTGGGCGCACTCTGCCGATGATATCGATTTTGACGCCCTCAAGGGCAAACGGATTGCGGTGATCGGCGCCGGGGCCTCGGCGATGGATAATGCGGCGACGGCGCTCGAGGCGGGCGCGGGGTCGGTCGATATGCTGATCCGGCGCAAGGAGATGCCGCGGATCAACAAGATGACTGGGATCGGAAGCTATGGCGTGGTGCAGGGCATGCACCGTCTGCCCGATCTGTGGAAATGGAAGTTCTTCGATTATACCGCCCGGACCCAGACGCCGCCGCCGCGCAATTCGACGCTGCGTGTGAGCCGTCACGAGAATGCGCGCTTCTTCCTCGATTGCGGGCTGGAGAGCATGGCTGTCGAGCAGAACGAACTGGTCATCGAGACGACACAAGGCGAGATGCGCTTCGATTTCCTGATCGCGGCGACAGGGTTCGTGAACGATTTCGACGGGCGGGCCGAGTTCGCGAATTTCGCGCCTTTCATCCGGCGCTGGAAGGACGGGCGCGAGACCCCCGAGATGGGCCGCCCGCGCGCAGGCCTGTCGGATGCGCCGGATCTGGGGCCGGATTTCGAGTTCCGCGAACGCGAGCCGGGCAGCTGTCCGATGCTGGCCCATATCCATTGTTTCAATGACGCTGCCATGCTGACCCATGGTAAGGTTTCGGGCGATATTCCGGCAGTCAGTGCCGGTGCCGAGCGGTTGGTGCAGGGGATTGCCGCCTCGCTCTTTGCCGAAGATGTCGAGACCCATTTCAAGAACCTGCAAGCCTATGACACCCCCGAACTTCAAGGGGACGAATGGGTCGATGCGACCCTCAGCCTTCATGAAGGAGCTTCCGTATGAGTGATGCCCTAGACCTCGCGGCGGGCCTGAAGCCGCAAGACCCGGTCTACCGTGCCCGCAGGGCCCGTCCCGAATTTGTGGAAGGGGCCGAGATCTGCCGTGCATCCGTGCTCGCACCCGAACACGGGCTGGGTCTCGATGGCGATCTGCGCCACGCGCTGGCCTTGCGGATGGCGCGCCTGAACGAGGACGAGGCGCTGGTGGCGCAATATTCCGAAGCGCTGGCCCATCTTGATCCGCTCGATCCGCTGGTCGCGCTCGGGAATGGCGCGACAGGGCTCGAGGCGCCGCATGCCGCGATCGCGCGCCATGTTGACATGGTCACGCTGACACCGTGGCAGGCAGGCCCCGAGCATATCCGCGCGCTCGAGGCGGCAGGGCTCAGCTCGCCGCAGATCATCGCGCTGTCCGAACTGATCGCTTTCGTGAATTTCCAGACCCGTGTTGCCGCCGGTCTGCGCCTGTTGAGGTCCTGATGATCCCTACCGTCCGTATCAAACCGCTCGAATGGTATCCCTATATCGAACCGGTCAAACTGTCCGAGGCCACCCCCGAGCAACTCGACGCGATGAAGGTCACGCCCTCGGCCACCAAGGTCTCGGACTATGTGCGCACGCTGGCCCATGACCCCGAAAGCTATGTGGCGCGCACCGTTCTGTTCAATGCGATCATGTATGCCGAGGGCGGGCTCAACCGTGCCGATCGCGAACTTGGGGCCTTGGGTGCCTCCATGGTGAATGGCTGCAAATATTGCGCCGTGGTCCATGCCCGCCGTCAGGCGCAGCTGGCCAAGAGCGATACCGCCGTCAGCGCGCTATTCGTGGGCCAGCCCGAGGCACTGGGTGCGCGCGATGCCGCCATCTATGCCTTTGCCCGCAAGCTCTCGGTGACACCGAGCGAGGCCCGAGCGGAGGATGTGGCGGCCCTTCGGGCGCAGGGCATGTCGGATGAGGAGATCATCGACCTTATCCATTCTATCGCGATCTTCGGCTGGGCGAACCGGCTGATGCATGTTCTGGGGCACGCGGCACCCGCTGCCTGACAACAGGAGACGAACCATGCTTTCTATCAAAGACCTGAAGCTCGCCTATGGCAGCAACCAGATCCTCAACGGCGTCAATCTCGATGTCGCGAAGGGCGATGTCGTCTCGATCATCGGGCCGAGCGGCACCGGCAAGACGACGCTTCTGAAATGTATCAACTATCTGGCAAAGCCCCAATCGGGGACCATTTCGCTCGATGGGGTGCAGATGGATTATGCCCGCGCCGACAAGAAGGCGATCCGCGATATCCGCCTGCGCACGGCGATGGTGTTCCAGCAGTTCAACGTCTTCCGCAACATGACCGTGATCCAGAACATCATGGACCCGCTGGTGGTGGTGCAGAAGAAATCGCGCGAGGAAGCCCGCGAGATCGCCCTGCGCGAGCTGGACCGCGTCGGCATGACCGAGCGTCAGGATCACTACCCCTCGCAGCTTTCGGGCGGTCAGTTGCAGCGCACGGGTATCGCCCGCGCGCTGGCGGTGCGCCCTGATGTCATCCTCTTCGACGAGCCGACCTCCTCGCTCGACCCCGAGCTGGTGAACGAGGTGCTGAAAGTCATCAAGGATGTGACGGGCTCGGGCATCACCTCGCTGCTGGTGACCCACGAGATGCAGTTCGCCCGTTCGGTCTCGAACCGGATCGTCTTCATGGAAGGTGGTGTGGTTGCCGCCGAAGGCAGTCCCGACGAGATTTTCGAAGCCCCCGCCACCCCGCGTCTCGCGCAATTCCTGCGCGCGGAACTCGAATTCGCTTAAGACCAACTGATAAAGGATAACAGGGAATGCTGACACTGACTTCTATGCTTGGCCGCAGATTTGCGCTGACACTCCTTGGCGCGGCGGGCCTTGCCATGGCCACCTCTGGTCTCGCGCTGGCCGAAGATGCTCCGCGCGTCATCAAGATCGCGACGGCGGCGGAATCCAAACCGCTCTCCTGGGGCGCCATCGGCCACGAGCCGCAGGGCTACGAGCCCGATGTGCTCAAGGCGATCAATGCCAAGCTGCCGCAATACAAGTTCGAGATGGAGGGTGCGGCCGATATCGCGCAGGAGACCGGTCTGGCCACTGGTAAATATGACATGATCACCGGCGGTTACTACTCCAACCCCACCCGTGCCAAGCAGTTCCTGATCCCCGAGAACCCGATCGGTGCAAGCATGATGAAGATCTATTCGCGCAAAAGCGATGAGATCAAGGATATGACCGGTCTGGCCGGTAAGAAAATTGTGCCCGTAACGGCAGGCGGCGGCGTGTATAAATTCGTGACCGGCTGGCAGGAAGAGCATCCGGATGTGAAGTTCAAGCTTACCGCCTCGAGCGCAGGCGTGCCCTATCCGACCCGCCTCAACGAGCTGAACCAAGGCAAATATGACGCCCTGATCCTGCCCTCCAATCTGGGCGAGGCCACCGTGATCGAACAGCAGAAACTGGATATCGTGGCCTCCGAGCCGGTCGTCGTGCACAACACCTATGTGCTGATCCATCGCGACGCCGAGAACGAGCAGCTGGCTGCAGATGTGAGCAAGGCGCTTGGCGAGCTGCGCGAGGATGGCACGCTCGATCAGATCTCCGAGAAGTGGTTCGGCGAGAAAGTCGGCGCCTATATGACGCTCAACTGAGCCTAGTCCCCAAACCGGATCGGGCTGTCATGGCCCGATCCCGTCCCTAAGCCCACAGGAGTATTCCCCTTGGATCTTGCCGTTCTCGTTCCGGAACTGATCTCGGCCCTGCCGCTTACGCTGTTCATCATGTTCGTCGCGATGGCTGCGGGGTTCGTTCTGGCATTCATCACCACCTTCTTCCGTATCTGCCGTGTGCCGGTCATCAGCCAGCTCGCCGATCTCTATGTGTCCTATGCGCGCAGCGTTCCGGTCGTGTTGCAGCTTTTCGTCGTCTATTATGGCCTGCCGGTCTTTGTGGCCCAGTTCGGCCTGCCCGATATTTTCGATGCCAATCTGGCGGCAATGGTGGGGCTGAGCCTCTATCACGGCGGCTATCTCTCCGAGGTCATGCGCCCGGCCTATCTGGCGGTCGAGCGCGGTCAGCACGAGGCGGCGGATTCACTGGGCTACGGGTTCTTCCGCAAGCTCACCCGTGTGGCCGGCCCGCAGGCCGCCCATATCGCCTTGCCCGGCTATGGCAATTCGATCATCTATCTCATCCATAACGTGGCCCTCGTGATGTATATCGGCGCGGCCGATGTGATGGCCACTGCCCACCTTGTGATGGAGCGCGATTACAACCAGTACCAGTTCGAGACCTATCTCGTGCTCGCGGTGCTCTATTCGGCGCTCTGCCTTGTCGCATGGGCTATCATCCGCCTGCTCGAGCGCCGCTCGGGGCGCTACACCCAGCAGGGCGCGCGCCGCCTCAAACTCGCCCCCTCCGTGTAAAGCCGGAAAAGGATACGACCCATGTTCGATTTATCTCTCCTCATTCCGGATTTTCTGTCGATCCTTCCGGTAGTGCCGTGGACCCTGGCGATGGCCGTAGCGGTTTTCGTCCTCTCGACATTGCTGGGCAGCCTGTTTGCGCTATGCGAATACCGCCGTATTCCGGTTCTGCGCGAGCTGGTCGTGGCCTATAAGGTGGTCTTCAAGGGCGTGCCGATGGTGGTGGTGATCTTCCTCACCTATTTCGGCCTGCCTGCGGCGCTGGAGTTCGTCACCGGGCTGGTGGGGCTCAAGGTGAACGGCCATATGACGCCCAACTGGGTGACGCTGATCGTGGCGCTGACTTCCTGTGTGGCCGCCTTCCAGACCGAGGTCATCAAGGGCGCGCTCAACTCCTTCGACAAAGGGCAGGCCGAGGCTGCGCATTCGCTCGGCTATACCGGCTGGCAACTCTTCCGCAGGGTGCTCCTGCCGCAGGTCACAGTGGCCGCCATCCCCGATCTGGCCAATTCGGTCATGGTCATCATGAAGGCATTGTCGCTCGGTTTTGCCATCGAGGTGGTGGATATCTTCGCGCAGGCCCAACTGACGGCGGCGCTCAACTTCTACTATCTCGAAGCGTTCCTCGTGGCCGTGGTGATCTATATGGTCATCGCCTATCTGGTGACCCAGCTCGCCGATTTCAGCGAGCGTCGTCTGCGTCTACGCAGCTGAGATCTGCTCTTGCGCCTATGCGGCCTGTCCCTTGCACAAAGGGGCAGGCCGTTTCCATGGGCCGCTTCAGTCCAGATCGGCGGCGCTGTGGCGGTTGGGCACGCCATTCTCGCCGGTCGCATTCACACGGCGGCCGCGCTGGACGGCCGGCCGCGCCGAGATCTCGCTCACCCAGCGGCCCAGATGCTCGTAGTCCTGCACCTGCAGGAAGGTCGCCGCATCACCGTATTGGCGCCCCTCGACCAGCCCGCCATACCAAGGATAGATCGCCATATCCGCGATCGAATACATGTCCCCCGCGATATAGGGGCGCTCAGCCAGTGTGCGGTCCAGAACATCGAGCTGGCGCTTGGTTTCCATCGCGTAGCGGTTGATCGGATATTCGAGCTTTTCGGGCGCATAGGCGTAGAAATGCCCGAAGCCGCCGCCCAGGAAGGGCGCCGAGCCCATCTGCCAGAAGAGCCAGTTCATCACCTCGGCGCGCGCGGGCCCCGAGGCCGGCAGGAAGGCCCCGAATTTCTCGGCCAGATATATCAGGATGGAGCCGGATTCGAAAACCCTGACCGGTTCGGCTCCGCTATGGTCCACCAATGCGGGGATCTTCGAGTTGGGATTGATCTCCACGAAACCCGAGCCGAACTGGTCGAGCTTCATGATCTCGATGAGCCATGCGTCATATTCGGCATCGATCCCCGCCGCGAGCAGCTCCTCGAGCAGGATCGTCACCTTCTGACCGTTCGGCGTGGCCAGCGAGTAGAGTTGCAGCGGGTGCGCGCCTTTGGGCAGCTCCTTGTCGAATCGCGGGCCGGCGGTGGGCTGGTTGATGGCACCGAACCGGCCACCCGTCTCTTCGGGGGCGGTCCAGATCTTGGGCGGGGTATAGGTTTGAGCCACGGAAATGATCCTATGTCGGAGTGAAAGTCCTGTCTGTGCAAGCTAGGGCGCACAATTGGCAAGAAAAACCCCGTATCCGCCAATGCCGGAGCGCAGAGGACCCTTGGTCACCGCACAGGCAAGCAGAAACGGCACCAAGAGATGCGCATTACCAATGAATTAAGGGTTGCCGCTTATGTGTAGGGAGAATGCCCGCGCCGCAAACCGTGCGCAGATTCTTGTCAACGGAGTAGGTCCTTGCGCTATCTGAAATCCTCTCTCGCCATTCTCGCCGTTTTTCTCGCCTCGATGATGCCGGCTCTGGCCCAGTCGCCGGTCCTGACGATTATCGGTGCCCCGGGCCATACCGCGCCTGTCGAACTCGATCGCGCAGCCCTCGAGGCGCTGCCGTCGGGAAGCTTCACGACCACCACCACCTGGACCAAGGGGCCGCAGGAGTTCAAAGGGGTCTATCTTGCCGATCTTCTCGCCGAATATGGTGTTAGCGAGGGCAATCTGAAACTGACGGCGGTCAATGATTACTCGGTCACTGTGCCGGTGTCCGAGCTGCATCCCAACGAGGCGCTTCTGGCCTATTCACGCAATGGAGAGACGATGTCGGTGCGGGATAAGGGACCGCTCTGGGTGGTCTATCCCTATGATTCCGACGAGGCGCTGCGCAACGAGGTCGTCTATGCGCGCAGTATCTGGCAGGTCGTCAAGATCGAGATCCTGAACTGAGATCCGCCGCGCCATGAGTCACCAGTTCCTTCGTGATGCCAGAAAGCGTAACCGCTTCATCGCGGCCCTCGGGCTGGTGCTCATCATTGGCGTGGCGCTTTACGGGATCTTCCAGAACGCGCGGGACGTCGGGCGCGAAATTGATACTCTGGCCAGCGCCAATACCGACAGCCCGCAATGGACCCTCTCGCAGATCGAGGTGGAGTTCGACCGGATGCGGCTGGCGCTACTTGGCGTCAAACCCGAAGTGTCCGAAACGGTGGAGGATTTCCGCCAGCGCTTCGACATATTCTACAGTCGTATCCAGACGGTGACCGAAGGCTCTGGCTTCCGCGAGATCCTGCGCGATCAGGGCGGCGCCAAGCCTTTGGCTTCGGTCTGGCATTTTCTCGACCATACTGCCGAGCGGCTTGATGGCAATCTGCCTTTCAACGAAGCGATGAAAGCGCGTGTGGTTGCCGAGGCGCGCGCCGCCGAAGGCGACCTGCGCGCGCTCGCACTGATGGGGCTTTCGATCTTTTCCGAACAGATCAAGGACCAGCGCGAGCTGGTCTTCAAGGCGCTGGTCAAGCTGGCGTTGATGACCTTGATCCTGTTTTCCATCCTTGCGATGGGGGCGGTGGCGCTCTGGCGCCTGTGGCGGTTCGGCCAGCAGAAGGCGCTGTCCTTGCGCGATGCGATGACGCGGATCACGGCGGTGGTCAACGCGTCGGTCGATGCGGTGGTCGTGGTGGATGCCGAAGGGACCATCGTCGAGTTCAATGGTGCGGCAGAGACCATCTTTGCGTGTCCGAAGGCCGAGGCGATCGGGCGCGAGATGGCGGACTTCGTGACGCTCCCCACTACGGCGGCCAGCCGTCGCGGTCTGAACGAGCTTGAAGCCAAGCGCGCCAATGGCGAGGTGTTCCCCGCAGAACTGTCCATCCGCGAGGCCGAGCTGCGTTCCGGGCGCCTGCATGTCATCTATCTGCGCGACATTTCGCGCCGTGTCGCGGATAAGGCCGAGCTGATTGCGGCGCGTGACAGGGCACTGGCTGGCGAGCGCGAGAAATCGCGCTTTGTCTCGGTCATGAGCCACGAGTTGCGCACGCCGCTCAACGGTCTGCTCGGCTCTTTGGAGCTGATCCGCGATACCGATCTCGATCAGCGCCAGACCTCCTTGGTCGAGGCGATGGAATTTGCAGGCCAGTCGCTCTTGCAACATGTCAATGACGTGCTTGATGTCGAGCGGTTGGATGCAGGTAAGCTCGATATCGCAAAGGTCGACTTCGATCCGCGCGGGCTGGTGGAAGAGATTGCCAAGGCGTTGCGCCCTGCTGCGTCCGGGCGCGGTAATTCGCTGACAGTGGAGCCCATGACGTCGATCCCCAAAGCGGTGATCGGCGATCCGGCGCGCCTGCGGCAAGTCATGATGAACATCGTCGGCAATGCGGTCAAATTCACCCGCAACGGGCTTGTCCAGATCGAGATGGAATATGCGATGGCGGGGCAATCGCTCGAGATCAGGGTCATCGATAGCGGCATTGGGATCTCGCGGGCTGATCAGGAACGGATCTTCGAGGATTTCGTGTCGATCCTGCCTACCGGCGCGCAAGACATATCGGGGACGGGTCTGGGGCTGGGTATCGTGCGCCGTCTTCTCGAGGCGATGGGCGGAAAGCTCGGCGTGGAGAGCGAGCCGGGCGAGGGCACGGTGTTCTGGTTCTCGTTACCTGCGCCTACGGCGCTGGTGCGGCGTCAGGCCGAGCCGCAGCCTAAGGCTGCGGCCGTCATTCCACCTTGCGATATCCTGATCGTCGAGGATAACGCCCTCAACCGCGAGGTTCTGCGCCAGATGCTCCTGCAGGGGCAGCACCGGGTGGTGATGGCCATTGACGGGCAGGACGGGGTAGATGCGGCGCGCAAGCAGAAATTCGACTTGATTCTCATGGATCTGAACATGCCGGTCCTCGACGGGCGGCAGGCCACTCGGGTCATTCGTGCCAGCGACGGGCCGAACCGCGACACGGTGATCGTGGCGGTCACCGCCAATATCTCGCCCGAGGCGGCGGCGGAGCTGAAGACGGCGGGCTGCGACGATGTCGTGTGCAAGCCGATCAACCGTGCCGCGCTGAACCGTCTGCTTCTGGCCCAGCATCAGCAGCAGTCGCAGCTGGATGCAGAGGCGGATGGCTTTGCCGATCCGCTGATCCGCGATGATCTGCGCGAGATGTATGGCGCGGAGGAATTTAGTGCCCTCGAGCAGGCCTTTCTTGCCGAGGGGCGCAAACGGTTATCGACCCTCCAACAGAACCTCATGTATGACGATCTGGAAAGCTTCGCCTCGATCGCGCATCAGTTCGCGGGATCTGCGGGAATATTGGGGTACAAGAAGCTGCATTCCATGCTCAAATGTTACGAGAACAGCGCAAGGGACGGCGATAAGGACGAGTTGTCGCGCAAGATGGAAGAGCTTCTTGATCTCTGGGTCCGTGTGGAGGAGATGATCCACGGGTCGTCCGCTGGACCGTTTTTGACGCCGGCATCTGCCGCGCCTGCACCGCGTAAGATCCTTCCCTGAGAGTGGCGCATACGCTCGGGAATGACAGGCCGTATTATCCATCTTGTCAGCCGTCCGCATGAAGGCTAGAGGCGGGGCCGCGCGCGTGCCGAGAGCTAACCGGCTCCGCATGTCACGCATCTGTCTTTATCGTCATGCCATGTTCGTCCCGAACACAGAGAGGGTCCGCCTATGACACAGGTTCCGTTGCAGATGGGGTGGGAGGAATGGCTGGCATTGCCCGGGCTCGGGGTGCCTGCGATATTGGCCAAGGTGGACACAGGCGCGCGGACATCGGCGCTGCATGCGTCTGGCATCGAGATTACCGGCACGGCCGAGGCGCCGATGGTGCGTTTCACCCTGCAGCCCGTGCCGGAAAATGACGCGATTGCAGTGCAGTGTGAATGCCCGCTTCTGGACCGGCGCGATGTGACCTCGTCGAATGGCGAGACCGAGCAGCGCTATGTGATCGGCACAGATGTCGAGGTGGGCGGCGCCCGCTGGCCGATCGAGATTACGCTGACCGACCGCTCGACCATGGCCAGCCGAATGCTGCTGGGCCGGCAGGCTCTGGGAGATCATGTAACGGTGCTGCCTGCCGAGCGGCGGTTGCAGGCCGAGCTGGATTATACGGGCTACACCGTGCCCGCGCCTGATGATCAGGCCCGTCCGAGCCTGCGGATAGCCATCCTTACACGCGAGGATAACTTCACCACCCAGCGTCTGGTCGAGGAGGGCCGCGCGCGGGGCCACAAGGTCGATGCGATCGACACAACGCGCTGCTATATGGCGATCAACACGCTCGCGCCCGAGATCTATTATGACGGGCGCAAACTGCCGCGCTATGATGCGGTGATCCCGCGGATCGGCGCATCCATCACCCCTTACGGGGCGGCGGTGCTGCGCCAGTTCGAAACGCTGGGCACCTATTGCGTGAACGGCTCGCACGGGATTATGGCCTCGCGTGACAAGCTCTGGGCGCATCAGATCCTTGTGGGCGCAGGGATCGGGATGCCCGACACCGCCTTTGCGGCCTCGCCCAAGGATACCACCAACCTGATCGAACTGGTGGGCAATGCACCGCTGATCGTGAAGCTTCTGGCCTCGACGCAGGGCAAGGGTGTGGTGCTGGCCGAAACGCGCAAGGCCGCAGAAAGCGTGATCTCGGCGTTCCGCGGGCTGAAGGCCAATTTCCTCGTGCAGCATTTCGTGCGAGAGGCGGCGGGCGAGGATATCCGCTGTCTGGTGATCGGCGGCAAAGTCGTGGCCGCGATGAAGCGCAAGGGGGCGGAGGGCGAGTTCCGCTCGAACCTGCATCAGGGTGGCACGGGCGAGGTGGTGAAGATCACCCAGCAGGAGCGCCGCATGGCGGTGAAGGCCGCGCGCAGTTTCGGGCTCGGCGTGGCAGGGGTAGACCTTCTGCGCGCCTATGACGGTCCGAAGGTGCTGGAGGTCAACTCCTCCCCCGGTTTTCAGGGGATCGAGGCGGTGGCGGGCAAGAATATCGCAGCCCTTCTCTATCGTGAGATCGAGCAGCGCAAAGCCGTTCCCCGCAAGGCCTGATCAGTAGCCGGTGACGCCTTCAAGGGCGGGGAGCGGCACGGGAGCCGTCACGTCTTCGGGGCGGCGCTTCTCGTAGAAGGCGTTACCGCCTGTGGTCAGCACATAATTGATATTGTTGTAGCGCGCGCGATAGGTTGCGGTGTGGAAATACAACGAGTTGCCGATATAGGGGTGACGCTCGCCGCGCAGCACCGAGCGCGCTGCCGCGCGGATATAGGGCGCGCTGTCGAGATTCATCTTGCGGCTCATGATGCCGCGGGCGAACTGGTTTTTCTGCATCACGACACCGCAGACCGTATTCGGGAAATCGGGCGAGCGGACGCGGTTCATCACCACCGAACCGACGGCGATCATCCCGTCGCGGCTGGAGCGGTTGGATTCGAAATACATCGCCCGTTCCATGCATTCCTGCGGGGTGGCACGCGGACCTATGCCGCAGCCTGCCAGAAATGCGCTCAGCACCAGTCCGGCAAGGAGAGCGAGGCGGGAAGAGAGAAGATGGGGCACGATTGGATCCGCGATCGAAAGTTTGGCTGTGGTTAACGTGTCAGATATTCGTCGAGCTGGCTATGCAAAAGCTCCAGCGCCTTGCGCAGATCGGTCTCGGTGGTCTGCGGCGGCAGGGGAGGCAAAGCCGCCCCTACATCATGGCGAATGGCTTGCGCGAAGCTTCTGGCCGTTTCTTCGAGCGCACGGGCTTTCTCCGGATCGGGTTCGG
Source organism: Thioclava sp. GXIMD2076 (assembly GCF_037949795.1). Classification (NCBI taxonomy): domain Bacteria; kingdom Pseudomonadati; phylum Pseudomonadota; class Alphaproteobacteria; order Rhodobacterales; family Paracoccaceae; genus Thioclava; species Thioclava sp. GXIMD2076. Next base: position 55,877 of record NZ_CP149934.1, read on the forward strand.
GGGCCAGCAGGGCATGGCCGGTTACGGCGCCTGCCAGCACCCTGAGCGCGCCCAGAACGCGGGCGGCCTTGTCCAGCTGATCGGCCGAACGCCGCCCCTCCATCATCTTGCGCTGGCGCACGGTCTCGGCATGGGTGCTTTCGAGCCCCGCCTGCCGGCGCAGCCGGTCAACGGGTTCGGGCAGGCCGGTGCTGCCGACCGAGGCCGCCGCATAGTCCATATTGGCCTGCACGGCACGCGCCAGAATATCGCGGAAATAGGGTTCGGCACGGCCCGGCCAGAGGGTGGCGCCCACGACGAACGCGATGGCCGAGCCCAGGATATTATCGAGCGCGCGCGACAGGGCAATGCCGTGATCGGGCATCAGCAACTCTGTCACCAGAACGAAAAGCGCGCTGACCCCTATGGTGAAGATGGTGTAATTCACCCGTTTGAAAGCGATGGTGAGCGCCGAGGTCGGGATAATCACGGCCAGCAGCGTCAGCTGCCCCGGACCGAGCGCCAGCAGGCCCGCGGCCAGAAGGCCGCCCGCGATCGAGCCCAGAACCCGTTCCAGCATACGCGGCCATGTGGTCGAGAGCGCGGGCTGCAGCACGACGATAGTCGCCATCGTGGCCCAGTAGAAATACTGCATCTCGAGTGTCACGCAGATCAGGTAGGTCGCCACCACTGCAACCGTCAGCCGCAGGGCGTGGCGCAGGATCGGGTCAGGAATGTTGCGCCAGCTGGGGCGGGGCGTGCGGTCCGATTGCGGCGCTTGGGTCTCGGGGGGCTCGCCGCGCAGATGCTCGGCCAGACGCAGGAAGGCCTCTGCAACCGCGCTGACCACGGCCTGCGATTGTGCGCCGCCGCGTTCTGCCGCACGGCGCAGGTCTTCGGCCTCCCAGACCAGCCGGTCGGGATTGGGGTGGCGGGTCATCGCCTGCATCTGCGCCTCCGACAGCAGCGCCCCGATCCGCGCAAGCTGTTCGCGCAGCGGTGCTTCTTCGGTGGGTGCAAGCGGCTCGCTCAGCATGTGGTCGAGCGCGATCATCGCGGCAAAGATCCGGTCGGCGGTACCCAGTTCGGCCATGAACTGGGTCTGGCCATTGCCCACGCCCAGGATGGTGCTGCGCGCCCGTTCGATGGCTGCGCGCAGGGCGCGGCGGTATTCGGGTTCGGCGGCGCCCAGGATCTCCTGCTGGCCCAGCCGCGCGGCCATGGCTGCGTTCATCTCGGAAAGCCGGGCAAAGACCGAGGCGATCGCGCGCCGAGCCGGACTTTGCGAGCGCAGCCGCCAGATCCAGAAGCTGAAGACCAGCGCCCAGATGCCGCCTATGAGAAATGCGCCGGCCAGATGCAGGGAGGCGATTGGCGAGCTGGGAAAGCCCACGGCCACGCCGCCCACCACGCAGATCAGCGTGCCCGACTGCGCGCCTGCGGGGCCGAATGTGCCGCCAAGGGCGGGCAGGAAGATGATCGGGATCAGCGTCAGGCAGGCATAGATCGGCCCGAGGCCTGCGCTTGCCGCGCCAAGGAAAGCCGCCAATGTGCCTGCCGCCACAAAGGCTCCCATCGCGCGGAAACGGGTGCGGTCGCGCCCGCCCGGGTCGCATAGGCAGACCCAGAAGGCGGCAAAGGCGGCCCAGAGGAGCTTCGGCTCGCCACTGGCCACCGCCGTCAGCACCATTGCGGCAAAGGCCAGCGAGGCGCGCAAGCCCTCGGCGACGCCTATGAATTCGGGGACCATGCCGATCGAATATCCCTCGAGCCGCCGCGCGAGGCGGTAGATCAACGAGCCTGGGGCGGCAGGGATGGAGGGCTGGGGCATGGGCTATGTCTTTCGCTCGGATGGACCTGATCTAGGACCATGAGCCGCGTTTGGGAATGCCGCAATCTGTCGCAAGCGGCCGGAACCCTGCGGCTTTGGCCGCGATGCAACAGCGCATGACAAAGGCCGCATCCCTGATGGAATGCGGCCTTCGTGCAGCAGGAGCGCGATCAGACCTGTCTGCGGCGCGCGCGGCGGAAAACACCGATCAATCCAAGGATCACGATCACCGCGATGATGATGCCCGCCCATGTCATCCATGCGGCGTTCTTCACGATCCACGGCACCTCGCCGCCCGAGCGGATGGTGTCCACGGCGGCCTTGTCCAGCTTCGGATCGGTGCCGCCGAAATTCGTCTGGACATACTTGGCAAGGGCCGCGATCTGGCCGTCATCAAGATCGTTCCTGAAGTTCGGCATGACCGAATAGCCCGTCGCATCGTGACGGCTGATGCCTTCGGCAATGGTCATCACGAGGTTCGAGGGATCTTTCGAGGTCACAGGGGCCGATTTCGACAGGCTCGGGAAACGTCCGTCGGGTGCGCCCTGACCATCGACACCGTGACAGGCGGCACAGGCCGAATTGTAGAGCTTCGCCCCATCGGTCGTGCTGTGATCGGCCAGTGCATCGGCATGGTCGGGATTGCCCTGCCAATCGGCGGTCTCGTAGCTCGTGATCGGCACTTCCTGCACGGCGGGGGAGGCCGCCACATCAATGGCCGATTGCACCGCAGGCACTTTCTTGAGATAGGCCGCGATCGCTTCCAGATCGTCATCCTTCAGCTTGCTGAGCGAGTGCTCGACCGCTTCGGCCATCGGACCTGCGGCCGATCCATGCCCTTTGGCAAAGCCGTTTCTCAGATAGGCGACGATATCCTCGTTCGACCAGTCGCCAATCCCGGTGGCCTTGTCGGGCGTGATATTGGGGGCACGCCAGCTTCCCAGCGAGCCACCGCCCAGATATTCGGACTGTTTCTCGTTCATCATCAGCCCGCGCGGGGTGTGGCAGGTGCTGCAATGTTCGAGCGCATCCACCAGATAGGCGCCGCGTGCTTCCTGATCCGACAGGCCGTCCGGTGCCGTCCAGCCAGGCTTGGGCGAGAAGAGCATGTTCCAGCCGATCATCAGCGCGCGCTGGTTGAAGGGGAAGGGCAGGTCGGTTTTCTCGGCAGGGGCTGCATCTACCGGATCAACGCCCTGCATCAGGTAGGTATAGAGCGCCTTCACATCCGCATCCGTCATCTTGGCATAGGACGGGTAGGGCATGGCCGGATAGAGATGGGTGCCATCGGGCGTCACACCCTGACGGATGGCCTTGGCGAATTCGTCCTCGGACCAGGTGCCGATGCCATAGTCCTTGGAAGGCGTGATATTGGTGGCGATGATCGGCCCCATCGGCGAGGAGATCTTGTAGCCGCCCGAGAAGGGTTTGCCATCGACGGGCGCCGTGTGACAGGCGGTGCAGTCGGCGGCGCGGGCGATATATTCGCCCTGTTTCACCAGATCGGCATCCGATTGCGCGAAGGCGCTGGTGGCCAGAGCCGTAAACACCGTTGCAAGAGTAAGCAGACGCATGGCTCAGACCTCCTTCGCGATGGTGTCGGCGGCGCGGATTGCCAGCGCCACGGCGGTCAGCGTCGGGTTGACCACCGACGAGGAGGGCAGGTTACCGGTGCTGACCACGAAGAGGTTCTCGTGATCCCAGCTGCGGCAGTCCTTGTCCACGACCGAGTCCGTTGCCTTGTCGCCCATGATGACCGTGCCCATGATATGGTCATGGTTGGCCAGATCGCGTGACATGTTGAGCACCTCGCCATTCATCGCGCTGACAAACTGCTGATAGTCGTTGATACAGGGGTCGATCGCGCCACGGGCGTAGTCGTCCACCGCATAGGTGATGCGCAAATTGGGTTGGCCGAGCGCGTCCTTATGCGGCCCCGGTTGCACGCGGTTGGCCGGATCAGGCAGCGTCTCGAACATCGAATAGAGGCTCATATAGCGGGCGCTGTCATGTTTGATACGCGCGTCCAGCTCGGAGCCCAGAACGCCTTTTTTCAGCAGGCGTTTGGTCATCGCCTCGTTCGGGACGAAGTTGTTGACCGCGTGTTTCATGCCCGAATGCTGCGAACGTGTCGGGCCGTCGCGATAGCTGAAGATCGCGCCTTGCTGGATCGGGCCACGGCCCGGCCAGACCGGATCTTCCGAGAAGAAGTCAAAGCCCAGGCCAAGGTGTGGCATCAGGTTGCGCCCGACCATATCGCTGGAATTGCCGACCTCGGAGGTGATCATCAGCTTGGCGCTTTCATAGCCATGGGCGGCCAGCACGAAGACCTTCGCGGTCAGGCGGCCTTCGTCCCCTTTGGACGATTTCCATTTGACGGCGGCAATCTTGCCATCTGGACCTTTCTCGATCTGGGTCACGGTGGTGTTGGTCATCAGCTTGACGCCCGCCTCGACGGCGAGATCGGCGTGGAAGACGCCGGAATAATTCGCGCCGATCGGGCAGACAGGGGCGCAGTTGTTGTTGCCTACACAGCCCGGACGGCCACGGTAATTACCGCTCATCATGGCCGAGGGCTCGGCCACCACATCAAAGCCCAGAGGCTCGATCCGGCTTTTGAAGGTGTCCAGCATGTAGCTGTTTTTCTGCGCGGGCATCGGGAAATCTTTGGAGCGCGGAGGCCATGTCTCTCCCTTGCGCACGCCAGACTGGTCTTCCTTCATATTGCCTGCGACGCCAATCTCGTACTCGGCCTTCACATACCACGGCTCGAGATCGCTATATTCGATAGGCCAGTCGCGGCCCACACCATAGGTGGATTGCATCTTGAAGTCATCGGGGATGAAGCGCCATGTCGCGCCGCCCCAGTGCCAAGTCGAGCCGCCCACCAGTTTGAGGAAGTTGGCGATCATCGGGAAGTCGCCATCATTCTCGACATAGTCATGCGAGGCCGAGGTATGCGCCCAGGGCTCGTCCGGATAGGGGCCGTTATAATCGGTGCGGCGGGGAGAATTGCGGAAGGCCTCGATCAGGCGCCAGCGCGGAATGCGCACGCCCGCCTCGAGCATCAGAACGGATTTGCCTTGCTTGGCCAGCTCGTAGGCGGCATTCGCCCCTACCGTGCCGGAACCGATGACAATCACATCGGCATCATAGTCATTAGCCATTGGGTATAGTCCAGATTTCTAAAATAGTTACAGCGCGATCACTTGATGTCGTCAGCGGTGGGCGGCTCGGCCCAGTAATTCTGCTTGTGCTGCGAGTAGGTCGGGATCGGAGTGGTATTGCCGGTGGGCTTCCACATCAGCGCATCGCGATAGGTGACGAATTTCGCGTCATCCTTTTCCTGCGACGGATCGGGCGTGCCGGTATAGCCCAGATACCAGACGGCGGTGATCGTGGTCATGGTCTCGCGCAGATCCTGATCGGGACTGGTTGCAAGGAAGGCGTCGATATCCTCGATATCGGCGGATTTGATCGCATCCGACAGGGTAACGACCTTGGTGTCGAAGCTCGGATCCAGCTCGACCAGCTGGTCATAGGCGCGCTCGACCAGCTTGGGGTCGAAGCCCTTCTGCCGGGTCACGAAAGCGCTGATCGTGCCAAAACCCGCCGCCCCGTCCGCGGTGGCCGCCATTGCACGGCTCAGGCCCAGTCCGGTGCCCGATGCCGCCACAAATCCCGCGACCGCAGAGGTGATCAAGAAGTTGCGTCGGTCCATGCCGGAAAGCTCTTTCGATGCAGCCGGAGCCTCGGCTTTATCGGTGCGACATTTGGTCTTGTTCAAAACGTGACACTCCTCACTAATATTTCAGATAGGCCGCGTCGCGAAATGGCTGGACCGTGAAACAGTGCGGCTTCGGGCAAGCAAATTTCGAGTCGGGCGTTTGTATGCGTTTGTATGCAAACCATTGGCGTTGATCATGTGCGTGCTTATGAATGGTGTATTCCGGAAACAGCTATAATGGCGCATTATCTCCCGCTGGCGTGAAAATCCTTGAAAACGGTCGATTATGCTCGGTCTTGAATGGCGCTCAATGCGCCTTCGGGTAACCTGCCGAGGCACAGGTAACGCTACGTCGCGCTCTGGCTGCCAGAAATTCGTCGCGTGGCATCGCTTGACCCCGGCGGGGGAGGATGCAAAACCACCTCACCGGTATCCGCGAGGATATAATAGGGAATCCGCACCGCTCCGGCGGCAACCGGAACTGCCCCCGCAACTGTAGGCGAAGAGCGCCTTTGCAACACCACTGGGCCATCGGTCCGGGAAGGGCAAAGACGCGTTGAGGCGCCAGTCAGGAGACCTGCCGGCCTGAAGATGTTAACCGGACGGGGTGTGTCGGTAGGGCAGGCGGGGTCTCCGGCCCCTGTCCTTTATGGCGCTTTCCGCTCCTTTCGATAAGGACGGAACTGATGAAATGCATGATACTGGCCGTGGCCTCATTGCTGGGTGCGGTCTCGGCCTCCGCGCAGACGCATTATCCGCTGCAGATAGAAAATTGTGGTCGTAAGGTCCGCTTCGAGGCGGCCCCCGAGCGCGCGGTGACGATCGGTCAGTCGGCCACCGAGATCCTCTATTCTCTGGGGCTTGCGGATCGGGTGAAGGGCACCTCGGTCTGGTTCAACAAGGTGCTGCCGCGCTATGCCGAGGTCAATGCACAGATCCCGCGTCTGGCCGATAATGATCCGAGCTTCGAGAGCGTCGTGGCCCGTAAACCCGATCTGGTTGCCGTGCAATATGAATGGCATGTCGGTCCCAATGGTGTGGTGGGCACCCGTGAGCAGTTCGCAGATCTGGGGATCAATACCTATATCCTTCCCGCCGATTGTGACACCAAGGACAACAGCACCGGCGGCGATGGCACGCGGGTAGGCGCCTTTGATCCCGTGCAGGTCTATAAGGGCATCCGCCAGCTGGCCGAGATCTTCGATGTCGCCGACAGGGGCGAGACGCTGGTCGACGATCTGCAGGCGACCGAGGCGCGCGCCGTGGCACGGGCCAAGGCGCTGGATCTGCCGAAGGGCTTGAAAGCGGCCTTCTGGTTCTCCTCCGCCGATATCGCGCTCGATCCCTACATGGCGGGCCAGCTTGGTGCGCCGGGCTATATGATGCGCGCGCTCGGCCTTACCAACGTGGTGCAATCCGACGAGGAATGGCCCACGGTCGGCTGGGAGAGTATCGCCAAGGCCGACCCCGATGTGCTGGTGATCGCCAAGATGGACCGCCGCCGTTTCCCCGCCGATGATGTCGAGGAAAAGCTGAAATTCCTGCGCAGCGATCCGGTGACACGGCAGATGAAAGCGGTGCGCGAAGGGCATATCGTGGTGATGGACGCCCATGCCATGAGCGCGACCCTGCGCACGATCTACGGGCTCGACAGCCTGTCCGATGCACTGGCGGGTATGACTTTCCAATGAGCCGGAAGGCGCTTTTATGGGGTGCGGGGCTGATCGTTCTCGCGCTGACCCTGCTGGCCGGGGCGGCCATTGGCGAGACGCGGCTGCCGCTGGCTTCGGTTGCGAGGGTGCTCGCCAACCATCTTTGGCAGGCGGGCTATCCGGTGGACCGGATCGATGCGGGTATCATCTGGTCCTACCGGCTGCCCCGCGCGATTGTGGCGGCCAGCTGCGGGGCGGGGCTGGCGCTGACGGGGGTCGTGCTTCAGGCGCTGTTGCGTAATCCGCTGGCCGATCCCTATCTGATGGGGCTCTCGGCGGGCGCTTCCACCGGCGCGGTGCTGGTAAGTATCGCGGGGTTCGGGGCGGGGGCGCTCAGCATGTCGGCAGGCGCGCTGATCGGGGCGCTTGCGGCCTTTGCTGCCGTGGTTGCGCTGGCTCATGCCATCCCCGGCACGGCGCGCGGCACCAGCGGGGCGGCCGCGATCATCCTTGCCGGGATTGCAGGCAGCCAGATGTTCAATGCGCTCACCGCTTTCATCATCGCGCGCTCGGCAAATGCCGAACAGGCGCGCGGTATCATGTTCTGGCTGATGGGCAACCTCTCGGGTGTGCGCTGGGAGGATGTGCTCCCCGCCGTTGTGGTGACCTGCCTCGGCGCGCTCGTCTGCCTCTGGCACCGACATGCGCTCGATGCCTTCACCTTCGGGGCCGAGAGTGCGGCATCGTTGGGGATCAATGTGCCCAAAACGCGCGGGATCCTGATCACCGCGACCGCAGTGATGATAGGGGTTTTGGTGTCGAAAGTGGGTGCCATCGGTTTTGTCGGGTTGGTGGTGCCCCATGCGATGCGCTTTCTGGTGGGCACCCGCCACCAGCGCCTTGTGCCGGCCTCGGCGCTGGCGGGGGCGGTGTTTCTGGTTCTCGCCGATATTGTCTCGCGCATCATCGTGCCGGGGCAGGTTCTGCCCATCGGGGTGGTGACCGCGTTGATCGGGGCGCCCGCTTTCGCGCTGATCCTGATGCGGGGGGCGCGCTGATGGTGCTGCGCGTGGAAAACCTGCAGGCTAAGGCGCATCGGGTCGAGATCCTGCACGGGATCTCGCTGACGGTCGGGGAGGGTGAATATCTGGGGCTGATCGGGCCGAACGGCTCGGGAAAGTCTACGTTGATGCGGATGATGGCGGGTTTGGGAAAGCCTTCTGGGGGCAGGGTGCTTTGGCAGGACAGGCCGCTGGTGGAACTGGGCGCGCAGGTGCGGGCCCGCCAGATCGCGCTGGTCGAACAACAGGCCGAGACCACCGACCGGCTGCGGGTGCGTGAGGCGGTCGAGCTGGGGCGTATCCCCTTCCTGTCACCCTTGCGGGGCTGGAGCATGCGCGATAGCGAGGCGGTGACCCGCGCTCTCTCGGCGGTCGATATGGCAGGGCGCGAGGACCGGTTGTGGCACACGCTTTCGGGAGGCGAGCGCCAGCGGGTCCACATCGCCCGCGCATTGGCCCAGTCGCCTGCGCTTTTGCTGCTTGACGAGCCCACCAACCATCTTGATATCCGCCACCAGCTGGCACTTCTGGCCCTTGTGCGGAGCCTGCCCGTCAGCCGGGTGATCGCGCTCCATGATCTCAACCATGCGTTCTCCTGTGATCGGGTGGCGCTCTTGGAGGGCGGGCGGCTCAAGGCGATAGGTCCCCCTGCCGAGGTGCTCTCGCCCGACAATTTGCGCGAGAGTTTCGGGGTCGAGGCGCGGCAGGTGCGCGATCCGGACGGACATCTGGCGCTGCATTTCACAGCGAGCCTGCCGCGGGCCGGTTGATCGCGCGGCAGGCCGATCCCATCTTGCGGGATGGGCCTGCCGGACATATCCCTGCACCCGCCGGAAAAGGAGCATCCCATGGCCATACCCGATACCCAGATCCCCGTCTTCGTGCTGACCGGTTTTCTGGGGGCTGGCAAGACGACGCTTCTCAACCGGCTTCTGGAAGATCCCGCCTATGCCGATACCGCGCTGGTGATCAACGAGTTCGGTCTGGTGGCGGTCGATCATGATCTGGTGCGCAAGGGCCGCGAGGCGCGGGCCAGCGTCACCACGACGGGCTGTATCTGCTGCACGCGGGGCAGCGATCTGCGCGCCTCGCTTGACGAGCTGCTTGTGCTGCGGCGCAACGGGACGCTGCCGCCTTTCTCGCGGGTTATCGTGGAGACAACAGGGCTGGCCGATCTGGCCCCCATCGTGAACAGCCTTATTCCCGGCGGGCTGGCGGCGGTCGCTCTGGCCGATCATGCGGTGGCGCGGGCGTTCCGGCTGTCGGGTGTGATCACGGTGGTGGATGTCGAGGGGATCGGGGCGGTGCTCGAGGCCCATCCCGAAAGCCTTCGCCAGATTGCCTTCGCCGATCATGTGGTCCTAAGCAAGACAGACCTCCACCCTGCGGGAGATCTGGGTGAGGCGCTGCGCGGCCTCAATCCGGGGGTGATCGTGCATGACGCGGCTGCCGATGGATTCTCGCCCGCCAGTCTGATCGGAGCTGGAAGCTACAGCGCCTTCGGCAAGGGCGAGCAGGTCGGCAAATGGCTGGCTGCTGAGGCGCAGCAGCCGCCCCTGACGGGCGGTCATTTCCATGATCTCAACCGGCATGGAGGGGTGCAGGCAGTGCCCTTGACCTCGGATACACCGGTTGATGAAACCGCGCTGCGCCAGTTCCTGACGCGGCTGACAGCCACGCCCTCGAACGGGCTTTTGCGGATCAAGGGGCTGATGGCGCTGCGCGATGACCCGTCGCGCCCGCTGGTGGTGCATGCGGTAGGCCACAGGCTCTATCCCGGTCTTCGGCTCGAGGGCTGGCCCGACGGGCAGGCCGGCAACCGGCTTGTGATCATCGGCACTGCGCTCGATGAAATGGCTCTGCGCCAGCAATTCGACCGTCTGGGCGGTCTGCCCTTTGCGGATTTTCCCATCGTGCAGGGCATCCGTTGAGCATATCGTGGTCCGGCGGCACCCCTCGGTTCACCCCTCGGTTCACGCTGCCCGTTCACGCCAGCGTGCGTTGACAGCCGCGTTCTGCGGGCGCAGAAGCCATAGCTGAGTTGTTTGGTCGGGAATAAACGCCCACCATCCAGAGCTAGGCGAAAGAGGCAGGTCATGCTGGCAACTTTGGTGATCGCGCTCCGTGAAGGGCTTGAGGCGACGCTGATCGTAGGGATCATCGCGGCCTTCCTGCGTCGCAACGGGGCGGGGCTCGGCCCGATGTGGGCCGGTGTCGGGCTGGCGGTTCTTCTGTCGCTGGGTGTGGGGCTTGGCCTCAACCATCTCGAACAGAGCCTGCCGCAGGCCCGTCAGGAAGCGCTCGAGACACTGATCGGCGTGGTGGCCATCGTCTTTGTTACCGGCATGATCTGGTGGATGGACCGCCACGGGCGTGATCTTAGATCGAGCCTCGAAAAGGATGCGGCGGCCGCGCTCTCGGGGCGTGGGGCCACGGCACTGGCCGCAATGGCCTTTCTGGCGGTGCTGAAGGAAGGCTTCGAGACGGCGGTGTTCTTTCTGGCAACCTTCTCGGCGGCGCAATCGGCCCTTTGGGCAGGGATCGGCGCGCTGATCGGACTGGCGCTGGCGATCGGCATCGGCTGGGGTATTTATCAGGGCGGGGTGCGGCTGAACCTGTCGCGCTTTTTCCGCATTACCGGCGGTTTCCTCGTTCTGGTCGCGGCGGGGCTTTGTGTGAGCGCGCTGCGCACAGGCCATGAGGCGGGTTGGATCAATGGCGGTCAGCAGATGGTCATGGATCTGGGCTGGCTCGTGGCGCCCGGCACGGTTCAGGCCGCGCTGATTACCGGTGTGCTGGGCATCCCCTCCGATCCGCGGCTGATCGAGGTTCTGGGATGGGTGAGCTATCTCGCGATTGTCGGGGCGCTTGTCTACTGGCCCACAGCCTATCGCCCGAGCCCGCGCAATGCGGGGCGGCTGAAACTGGGCGCGGCGCTGATGCTGGCCGTTGCGGCACTGGGTCTGTTTCTTGTGCCGCAGCCGCGGGCGAGGCTGCGCCCGCAGGCGCCGGTCGCGGCGCTGCGTGGCGATGGGGCGGGGCAGGTGCAGCTGCGCGGGGACGCGCTGGCCCTCGATTTTGGGGGCGTCCCCCTGAACCTGCCGCATTCTTCGGCGCAGAGTTCGGACCATAACGGGCTCGCGCTGAGCGAGGCCGATTACGGTGCGACGGTGGCTTTGAATGACGCTCCACAGACGGTGAGTTTTGCCGAACTGGTGGCGCTGAATGGCGGGCGGCGTCCGATCGGGTTGAACCCCACCCGCTATCCCGGCCCTTACACCGCGCAATGGCAGGCCGATCTGGACGCCCATGCCCGTCTGGCGCAGGGCGCGGTTGTGCAGGTGCGAGGCGGGGCACAGGTTCTGGTGACCCTGTCGGGCGGCGGTCTGCAGACCCCGCGCAGCCTGCGCGTGCGCAAGCTGCCCCAAGCCGTTGCGGCGCAAACCGGCCCTCTCGCATGGGCCACCTCCGATACGTTTTCAGCCAAAGCCATGGCCGCCTATCGCGCCTATGGCTCAGCCTTGCAGGAATGGCAGTTCTGGGCCCGCCAGCTGTCTGTTGTCCTTCTTCTGGCGGCCCTTGCGATTGCCCTGCGCGCGGCGCGGCAATTGCGCTCTCTCGCACCCGAACGGGTCTCTCCCTCACATGGCGCAGGGGTAGAACCTGCGCCCAAAGGATCTCACTGATGTCTGTCTCCCGCTCCTATCCGATCATCCTCCCGCTTCTGGCAGCGCTTGCCACAAGCACCTCCGCCTCGGCCCAGACCGCCGAAAGCAACGCCTCTGGCGCCGCTCAGGTCGCGATCACGATGACCTCCGATAATGGCGGCAGCTGCAAGCTGAGCGCGACCGAAGCCGCCGCAGGCCCCGTGACCTTTACTGTCACCAACCAGACCGCCACCGCCCTGACCGAGGTCGAACTCCTCTCGGGTAATCGCATCATCGGCGAGAAGGAAAACCTTGCGCCCGGTCTGCCATCGGTCACCTTTACTGTCACGCTGGGCGGCGGCAGCTACGACATCTACTGCCCCGGTGCCGATCCGCAAAAGACCGCCTTCACCGTCACCGGCGCTGCCGCCAAACGTGCCGAGGGCAGCGTCTCGGAGTTGCTCGACAAGGGCACCGCCGATTACAGCGCCTATGTGAACAAGACCGTCGATGCGATGGTCGTGGCCGTGACCAAGCTCGATGCCGATATTACCGCGGGAGATCTGGAGGCTGCCAAGACCGATTACGCCCATGCCCGCCCCTTCTACGAGCGGATCGAAGCCGATGTGGACGGTTTCGTGATGGACGGGTTCGATGCGACCGACAATCACGGCAATCTCGATTATCTTATCGATATGCGGGCCTCGAACGAGGATCCGGCGGTAGGCTGGTCGGGCTATCATGCGATCGAGCGCGATCTCTTCGAGCGGGGCGCGATCACCGACGACACCAAGACCACGGCGCATGAGCTGCTGAAGAACGTGAAGCTGCTTGACCAGCTGGCCCCAAGCCTCGAATTCTGGCCCGAGGATCTGGCCAATGGCGCGGCGGATCTGCTCGAAGAAGTCCAGAGCACCAAGATCAGCGGCGAGGAAGAGGCCTATAGCCATATCGATCTGGCCGATTTCGCGGGCAATGTCGAAGGCGCCGAGCAGGCCTTTGCCTATCTGGAGCCGGGGATGGCGCAGATCGATCCCGATCTGACCAAACGCGTGAGCGACGAGTTCGACAAGGTGCGCGCGCTGCTCGATGGCTACCGCGACAATACGGTGCCCGGTGGCTATGTGCTCTATACCGATGCGCTGAAAGCCTCCGACAAGGTGACGCTCAGCCGGGCCATCCAGTCGCTGCAGGAACCGCTGTCGCGCGTGGCCGAAAAGGTCGCGACTGCTGGCTGATGCGCTGGCCGGAGCCCCACCGGGCTCCGGCATCCCTCTTTCCTCGCCCGTCTTGCCATGGAGAGCCCCATGACCCCCGATCCCAAACGCCGCAGCCTGCTTTTTGGCGCTGCCCTCTCGCCTCTGGCGACCCCGATGTTGATGGGCGCGGCGACGGCCGACACAGAGGCTGGGCCGTCCAACGCCATCGACCTGAGCCACGCCTATCCGTTCTACGGGCCGGGCCCGCAGGCGGGGATCGCCACTGCGCCGCAGCGCCATGTGGTTTATATGACCTTTGACCTGACGTCGGAAAATCCGCGCGATCTGCAGGTGCTGTTGGCGCGCTGGTCCGCCTCGATCGCGCAGATGATGAAGGGCGAGCCGATCAGCAAGGTCGATCCGGACCGTCCCGATGCGGGCGCACTCGATACGGGCGAGGCGCTCGATCTGGGGCCCGCCTCGCTGACGGTGACGGTCGGGTTGGGGCCGGATCTGTTCGAGAAGACCGGTCTTCAGGCGCATCGGCCCGCCGGCTTGCGCCCGCTCAAACATCTGCCCGGAGATGCGCTGACCCCCGAGATCTCGGGGGGCGATCTCTCGCTGCAGGCCTGCGCCGATGATCCGCAGGTGGCCTATCACGCGATCCGCGTGCTGGCGCGGCTGGCTAAATCCACGGGCACCGCCTCCACCCGCTATGCGGTGATGGGCTTCGGGCGGGCCTCGGCAGGCAAGGGGCAGGCGACGCCGCGCAACCTTCTGGGCTTCCGCGATGGCACCCGCAACATCACGAGCGATGCCGATCGCGAGGCCTTTGTCTGGACCGACGAGCCGGGCTGGGGCAAGGGCGGCAGCTATCAGGTCATGCGCAAGATCAGCATGTTCATCGAAAGCTGGGATACCGATCAGATCGATGACCAGAATGCGGTCTTCGGGCGGTTCAAGGTCTCGGGCGCACCGCTGACCGGCACGCAGGAATTCGATACGCCCGATTTCACGGCGCAGGGCCCGCATGGTCCGGTCATTCCTGCCAATTCCCATATCAGCCTTGCTGCCCACGAGCATAATGACGGGCTGAAAATCCTGCGCCGCAGCTACAACTATACCGACGGGATCAACGCGCTCGGGATGCTGGATGCGGGACTGTTGTTCCTGTCCTACCAGAATACGCCCGAGGCTTTCGAGCGGCTGCAGACGCGGCTCGGGGCGGCGGACCGGCTGAACGACTATATCTCGCATGTGGCCTCGGGGGTCTTCTACATCCCGCCCGCGCCCGCAGAGGGCAGCTATATCGGGGCGCAGATGTTCGGATGAGGTCGGGCTGAGCGCGGTCCGGTGAGGCGTCAGCCGAAGATCTCGACACCGACCGCGCAGCCATAGACGCCGATCAGCAGCACGGATTCGATCCCGATCCGCGCCGGTCCCTCGCGCTGGCGCAGGATCAGCCCGCCCAGCAGGATCGCGGTCATCAGAAGGCCGGTTGCCAGCCAGTAGAGGTCGGTTTGGCTCATGGCCTGATAGATCGCTCCCTCGCGATAGGCGGCATCGGAGAAAACCAGAAACAGCGTGTCGAAAGTGTTGCCGCCGATGATCCCACCCACCGCCAGCTGCAAGGCGCCGCGCCGCACGGCCACGATCGTCGTGACCAGCTCGGGCAGGGAGGTGACGACTGCGGTCATCAGCGCACCCACAAGGCTCGAAGACAGCTGGTAGCGGGTGATGAACTCCCCCGCGATCTGGGCGATGATCCAGCCTGCGCCACCCATGAGAGCGACCAGCGCCGCAAAGGCAAGGGCCGGTCCGGTCACCGAGGCCTGCGGGTCGTGATCCTCGTCGGGCGCATCCTCGCGGGTGTCGGCGGTCTTGACGGGCTGCCACATCGGGTTCTCGCCCACGGCGGACGACAGTCGGACGCCCCAGAGATAAGCCAGAAACATCATAACCGAGACCGGCGAGACGCCGAAATAGGCGATGTCGGGGCCGGAGGCCGCCGCAACGGGCAGGCTGAGCAGAACCAGCAGCATCACCGCCTGAAAAAGGTTTGTGGGTTCGGCTGCGGCATGTTCGAGATTGACCCTGCGATAGGCCAGATCGGCAATAGCCAGAAACAGCGTCTGCGCGGCAATCCCGCCCACCGCATTCGAGACGGCAAAGCTTGCATCGCCCCCGTAGGCCGCCGAGACGGACACCACCACGCCCGAGAGCGAGGTCGCGCCGCCCAGAAGCACCCCGCCCGCCAGCGCCTCGCCCAGACGGGTCCGGTCGGCAATGAGATCAGCCAGCGCGGTTGCCCTGATCGAGACCAGAACAACCACCGCACCTGCAATGGCGAATATGGTCAGCAGCAGAGGCAGCGTAAGACTGGCGAACATGGGAAACCTCTCCGGATCGGGCTTTGCCACCCAACCATGCGCATCGCCATTCGTTCCCTCGTAGTCCGCAGCCAGCGCCGTTGAATGCCACGCTCGGTGCCTGCCGCGGATTGCACCCACGGAACATCCGCCGCCGTATCCGCATTGTCCCACCAGCTATCCTGATTGTGAACGCGAGGAACCCGATGTCACGCCACTCCCATGACCCCGATGATTTTGCCTGGTCCGTGCCCGTAATGCGCGCCGGTTATGCAGGCCGCGGGCTTGTCTATCTGGCGGTAGGGGCGACCTCGCTCTGGTCGATCCTGCACGGGGGCGAGGCCGAGGGCACCAAAGAGACGATGCAGCATCTCTCGGGGATGCTGGGCAATGCGGTTCTGGTGCTGATCGCGCTCGGCATGCTGGCCTATGCGATCTGGAGGGTGACGGATGCGGTCTGGGATCTGGAGGATTACGGCACCAAGCTGAAAGGGCTGGCGGCGCGAGTAGGGCTTGCCGTGAGCGGACTGATCCATCTGGGTATCGGCGGGGTGGCCGTTCTGGCCCTGCTTGCGCGCTCGGGGAGTGGTTCGGGCCAGATGGTCTCCACAGTGATGGGTATGCCGATGGGGCGGCTGGCCGTGGGGCTTGTGGGGGTCGCGGTCATCGGCGCCGCAGTCTATTACCTGATGAAGGGCATCAGGGCGAGCTATCGCGGGCGGCTCAGGGCGAATGCGGTGACCACCCATGCCAATCTGCTTCTAAAACTCGGGCTGGTGGCGCAGGGTGTGGTGCTGATGATTGCCGGTGGGCTGATCGTCTATGCCGCTTATGCCTATGCGCCGGAGGCGGCGGGTGGAATGGACCGTGCCTTCGAATGGTTGCGCGCGCATCCCTTCGGCCAGTGGCTCTGCGGTGCGATCAGTGCCGGTCTGCTGGCCTTCGCGCTGTTCTGCTTTGTGAATGCGCTCTACCGCATCGTGCCGCGTGCCAGCGAAAAGGACGTGGAAACCCTCGCAAGGAAGCTGAAATCGATGGCTTGACCAAGGCCGGGGGCGGGCGGTTGGTGCCGTATCCGATGCGTTCTTACCGCTCCGGTGGATCTTGCTGTGGGATGCCGCCTCGGATCTGAAGGCTGGTTGGTCCGGTCACAGATCAGCAGGCCGCCGGACCGAAGCCCGCCGCCTCCCGGCAGGAAACGCCTCAGAACAGAAAATCGGTGGCTGTCCAGCTCTGGTCATCTATGGTCAGCGCCTCGAACCCTGCGACCTTGACCAGAAGCGCCTCCGATGTCTCGCCGGTTGTGGTGATCAGGAGATGGTCGAGCGCGGCGCTGGTGCCCTTGGTTTGCCATGTGACCGAGAGATCCCCGAGGCCGCTCAGCCCCCATTCGCGCAGATCGAGGATATCCTTGCCGATCTCGAAATCCTTGATGTAATCGGTCGCACCGTCGCCTGCGGCCATGGAGAACATGTCGCTCTCCTCACCGCCGAAGAGAATATCCCGGCCCGCACCGTCATGGAGAATATCGCGCCCCGCACCGCCATAGACCTGATCGCGCCCGGCGCCGGCAAAGATCTCGTCATTGCCTGCAGTGCCGTAAAGCGCAGAGGCGTTCCTGTCATCGCCTGCGGTGCCAGTAATGACCGTATCGATGGTGATCGTGTCGGTGGCGCCGAAATCGATCAGGCCGCTTTCTGAAAAGATGAAGCTGCCTGCATCGAGCGGGCTGACGATGTCATATCCCGAACCGGATAGGCGCAGGATCACGGACTCCGCCGTGATCCCTTCGCCCGCGGTCAGCATATACTGCCCCTTGAGCCAGTCGCCTGCAGAATTGAACCTTTGTGTGATGGAGACCTCCTCCACCGACCGAACGCCCCAGGCCGAGAGATCAATCAGGTCGAGACCGACACAGAAATCCTGGATCTTGTCTGTCGCATGATCGCCCGCCGCCATGCAGAAGATATCCGCGCCATCGCCGCCCCATAGGATATCGCGTCCGAGCCCGTCCTCGAGAATATCGTCCCCCGCCCCACCCGACAGGACATCGTTGCCTCCAAGCCCCAACAGATGGTCATCCCCGTCGGTGCCCGTCAGCGTGGCCTCGGCCCTGTCATCGCCCGCGGTGCCCTCGATCAGGGTCCGGCCATCAGGTTCGGTCGGTACAGCGGCTGCTTCGAGCGCTGTGCGGGCGTTCAGCATCAGGAGCTGGCTGTCATTGCCCAGCTGCACCAGCACGTCGTTGAGGCCACCCCGCCCATCGGCATCCTCGAAACTTGCCAGAGCCAGAATCCCGGAGGCGGAATAGAGCTGGTCTGCGATGCGCAGGCTGTCCCCCGATGCGAAATCGAAATCGGCAATCACCACATCGCCGGTGCCGGGGGCATCAATGACAAATAGATCTGCCCCCGCGCCGCCCGAAAGATAGTCATTGCCCTGGCCCGCAACCAGCAGGTCATCGCCGTCATTGCCCAGAAGATGGTCATCTCCCGCGCCGCCATCGAGCGTATCATTACCGTCCTGGCCGAAGAGATAGTCATTGCCATTGAGCCCTGTCAGGCTGTCATTGCCGGTGCCGCCATAAAGGAAATCCCAGGCATCGTCATAGCCGCCGATCGTGTCATTGCCGCCATAGCCGAAGCCCGTGGCCACATCCATGCTGCTGACATAGCTGCCGTCATATCCGTCATCGAGAATGCCGTCGCCATCTGTATCGGTGGTATAGCCCTCGTTGCGGATGGAATGGGTGTCGATGCGCAGTGACTGGAGCAGTTCGTCGCCCGCATGGTCTTCGGGCGCCTCATCCATCGAATAGAGATGCTGGCCGATGGCGAAACTGTCGGGATGGCGGAATTGGGCCGAGCCGTCATTGCGGATGATCGCGAAATTCGATGCGCCTGTCTGGATCCCCGGAAACCAGCCGATGCCGATCCCGTTTTCCGAGAAATACTCCAGCGCCTGCGCGAAATCATACTGATAATTGGTCGGATCGGACCAGTCGAACGCGTCCGCACCGGGGATATTCAACTCGGTGATGATCAGATCATCGGAGCCTATCGCGGCGAAGGTCTCGGCAAAGCTGGTCTCGTATTGCGCAATGCTCGTGCCGCTGCCGGTGCCATGCCAGTTGCCATAGTAATGCCCCGACCAGACGAGATCCTCGCCCACCGCCGCCCGGATCAGGTCCAGCGCGCTGGTGCCATCGATCTGGGTCGTGGCGAGGATGTCGAAATTCGCCGAATAATCCCAGCCGCCCACGAGGATCTTGCCGTCCTGCTGGGCCGAGATCAGGGCCGAAAGCGTGCTGACATGCTGGGCGTAGAGCCCGACAAAGGTCTCCTCCCCCGCCTGTCCACCCATCGCATTGGCGCCTTTGTCATAAGCGTCGGGCTCGTTCATCAGCTCGTAGCCATAGACGCCCGCCGCGACATCGGGATGGGCGGACATCCAAGCCATCATCTCGGTCCAGGCCCCTTCCATATTGGAATAGGCGGTCGTCGAGAGATAGTCATACCACGCCGCACCCGTGGTCAGCGTCTCCGACAGCCCGTAACCCTGAATATCGCCCGAGCCATAGGTGATCACCAGCTCGAAGCCATTGGCAACGGCGGCCTCCAGAAAGGCCTCGTATCGGGGGTCGAGCGCGCCGGTTTCGGTAAAATTATTCTCATTAAAAAACAGGCGCAGAGTGTTAACTTCGGGAAGGGACTCGGCCATTGTGGCGACGAATCCCGCGATCCGTGCCTCGTAATTTCCATCCAGATCGCCAAGGCCGATCGGCAACGCTTCCTGATCGCCGGACCAGAAGTAATATTTGGAATCTGAATAGAGGTTCTCGTCATATAAGCTATTGAAAAAGCGACCATCATCATAGCGCGGATCGACAGTGGCTGAGGCCGTCGCCTTATCGATGGCCATCTGGTCATCGGCGCGGACCTGCACGTTGATCATGTTGATAGTGGCGGTGCTCGACATCAGAACTTCTCCCTTGGGCCCCGTTCCACGATAGCGCAATCCGGTTAATCGCTTGCTGCTCCGGCTCGTAAATCATGGTAAACAAAACAGGCCCGCCGCGCCAGTTTTCCGGCGCGGCGTGAGAACAGATAGGGGGCGGCAAAGGGCCATGCCGCCCGTTTCAGGCTGGCAATGCCTGTCTATCCCGCATGGCGATACGCGGTCTGGCCTGTCTGTAAAGGCGCGTCGAGAGAGAAGAAGGCGATCTCGCTGCGGATATCCTCGCATTTCTGGGCGACGATAGCCACGGCGGCATTGGTTTCCTCCGACATGGCGGCGTTCTGCTGGGTCGTGCGGTCCAGATCCGAGACGGCATTGTTCATTTCGGTGATGCCGCTGGCCTGCTCCCCCGCAGAGGAGGCGATCGTGGCGATGATCTGGTTGACCTCTTGCACACTCGTCAGGATGCCGCGCAGGGCTCCCCCGGCCTTGTCGACCAGCGCGCTTCCATTGGCGACGGTGGTCTCCGATTCCACCAGAAGGGAAGAGATTTCCTTTGCCGCATCGGCCGAGCGCTGTGCAAGCGCCCGCACTTCCGAGGCCACCACCGCAAAGCCGCGCCCCGCCTCGCCTGCACGGGCGGCCTCGACGCCGGCATTGAGCGCCAAGAGGTTGGTCTGGAAAGCGATATCGTCGATGACCGAAGTGATGGAGGAGATCTTGCGCGAGGCCTCCGAGATTGCCTTCATCGCGTCGATCGCCTCCTGCACGACTTGCGAGGAGGCCTCCGCCTGCTTGGCGGTGGACTGGACGCGGGCCGTGGCCGTCTGGGTCAGTTCGGAGGCTCCCTTGACCGAACCCGTCAACTCTTCCAGCGCGGCGGCCGTTTCCTCCAACGTTGCGGCCTGCGTCTCCGAACGTCGCGCCAGTTCGTTGCTGCCCACGCGGATCGACTGGGCATCATGCACCAGATCCTCGGTGCTGGCCGCGACGGCCGCGATGATCTCGCGCAAGCGCCCGACCGTGCCGTTGAAGGAGGCGCGCAGCCTGTCGAGCTGGCCCAGATCAGTGTCGATGGAAGCGTTCAGATCGCCTGCTGCCAATGTATCGAGCGCTTTGCCCAGTTCGACGACGGTGACTTCCATTGCCGTCACATTGATCGCGAATTTCACCACTTTGACGATCGTCCCCGACGCATCACGGATCGGGTTGTAGCTGGCCTCGATATAGATCGCCTGACCGTCCTTGCCAAACCGCTGATATTTCCCGACAGAGGAGCTTCCCGCCTGCAGATCCTTCCAGAACTTCGCGTAATCGGGGCTATTGGCATAATCCGGCGCGACAAAAATGCGGTGATGCTTGCCGATTAGGTCTTCCTCGCGGTAGCCGGTCGCCTGACAGAATAGGGGATTTGCGTGCAGGATGGTGCCTGACGGGTCGAACTCGATCACCGCCTGCGCCGCGCCCACGGCCTCGAGCTTGGCATTGCATTCAAGCTCCTTTTCCTTCACCGCCGTGATGTCGAACGCGTATTTCACGACCTTGAACGGACGGCCTTCAGGGTCGACGAGGGTTTCGTAGGTGGCCTGAAGCCAGCAGGTCTTACCAGATTTGCGACGACGACGGATCGCATCGCTATAGGACATACCCTTGGCCAGCTTATGCCAGAAGTCCTGATAGGCAGGCGTGTCCGCCTCTCCGTCAAGCATGAACATCCGGTGATGCCGTCCCTCAAGCTCGTCCAGCCCATAACCCATCGCATCCAGAAAATGCTGGTTCGCCGTCAGGATGTTGCCCTGTAGATCGAATTCGATCACCGCCATGCTGCGCGAGAGCGCATCGACCTTTGAGCGGTTGTCACGCCGACGGAAATGCATATCGGTGATATCATGTGCCAGAATGAGCACCTCTTCATAACCTGTGCCATCGGCGCTGACGACGGGGATATAGGAAACATCGAACCATCGCTCCTCGCCGGCCTTGTTCAGGCGAGGGCGGATGAACTGGGTCGGGTGGCCTTGCCGCAGATCGTCCCAGACCTTGCGGTAATCCATATCGGCGCGATCCTTCTCGCGCAGGAGGCGTGCATAATCCGTGCCGATCAGTTCGTCGCGTGTGAACCCTACGGCACGGGCGAACCGATCATTGACATCTATGATGATCTGGTCGAAGCCGAGCCGGCACACCATATAGCAGGATGAAACTGCGTCGAAATAGGACAGTCCCCGCTTCCTCTGCTGTGCCGCCGTTTTCGCCGCAGCCGTCTTTCTACCCAGAAACCTCATATGCAACATACCCTCAGGAACATGATTCCCAAAGAGTTTAGCCACATGAGGTATAAAATGGGGTTAATCAATTATATTAAAGGCTTAGCAACAGGCATTGATCAATTGTCGGGCCTGCAAGTTAGGTCTGTATCGGAGAAAGATCCCAGCGGATCGTGCCGGAAGCGAAGAGGGCCCCCCATCTAAGTCTTCTTATTCCGGTATACCGAAACTGCATAGCGATCGGGCAGTTCGCATCAAGATCATGTTATTTTTTGAAAGATTGAAGTTTTTCATCAGAAAATTGCCCTTAATTTCTTACCATATACCCGAGATACCATAGAGGTGGGGATGAGGATCTCTTCTGAAACAGGCCCGACGCTGGCTCCTCGACCGTCTGGCTAATCTCCAGGTATACCGAATGCAGTTTCCCCGTATTGCCGCCACCGCTATTGCCCTCGCTCTTGGCGCCTTGCCGGCCATGGCCGAAACGCTGAAGGTCGGCTCGACGCCGACCGGCGTTCCTTTCACCTATCTCGATGTTAAATCGGGCGAGATCACCGGCATGATGGTCGATGTCGTCAAAGCCATCGCGGCCAAGGAGGATTTCGAGGCGGATGTGCAATCGACCGACTGGGTCTCGTTGCTGCCCGCGCTGCAGGCCGGCCGGATCGACATGATCTCGGCGGCGATGTCGATCACCGACGAGCGCAAGAAGGTTGTCGATTTCTCCGATCCGATCTTCCCCTATGGCGAGGGTCTTATCGTGCCGAAAACCGACGATACCCAATATTCCGAGGATCTGCACGAGACCAAGGGCAAGACCATCGGCGTGCAGCAGGGCACCAGCTATCAGGCCAAGCTCGCACAGATGGGCGATATCGGCGAGGTCAAGACCTATGAAAACCTTGCCGATCTTCTGAAGGATGTCGAACTGGGCCGGATCGATATGGCCTTTGGTGACAAACCGATCATCGCCTACCAGATGGGGCAGGGCAAGTTTGCCGATCTCAAGATGGCCGAAGGCTACACCTCGCAATTCGTGCTGCCGCTGGGCATCGCTGTGTCGAAAGACCATCCCGAGATCCTCGCCAAGGTCAATGCGGGTCTGGCCAAGATCAAGGCCGATGGCGAGCTGGACGAGCTGATCAAGAAATGGAACCTGAACTGAGACCGGATCCGAGAAGCTAATGTCTCCCTTCTTCCAAGATGCGCAGGATTACCTGCCCATCCTGATGCGCGGTGCCGCCACAACGGTTGGCATCGCGTTCTCCGCCCTCGTGATCGCGACGGTCTTCGGTCTGGTTCTGGCGTTGATGCGCTATTCCGGTATCAAGTTCCTCGCATGGCCGGCGCGCGCCTTCATCAATGTGGTGCGCGGCATCCCGATCCTTGTGCAACTGTTCTATATCTATTTCGTCCTTCCCGGTTGGGGGATCGACCTGACCGCCTTCCAGGCAGGCTCTATCGGTCTGGGCGTCGCCTATTCCTGCTATATGGCGGAAAACTTCCGTGCGGGGCTCGAGGCCGTGGACAAGGGCCAGATCGAGGCCGCGCAATCCATTGGCATGGGCTGGACCAAAACCATGTGGCGGGTGATCCTGCCGCAAGCCGTGCGCACCGTTCTGCCGCCCTATGGCAACACAATGATCATGCTGTTGAAGGATACCTCGCAGGCCTCGGTGATCACGGTTGCCGAAATGACCTTCCAGGCGAAGATGCTGGCCGCTTCGACCTTCGAAAACCTGACCGTCTATACGCTGGTCGCGGGCCTCTATCTGGCGCTTTCTGTGCCGCTCTTCATCCTCGCATCCTGGCTTGAACGGAGGTTTGGCAAGAAATGATCGATATCAACGCACTCCATAAGAGCTATGGCGATTTCGAGGTCCTCAAGGGGATCGACCTCAAGGTGGCCCGCGGTGAGGTCGTCTGTCTGATCGGGGCATCGGGCTCCGGCAAGTCGACATTGCTGCGCTGTGTGAACGGGCTCGAGGTCTACCAGTCGGGCGCGATCCATGTGAACGGCCAGCTGGTCGAGGCCGAGCGCAAATCCATCCGCGATATCCGCACCAAGGTCACCATGGTGTTCCAGCGCTTCAATCTCTTCCCCCATCGCACCGCGCTGGAGAATGTCACCGAAGGACCGATCCATGTGAAGGGCGAGAACCGCCGCGAGGCCGAAGCCTATGCGATGGAGTTGCTCGAGCGCATGAATCTCGCCGACAAGGCGGGGGCCTATCCCGACCGTCTGTCGGGCGGCCAGCAGCAGCGGGTGGCGATTGCGCGCGCCCTCGCAATGCGGCCCGAGGCGATCCTCTTCGACGAGCCGACCTCGGCGCTCGACCCCGAACTGGTGGGCGAGGTGCTCAGCGCGATGCGCGATCTGGCGGCGGAAGGAATGACGATGCTGGTGGTGACCCACGAGATGGGTTTTGCCCGCGAGGTGGCCGACCGTGTGCTCTTCATGCATGGCGGGCGGATCATCGAACAGGGCCCCGCCCGCGAGCTGCTATCGAACCCGCAGCACGAGCGCACCCGCGATTTTCTGGGGCGGATTCTCGAGCACTGAACCCGATATCCGATCTCCGTCGGAAAAGGGCGGCACCTTGCGGGTGCCGCCCTTCTGTCGTCAGGCCGAGGCCGGATTGCGAACGGTCAGCACCTGCAGATCCAGCTCGTCAAGATGCGCCAGCACGCGGTCGAAACGGAAGGGCGGCGGCTCGACGGGGAAGGTGGTCATCTCGGTCGGGTCACCCACATAGCGGAAGAAGGGTTCAAAGACCGGCGGCACCAGCCAGCCCAAGAAGCGCGTATAGGGCGTGTCGAGACGGTAGGAATGCACCGTGCCTGCCGGCACCTGCATGTAGTCGCCCGGATTGAGATGGATCTCCTCGCCATTCACCCACATTGTCATCTGGCCGTCGACGCAGAAGAAATTCTCGGCGTGATGTTCGTGATAGTGCCACGGGATGGCGGGGCCTGTCGGGCCTTCGGTCATCACGGTGATGAAGCGCTCCTGACTGGTGGCTCGGGTCTGCAGGAAGGTAAACAGCTGGTCTGCGGCGACCAGATGCTCGCCTTCGCCCGCGCGCAGCACATAGGGGCTATAGCCCTCGGGGATCTCTGTCGCCTCGACCAGAACCGGAGTTTGCGCAGGGACGGGGCCGCGGAAGCTGACATCAGCGGCGTTCGAGGCCGCGTCCATCTGTGCCTCGCCGAGGGGGGCGCAGGGTGTCTCGGGGTGGACAGGGCGCGGGAACACGGTGCCGAGCGCCTCCCACATGCCACCGAGCTTCGCCCCGATCGCCCATGTCAGAATGCGCGCACGGTGGCTTTTCATCCGGTGACCATGCAGGGTGCCTGCGGGCACGAACGCGTAATCGCCCGCCGTCATCAGATGCAGCCTGTCATCCAGCCACAATTCTACACGGCCATCGAGGATATAGATCGCCTCATCGGTCTCGGCATGGGTATGCAGCGGCAGTTCGGCATCCATCCCGCCGCTGAGGATCGTGGCGCTATAGGCCTGCGCGGTATCTTCCGGGCGCGCGATCAGCGTGGCTACCAGCCCGCCCATCAGGTAATGTGGCCCCTGACCATCGCGCATCGCATAAAGCACCGGCGCACCGGGGAGGGTGCCATCGGCACGAAGACGGGGCAACTGGCCCAGAGGCGTGCGTGGCCCGCCCTGTTTCGCCGCCGGAGGGGAATTCTTGTCAAGCATATGAAGTCCTTTCAGTCTATGTGGTCTGGTCTGGTCTGGTCAGGGCTTGGGCGCCAGGTTCATCGCTGTCAGCACATCCAGAAGTTCGGTGGCCGGATCAGTTCCGATGGTGGTCTGCGCATCGATCAGCTGCATCTGCGGATGGTCGGTTTTATAGGCAGGCCAGCGGCTGGCCGGAGATCCGTCCCGTGCGAACGCCACCCAGTCATCGGCCATCTCGGCCGAGATCCGACCCGAGGGGCCATCCTGCCTGATATGGCCGAACGCATAGGGGATCTCGGCGGTATGGATTGCGCCCGGGGTCTCCTTGCGCGCCTCTGGCGGCACCCAGCCGAAGCGATAGGCATATACCTCGGCACGCGCCGCCTGCGTCCGTGCGATCTGACGGCTGCCGATGCCCGCAAACCATTCGCTGGCAATCTGCTCGCGCGCGGCATCTTCGGACTGCGTGCCATAGCCGTAACAGGCGGCTTTGGCCGCTTCATAACGGTCCTGTCCCAACTCCTGCGGGAGATCTTGCCAGTAACGCGGTCCGAAAAAGCCTGCTTCCGCCGTGTTCCAGCCGATCAGGAGCGGCACGGGGGCAGCATGGGCGAACCCGTCCGTCAGGGAGTGCTCTACCGTAATCCCGTCGGCAAAGGGCATGGTATGGGCGGGCGGCAGCTGCACCTTCAGCAGATCGGCCACAGGGAGCGCGCGCAGATCATCGGCGCTACAGTCGCGATCAAGCCCGCAATCTTGCGCGAAATCCTGCCCGATATCTTCCGCCTCATCGCGCATGACGGTCGGCACGGCCAGGCCGCCCGATTGCATGATCGCGCGGTGGATGAGCCCTTTGGTCTTTGCGCTCGCCAGCAGATAACCTACCGAGACGGCGCCTGCGGATTCCCCGAACAGCGTCACATTATCCGGATTGCCCCCGAAGGCCGCGATATTGTCGCGCACCCATTCGAGCGCCGCGATCTGGTCCATCAGCCCGAAATTGCCGCCACTGCCGGTGCCTTCGCCCAAAGCCGGATGCGCGAATGTCCCCAAGATCCCCAGCCGGTAATTGATGGTCACCACAACGGCGCCGCGCGGTGCGAGATCCTGCCCGTGGTATAGTGCCAGCGAGCCCGCGCCGAAGCGGAAGCTGCCGCCATGCAGCCAGACCATCACCGGCAGATCCTTCGCGCCTTCCGGCGCCCAGATGTTGAGCGTCAGGCAGTCCTCGTCCTGTGTGACCTTTGCCAGTGATTTCTCGGGCTCTTTGCGGGCTTCCTGCTGGGGGCAGACCGCGCCGAAACGGGTCGCATCGCGCAGGCCGTCCCAGGCGATCACCGGCTGCGGCGCGTGCCAACGACGCTCGCCCGAGGGCGGCGCGGCATAGGGGATGCCACGGAAAATGTTCAGTCCGTTCTTCCGCTCGCCCCTGATCTGGCCGCCGGTGACCGCGGCCATAGGGGGGGCATTGGCCGGAGCCGCGCTGGCGGCACCTGCCGCGGCGAAGGTGGCGGCGGTGCCGCTCCAGAGAAATGTGCGACGATGCATGGGGCCTCTCTACGATACTTCCGTTGGCAGTTGATCTAGGAGGCTTCTCTTGATAAATAAAATAGATGTATTTGATGGATAAGATCATCCAACATGATAAACATGCTCGAACCCCGCCAGCTGCGGTATTTTGTGACCCTTGCAGAGGAGCTGCATTACGGTCGCGCGGCGGATAAGCTGAACATCGTCCAGCCCGCGCTGAGCATGCAGATCAAGGCATTGGAGGAGGATCTGGGGCATGCGCTCTTCGACCGCTCCGGCAGGCCAATTGCCCTCACACAGGCCGGACAGGCCTTGTTGCCCGAAGCGCGCGCGATCCTGAGCCAGTGCGAGACCGCGCGCGAAGTTGTGCGCCGTGCGGGCGACGGGCTGACGGGCACGATCCGGTTGGGGGTTTCGGCCTCGGCGATCATTTCGGGGTTGATGGCGCGGGCCATCCTGCATCACCGCAAGGCGTGGCCGGGGGTGCAGGTCAAACCGGTAGAGCTGCATCCGGCGGGACAGGTCGTGGCGCTTGCCGAGGGGCAGGTAGAGGCCTGCCTTGGCCCTGCGACATTGGGCTTGGGACAGGATCGCGCCTTCCAGAGCGATCTTTTGGTGAGCTTTCCCTATCAGGTGGCACTGGCGGCGGACCATCCGCTGGCGGACCGGCCGGCGATCGGAACCGAGGACCTGCGGATGGAGACCTTTATCGGCCTGTCGGGCGCGGAGGATCAGGGGGGGATGGAAGCCACCCGCGCGGCGCTCGCATTCGAGCCCTATCACGGTATGAAGGCAGCAAGCCCGCTGTCGATGCTGGCGCTGGTCGAGGCGGGGCTGGGGATCGCGATCGTCTCGGGGGCGCTGCGCCCGATAATCGGGGCGGGGCTCCGTCTGTTGCCGCTCAGCGATGCGCGTCACCGGATGGATGTCTCGTTCATTCGTCGTGCCTCCCGCACCGATCCGCTGCTCGAAGCTTTTGCCGCAAGCGCGCGGCATGCCGCAGACGAGATCGGCCAGAGCCTGTTCTGAAGGTCTGGGGCTTTCCCAAGGCGGAGAATTTCCGCGCAGGGCCCGTATGGACCTGCCCGTTATTCGGGCAATACTCGCCTCCCCCATGTGTTTGTCCGGACAGGCCTTGCCTCGGGCCGAGCTTCGCCCTGAGGCTGGAGGTCTATAATAATGACAAACGACTGGAAAACTCATGACCTCCCAAACGTCGCCCGTGCTCTCGGTGCGCGGGCTTTCGGTGGCCTTGCCCAAGGCGCTTGATCGCCGCTTTGCCGTGGAAAATATCAGTTTCGATCTCCAGCAGGGCGAGATCCTGTGCATCATCGGCGAGTCCGGCTCGGGCAAATCGGTGACAGCCAGCACCGTGATGGGGCTTTTGCCCGATGTGATGAAGGTTGCGGCAGGCGAGATCACCTTCCGTGGCAAGAACCTGCTGGCCCAGCCCGAATCCGAGTTCCGCAAGCTGCGCGGGCGCGCCGTCTCGATGATCTTCCAGGATCCGCTCTCGGCGCTCAATCCGCTGATGACCATCGGCGACCAGATCCGCGAAGTCCTTGATACCCACCGGATCGGCGATAAGGCGAGCCGTGCGAAAAAGGTGGTCGAGATGCTGACCGAAGTCGGTCTGCCCGACCCCGAACTGATCCAGCATCAATACCCGTTCCGGCTTTCGGGCGGGCAGCGCCAGCGGGTGATGATCGCCATGGCCCTGGCGCTCGATCCCGATATCCTGATTGCGGACGAGCCCACCACCGCGCTGGATGTGACCACACAGGCGCAGATCCTTGATCTGATACGCAAGGTGCAGCGGCGCAAGAATATGTCCGTGATGTTCATTACCCATGATTTCGGCGTGGTGGCCGATATCGCGGACCGTGTGATTGTGATGGAAAAGGGCCATCTGGTGGAACAGGGCGATGCGAAGGCGGTGCTGGAGACGCCCGCCCATCCCTATACCAAGAAGCTGATCGCCGCCGTTCCGACCCTGCGCGAGGCCGACCGCGACCGCGACACCACCCGCTCCGTGGTGATGGAAGTGAAGAACCTGCAAAAGACATATCGCACACGCTCGGGGTTCCTGGGCAAGATGCGCGAGGTCCATGCGGTCAATGACATCAGCTTCACCCTGCGCAAGGGCGAGACGCTGGGGATCGTGGGCGAGAGCGGGTCGGGGAAATCCTCGATGGGCAAGGTGCTGATGAAGCTGATCGGGGCCGATGGTGGCCAGATCCGGTTCCGCGGCGAGGATACGCTCGCCCTGAGCGAGGAAGCCTTCCGACCGCTGCGCGCCCGTATCCAGATGATTTTCCAGGATCCTTATGCCTCGCTTAACCCGCGCTTCACCGTGGGCCAGGCGATGTGTGTGGGGCCGGTGGCGCACCGGTTGCTGACGCAGGCCGATGCGCGCAAGAAGGCCGAGCGTCTTCTGCATACGGTCGGGCTCGATGCGCAGGCCTTTGACCGCTATCCGCACGAGTTCTCGGGCGGTCAGCGTCAGCGGGTCGGTATCGCGCGGGCGCTGATGTTCGATCCCGATGTGATCGTGGCAGACGAGGCGGTCTCGGCGCTGGATGTGTCCATTCAGGCGCAGGTGCTCGAACTGCTGAACCGGCTACAGCAGGAAAGCAAGCTGGCGATGGTCTTCATCACCCATGACCTGCGTGTGGCCAGCCAGATCTGCGACGATATTCTGGTGATGCATCGCGGAAAAATGGTGGAATATGGCCCGCCCTCGCAGATCTTCCGCAATCCGAGCCATGACTATACCCGTAATCTGGTCTCGGCGATTCCGGGGCTTGCGGCGTCGGAGGCGGCTTGAGGGAAGGCGGTGCACTGCACCGCCTTTTCCATTCCGGTTCGCCGGATGCATCGGATCCATGCATCATTCATGGCTGTCGCGGGTCGGGATGCATGAAATCCGTGCAGTAGTTGTAAAGTGCAACCATTATTGTTGTGTTTTACAACTTTCCCCTTGCCGGATGGTCCTTATGACGGAACCATGATGGAAGACCCCGAAAGGAACGACATGGCGGATTTCCTTCCACAGCATGACGATGATGATCCGCCGATGGTGATCGGTGGCCACCGGATCGATATCCTCGAGGGAACCCTAAGCTGGTATATCCGCTCGATCGATTCCCTTGTGTCACGCGATCTCGATAGACGCATGGCGCATCTGGAGATCGCCAAAGGCAAGGGCAAGATCACGGCGCTTTTGCTGGTTGACGATTATCCGGGCATCCGCCCCTCCGAGATTGCCGAGGTGCTGATGCGCGACCGTCCGGCAACAGGGCGCATCCTCGACCGGATGGTGGAACAGGGCGTGATCCGGCGCGAGCCTTCGCCTGATGACCAGCGCGCGCAGTCGCTCTTTATCACCGAAAAGGGCCATGCGCTGTCTCTGGAGGTGCGCGAGATCATCCGCAAACAGGAGGCCGAGTTCTTCCAGATGATCCCCGCGCCCGAACGCGATGCCTTCAAGCGCATGCTGAAAAGTGCCTATATCAATCTGAGGAAAGCCGCCCATGAGTGACCCGCGCTGTGTAATGATTTCAGGGGCCAATCGCGGTATCGGGGCAGTGCTGGCCAAGCGTCTCTTTGATGCGGGCTGGTGCCTGAGCCTCGGGATGCGCAGCCCTGCCATGCCCGATTGGGCCGATGCGGCGCGCGTTCAGGTCTGCGCCTATGATGCAACCGATCCGGCCTCGGCACAGGTTTGGGCGGATGCGGTGATGGCGCGCTTTGGCCGGATCGACGCGGTGGTGGCCAATGCGGGCATCGCCAATCCGCAGGATGTGGTGAACATTTCCGATGACGAGATGAACGCGCTCCTGCAGGTCAATGTGATGGGCCCGCAACGTTTGGCGAAGGCCGCGTGGGACGGGCTGAAGGTCTCGGGGCAGGGACGGGTGATCCTGCTGGGGTCGCTGTCGGGCAAGCGGGTGAAATCGGCGCGCTCCGGCCCCTATTCGGTATCGAAATTCGCCGCTGTGGGGCTTGCGCATGCGCTGCGTCACGCAGGGTTCGACGAGGGCATCCGCGCCACGGCCGTCTGTCCCGGATTTGTGGCAACCGATATGGCGCAAAGCCTGACCGATCGGGACACAGCCACCATGACCCAGCCCGAGGATCTTGCGCAGGTCATTGAAATGCTGATCAACCTTCCCAATACGGCGAGTGTCGCCGAATTCCATGTGAATTGTCAGCTCGAGGAGAGCTTCTGATGCCCGGTCCCTTTGTCGTTCCCGTTCATGGTGATGTGGATCTGCCCGAGAAGGTGGATGTGGTGGTGATCGGGGGCGGCATCATCGGCACCTCGACGGCGCTGGAGCTGGTCGAGCGGGGCCTGAAGGTTGCGCTCTGCGAGAAGGGCGGCATTGGGCACGAGCAATCGAGCCGCAACTGGGGCTGGGTGCGGATTACGCGACGCGACCCGCGTGAGGTTCCGCTGATGGCCGAGGCGCTGCGCATCTGGGACGGGATGGCCGAACGCACAGGCCGCGATATGGGGTTCAAGCGGTCGGGCATCGCCTTTGCTTGCGCCGATGACAAAGCCTATGCCGAGCACGAGAAATGGCTTGAAAACCTTCGCGATTACCAGATCGACAGCCGGATGATCTCGGCGGATGAATTCGCCCAGCTCAATCCGGGGTGCAAGATGAAGGTGACGGGCGCGTTATTCACCGCAGCCGATGCCCGCGCCGAACCGCAAAAGGCCGCCCCCGCCATTGCCGAGGCCGCCCGCGATAAGGGCGCATATATCCTGACCGAATGCGCCGTGCGCGGGATCGAGACCTCGGGCGGCTATGTCTCGGGGGTGGTGACCGAGCGCGGCCCCATCGCCTGCGAGCAGGTAGTGCTGGCCGGTGGCGCATGGTCGAGCCTGTTTGCCCGCAATAACGGGCTGCGCCTGCCGCAGCTCAAGGTGAAGAACTCGGTCATCCGCACCAAGCCCCTCGAAAGTGGCCCCGAAATGGCGATTTGGTCGGAAGGCTTCTCGATCCGCAAGCGTCAAGATGGCGGCTATACGATTGCCGACGGCTTCCGCAATATCGTGGATATCGTGCCCGACAGCTTCCGCTATATGAAGGATTTCCTGCCCGCGCTTGGTGCCGAGTGGAAGGCGCTGATGCTGCGCTTTGGCGGGCGCTTCTATGACGAGGCCCGCATCCCCAATCGCTGGCGGCTGGATGAGGCAAGCCCATTTGAGTATAACCGCGTCCTCGACCCCAAGCCCGCCTTCAATCTGCAAGATCAGGCCCTTGCCAATCTGCGCGAGGCGTTTCCGGTGTTCAATGACGCCCAGATCGCCCAGCGATGGGCAGGCGCCATCGACGTGACGCCCGACGCCATTCCGGTGATCTCGCCCATCGACCAGATCCC
Source organism: Thioclava sp. GXIMD2076 (assembly GCF_037949795.1). Taxonomy (NCBI): domain Bacteria; kingdom Pseudomonadati; phylum Pseudomonadota; class Alphaproteobacteria; order Rhodobacterales; family Paracoccaceae; genus Thioclava; species Thioclava sp. GXIMD2076. The sequence continues at coordinate 88,190 of NZ_CP149934.1, forward strand.
CGGTTTCCATATCGCCACCGGTTTTTCCGGCCATGGCTTCGGCATCGGCCCCGGTGCGGGCCGACTGATGGCCGATCTGGTCACTGGCCGCACGCCGGTGGTCGACCCCAAAGCCTTCCGTTTCAACCGCTTTAGTGATGGCACCAAGATAGAGATTATCAGCGGTTTCTGACCCGTCAGGGGGCGGCCCATCGCCCCCTGACCTCCACCCCAAGCGGGAACAACCCGCACTCTCGACAGACAGACCTCTCCCCGCAAGCTCCCCGTTTTGCGGACCTGAGAAGATTTGCCTGACACCAACAACAGGGAATGTAAGATGACACAAGATCACAAGACCACATTCACCCGCCGCCAGAGCCTGATGATGATGGGGGCGGCCGGATCGCTGGGCCTGATGGGGCCGAGCCTTCTGCGCAAGGACGCCGCTTTTGCGGCCGGTGCGTCGCCCGAGGGGCAGCTGGTGCTAGCGTTTTCGCAAGAGCCCACCGTGTTCAACCCGTTGATGCCGCATATCGAGGTGGATGAGGGTGTCTATTACGCCATTTTCGACACGCTCTTCGATTTCGACCCCGAGGGGCAGTTGTTCCCGATCCTTGCCGCCGAAGTGCCCACCGTGGCCAATGGCGGTATCTCGGAAGACGGTCTGAGCTGGAAGGTCAAACTCAAGGACGGGGTCAAATGGCATGATGGCACGCCCTTCACCGCCGAGGACGTGAAATTCAGCCTCGAACTGACCGTGAACCCCGATTTCCGGTCCTTCCGCTCGACCGGCTATAAGTTCATGCGCGACATCACCGTGGTCTCGCCCACCGAGATCACCTGGACCATGTCCGAACCCTTCGCGCCGCTCGCGGGTGTTCTGGCCTCGACCTATATGATCCCCAAAGCCGCCTTTGACGGTCAGGCCGATCTCAACAATACCCCCTTCATGAACAGCCCTATCGGCACCGGCCCCTATAAGTGGAAGACCCGTATGGCGGGCGACCATATCGAACTGGCGGCCAATACCGATTACCATATGGATGGCCCGCATCTCGAGACGCTGATCATCAAATATGTGCCTGATCTCAATGTGATGTATACCCAGTTCAAATCGGGCGACATTGATGTGGTGGGGCTGCAATATATCTCGCCCGATCATCTGGCCGAGGCCGAGAAGCTGCCGGGCAAAGTGGTCAAGGTGGCAGGCACCGCGACCTTCGAGAGCTTCGCGTTGAACATGCAGCGCCCGCAATTCAAGGATCTGGCCGTGCGTCAGGCGCTTTATGCGGCCATCGACAAGAGCTCGATCATCGACGCGCTCTATTACGGTGTGCCGACGCCCACCGAGACCTATATGCCGCAGCAGAGCTTCTACTACAACCCCGATCTGCCCAAGCACGAGTTCTCTATCGAGGCGGCCAACAAGCTGCTGGATGATGCGGGCTGGACCAAGAATGGCGACGGTATCCGCGAGAAGGATGGCGTGACGCTGTCCTTCACCAACTCGACCACGGCCGGCAACCACCTGCGCGAGCAGGCACAGCAGTTCATCCAGCAGACCTTCAAGGAAATCGGCGTGGATATGCAGATCAAGAACCTGCCGCCTGCGGTGATGTGGGGCGATTACTGGATGAATTCCGAGTTCGACTCCGTGGTGGTTGGGCTCAACTGCCTGGCCGGTGCCGATCCCGATACCTCGGATTACTTCATGTCCACGATGTCGCCCGCTTTGGGGGGCTCGGGGCAGAACACCTTCGCTTATCAGAGCGAGAAGGTGGACGAGCTGTTGAAGGCCGGTGCGCAGAGCTTTGTGCCCGAGGACCGCAAGAAGATCTATCAGGAACAGCAGGCCGTCATGCGCCATGATCTGCCCTTCCTGCCAATGTTCCAATATGCCGTTGTCAAAGGCTGGAAAGACGATGTGGCGGGCCCCACGCCCAATGTGAACAACCGCATCGATACTTGGAATGTCCGCGACTGGTCGCGCACCTGATCCCCCTGACCGGAGGCGCCTGCCTCCGGCACCTGTCCCATCGCCCGAGGGCGGTGGGGCCTTTTCCGAGTTTTTCCCAAAGCCCCAACCGAAAGGCACGACATGCTGCGCTACATCCTGTCCCGCCTCGGACAAAGCCTGATCCTTCTCGTGATCGTCTCCTGTATCGGGTTCTGCGTGCTGTCGCTGGCACCCGGAGGGCCGCTCTCGCAATTCGCCCTCAGTCCCGGCATGACGCAGGAACAGCTTGCCAAGATCGCCGAGCAGATGGGGCTGAACCGCCCGCTGCCGGTGCAATATATCGACTGGCTGAGCCATCTGTTTGTAGGCGACTGGGGCCAGAGCTACCGCGATGGCCAGCCCGTTCTGGCCGTCATCGGCAGCCATCTTTTCGCGACGCTTTTGCTGATGGGCACCTCGACCGTTCTGTCCGTCACCATCGGCTCGGCCATCGGGATATTCTCCGCGCTCAAACGCGGTAGCGGTTTTGACTACACGATGACGGTCTTTGCCATGGTCGCGCTCTCGATCCCGACCTTCTGGTTCGGCTTGGTGGCGATCTATGTGTTCTCGCTGCATCTGGGCTGGCTGCCTGCGGGCAATATGTATTCGGTGGGTGACGGGTCGGTGCTCGATTACCTGCGCCATCTGATCCTTCCTGCCATGGTGCTGGCGCTGGTCGATGTGGCGATCTGGTCGCGTTATATGCGAACCTCGACGCTGAATGTCATCAAACAGGATTTCGTGCGCACCGCCCGTGCCAAAGGGCTGACCTCGCGCCGTGTGCTCTTCAAACATATCGTGGGTAATTCGCTGGTGCCGATGATCACTTTAGCGGGTCTACAGCTACCCATGGTGCTGGGTGGTGCGCTGGTGACCGAGACTGTCTTCACTTGGCCCGGCATGGGGCGTCTGTTCCTCGATAGCTTGGGCTATAACGACTATCCCGTGGTGATGGGGCTCTTGATGGCCTCGGCCATTCTGGTTCTGGTGGGCAATCTGGCCGCCGATCTCATCGTTGCGCTGATCGACCCGCGCATCCGTCTGGACTGAGGAGACCTGCCCATGACCACCACCACAACCGATCTCGCGCCGCGTGCCAAGTTTTTCCAGTCGCGTGCCCTGCGCCGCTTCGCCTCGCATAAACTGGCCCTTCTGGGCCTCTTCATGGTGCTGGCGCTGACGGCGGCCTGTTTCATCGGGCCGCATCTTCTGCCCTATGACGAGCTGTATATCGACCTGCGCGCGCGCTTTGCGCCCCCCGGCACCGGCGCGCATATCTTCGGGACGGACCCGCTGGGCCGCGATATTGCCGCACGGCTCTTCCATGCGGGGCAGGTGTCCATGGCCATCGGCTTTGCGGTGATGATCATCGCCACCGCCATCGGCTCGGTCATCGGCGTGCTTTCGGGCTATTATGGCGGAAAGGTTTCCGCCGTGCTGATGCGGATCGTTGATGCGTTCCTGTCCTTCCCCTCCGTCTTCCTGCTGCTGGCGCTGGCGGCCTTCATCCAGCCCGGCCCCGTGATGATCGCGCTGATCATTGCCGCGACCAGCTGGATGGAAGTGGCCCGTATCGTCGAGGCCGAGGTAAAATCGCTGAAAGGGCAGGATTTCGTGCAGGCTGCCCAGATGCTGGGGCTCTCGGGGCGCTGGATCATGTTCCGCGAGCTTCTCCCCAATGCCATCGGCCCGATCATCGTGGCCGCGACGCTCACTGTCGCCCGCGCGATCCTGCTTGAGGCCTATATCTCCTTCCTTGGCTACGGCATCCAGCCGCCGCTTCCCAGCTGGGGCAATATGCTCAACGGGGCGCAGCAATATCTCGATAGCGCGCCTTGGCTTGCCATTGTGCCAGGCGTGGCGATCACCATCGCCGTGGCGGGGTTCAACTTCATAGGTGACGGTCTGCGCGACGCATTTGATAGCCGCACCGATCTGTAAGGAGTTTCCGATGACCCGCCGCTTTTCCCCCTTCGAGGATACGCTCTGGTATGCCACGGCCACGCCCGCACCGCAGACGCGGCCTTTGCAAGGCGATGTGCAGGCCGATGTCTGTGTCATAGGGGCGGGCTATTCCGGCCTGACCACCGCGCTGGAACTGGCCAAGCAGGGCGTCAAGGTTGCCGTGATCGAGCGCGCCCAGATTGGCTTTGGCGGCTCGGGGCGCAATGCGGGCCATTGCACCCCGACCTTCACCCATTATGCGCTGCCTGATCTGCGGCGCGTTCTGGGCGCGCCTTGGGCCGAGCGGCTGATCCACCGCCAGACCCGCGCCAATGATCGCGTGGGCGCGATGATCCGTGATTACGGGATCGAGTGCGAATGGGAGCAGAACGGCTATGTACAGGGCGCGCTATTCCCCAGTCATATCAAGGTGATGGAAAAACGCGCCGCCGAGTATAACGCGGTGGGTGCGCGCACGCGGATGCTGGACCGCACGGAAGTTGCGGCCATCACCGGATCGCCGCGTTTCATGGGCGGGTGGTATCATGAGGAGGCGGGCGGGCTGAACGCGCTTGGCTATGCGCGGGGGCTGGCGCGGGCCGTGCTGCAGGAAGGCGGGCAGATTTTTACCGAGAGCCTCGTGACGGGAGCGGCCCGCGAGGGCGGCAAATGGGCTGTAACCACGCCGCAAGGTAAGGTGCTGGCCGAGAAGGTGATCTATACCACCGGCGCCTATACGGTGGCAGGCTGGCCGCAGCTCGACCAGACCTTCCGCATCCTGCGGGTGTTTGTAGCGGCGACCCAACCCCTGTCGCCCGAGACGCAGGCGCATCTTTTGCCCAAGCGCACCACCATTCAGGACGGGCGCGGCGATATCTATGTCTATAAATACAATGCCCAGAACCGCATCGTCGCCTCGATGTTCCCGATGCTCCGGCGCGGCTATGACCGCAGTTTGACGGCCAAGATCATGACCGACCGCCTCAAATGGTTGCATCCCGAAATCCGCGAGGAGATCCGTTGGGATTTCCTCTGGACGGGCGAATTGGACATGCAGCGCCACACCGTGCCGCGGCTCTACCAGTTGGCCCCCGGAGTGGTGGCGATGACGGGCCTTTCGGGGCGCGGCGTGCCCACCGGCTCGATGCTGGGCGGTATCCTGTCCGATTGGGCGATGGGCGTGGCGGATGCCGATCTAGACCTCAAACTCGAACCGCTCTCCGCGCAGCCGCGCTATATGGACGTAGCGCCGAAAATGGCGCTTCTTGGCTACCGGCTGCGCGATAATTTCAAGGCTTTGCGGCAGGGTGCGCCCCTGCCGCCTCACGCATAAGGCGGGACAGTCCCGCCGATTTAGGAGAAGACCCATGCCAGGACCGAAGCTAGACCCGGTCGAAAGCGATGCCGCCCTGCCTCGGGCGGTGGATGTAGTGATTATCGGCGGCGGGATCGCAGGCACCTGCGCGGCGCTGGAACTGGTGGATCGCGGGCTGAAGGTCGCGATCTGCGAGAAGGGCCAGATCGGGGCCGAGCAATCGAGCCGTAACTGGGGCTGGGTGCGCCTGACCCATCGCGACCCGCGCGAGATGCCGCTGATGGTGGAAGCCGTGCGCATGTGGGAAGGCCTCAACGAGCGCGTGGAAGCCGAGACCGGCTACCGGCAATCGGGCGTGACCTATACCTGCACCAGCGACGACATGATGGAGGAGGAGCGGCAATGGGTCGATCTGCTGCAAAGCTACCAGATCCCCGCCAAGATGCTGAACCGCGACGAGGCGCTGGCCCATTATCCGGGGATTGATCTGCCGATCAAGGGCGCGATCCATAACCCGATGGACGGGCGCGCCGAACCGCAGAAAGCCGCGCCTGCCGTGGCCCGTGCGGTGCAGGCACGCGGCGGCACGGTGCATCAGAATACCGCTGTGCGGATGATCGATGTGGAGGGTGGCAAGGTCACCGGCGTCATCACCGAACATGGGCGCATCGCCTGTTCGCAGGTGCTCTTGGCGGGAGGTATCTGGTCGCGGCTCATGCTCGATAATATGGGCATCTACCTGCCGCAGCTGCGCACCAAGAACACCGTGTTGCGGACCTCGGCGCTGGAGGGCGGGCCGGAAGGCACGATCAAGTTCAAGGAATTCGCCATGCGCAAGCGGCTGGATGGCGGCTACACGATCGCCTCCTCGGCCAATAGCCGCTACGAGATCACACCCGACAGTTTCCGCCTGTTTGGTGCCTTTCTTCCCGCACTGAAAAACGAATGGAGGGGCCTGCGCTTCGGCTTCGGTTCGGCCTTTGTGGACGGGCTGAAGACCAAGCGTAAATGGTCTGCCAATGATGTGACGCCTTTCGAGGAGACCCGCATCATGGACCCGCAGCCCGAGACGAGCTTTATCGAGAAGGTCTATCATCAGGTCGCAGCCCGCTGGCCCGCGATGAAGGGGCTGAAGATCGAGCAACGCTGGGCAGGGATCATCGATGTGCTGCCCGATGTGATCCCCGTGATTTCCGATACCGAGAGCGTGAAGAACGGAGTGAAGGGGCTCTATGTCTCGACCGGTTTCTCGGGGCACGGGTTCGGGCTGGGTCCGGGGGCGGGGCGGCTGGCCGCAGATCTGATGACGGGCCATGCGCCGATCGTGGACCCAACCCCTTTCCGGCTCTCGCGCTTCTCGGATGGATCGAAGATCGCCCCCATGAGCGGTATTACCCGGAGATGAAAAAGGGGGCCTTTGGCCCCCTTTTTCCTTGGTGATGCGCGTTTCAGCGATGCACCGTATGGTCGGAGGCTTTCCAGTCGTCCCAGCCGGGCTGGCCGTCCATGAAGGCCTCGATCTCGCGCGCATTCGCCTCGAGTTTCGGGTCGTGGAGCAGATAGTGGCGCGTCTCGCGGGCGATCAGCCCCGACAAGATCAGGAGGCCGATCAGGTTCGGGATCGCCATCAGACCGTTCATCACATCCGAGAAGTTCCACACCACGCCCAGCTGCATCGTGCAGCCGATATAGACGATGGCGGCAAAGAACACGCGGAACGGCATCACGAGACCGCGCCCGAAGAGCCGCTCGATGTTGCGCTCGCCATAATAGGCCCAGCCGAGGATCGTCGAATAGGCAAAGAGCACGAGACCAATGGTCACGATCCAGTCACCCCAGGCGCCCGGCAGACCATAGGAGAAGGCGCGCGCCGTCATGATGGCGGCCGAAATCTGGCTGCCCGTTTCGGGATCGATCTGGTTCCAGACGCCGGTCGTGACGATCACGAGGCCGGTGCAGGTGACCACGATGATCGTGTCGATGAAGGTCTGGGTCATCGAGACCAGCCCCTGACGGACAGGGTGGCTGGTCTTGGCCGAGGCTGCGGCAATGGCTGCAGAGCCCATGCCGGATTCGTTCGAGAAGATCCCGCGCGCCACACCGAACTGAACCGCGATCATGATGGTCGAGCCCAAAAATCCGCCCGAGGCCGCCGTGCCGGTGAAGGCATCCGAGAAGATCTCGCCCAGTGCCGCAGGAATGGCGGTGAGATTGGCCAGCAGGATATAGAGCGCGCCCAGCACATAGAACACGATCATAGCCGGCACCAAGCCTGCGGTGACCCGCCCGATGGATTTGATCCCGCCCACCAGCACGATCAGCGTCAGGATCGCCAGAATGCCGCCCGAGACGGCAGCCGGCACATGGAAGCTCTGTTCAAGATTGGAGGCGATCGAATTGCCCTGCGTCATGTTGCCGATGCCGAAGCTTGCGCAGATGGCGAAGATCGAGAAGGCGATGGCGAGGAATTTGCCGAACCCGTTCGGGATGCCGCGCTCGAGATAGTATTGCGGCCCGCCCGATTTCTCGCCCGCCGCGTCGGTCACACGGAAGCGCACCCCGCAGAAGGCCTCGGAATATTTCGACGCCATCCCCAGAAGCGCCGTCACCCACATCCAGAACAGCGCGCCCGGCCCGCCGACGCTGATGGCGGTGGCCACCCCCACGATATTGCCGGTGCCGACGGTCGCGGCCATCGCGGTGGTCAGCGCCTGGAATTGCGAGATATCGCCCTCGGCCCCGTCATCATGGCGCCGCCACAGGCCAAGGCGCAGGGCAGCCCCCAGACGCAGGAATTGCAGCGCACCCAAACGCAGGGTCAGGTAGATACCGGTGCCCAGCAGAAGGGGGATCAGTAGGTAGGGGCCCCAGACGATCCCCCCCACGGTTCCGAGGAAACTTTCAAATGTGTCCGCTGTCATGACCTGTCTCTTTTCAATACTCTTTGCCGCAAATCGGAGGGGGATAACGGGAATGTCAAGCAAGGCGCGTAGGGATATTTTGATCGGGTGATCGAAAAACACCCGCAATTCGGGGCTATTGCGTAAAATATTTGCGTAAAATGCATGGCGGATATGCGCATAAACCCTAGCCAAGGGGAGCGTCATGTATCGCGGAAGGGCCGCACCAGCGGGGTCATTCTTTCCTTTCTGCCGTTCAGTTGTGCGATGTGACTACATATTGAGCGGATTTCTTCTAGACTAAAGACCTTCCTCAGCCGGTCACCTGTGATAGAAATGGCCCCCTTGCTGCCAAATGCGCCGGTCCATCCCGCGCCGGATTGCCAAAGATGGCGAAACTGGGCAAAATCGTGGCAAGATTAAGGCAGACATCTTAGATCCGGTATAAGGGCGCGGCATGTATCGCGCCCGGCGGACCAGAGGGCAGGGCAGTGGTTTTACGGTTCATAAACGCCATATTACGGGCGCTCATGTTGGCAGCAATCATCTGTAGTCCGGCGGTCTTCCTGCCCGGAACAGGGGCCGACACGATGCAGATAGTCGGCCTCGTCGCGCTGGCCTGTGCCGCGCTGACCGTGTTCGAATACAGCTCCGTCTATCCCTCCCTTGTCGAATTCCGGGATGCCGCGCCCTATAACCGTATCCGGTTTCTGTTGCTGGCCACGCTGGTGCTGAGCCTCTCGCTTGCCGCGATCGCCCCCTTCGAGCCGACGGTTCTCAATCGGCTGCTGGTCGCGCTGGGACAGGCCATCGCAGGGGAGCTCGACTTCTCCTATAGCCCGCTCCATCTGATGATGCAGTCGCTTCCGGCCCATGCCGCGCCGGAGACACAGCGGCTTGTGGGCGCGCTTGCCGGTCTGGCATTGGGGATCAGCCTGATCGGTGTGGCCATTTTCCTGCTCGTTTTTCGGGTTATGGGCTGGCCGGGCGGACAGGAACGTTTCAATATATGGATCAATCTGCCGACCTTCGATCCGACGATGGGCGGTGACGTTGTGGAGCGCCTACGCCGCGATGCGTGGGTGAATACGAGTCTCGGTCTGGTTTGTCCTTTCCTCATGCCGGTTGCGCTGAAACTCGTCTCGATCGCCTTCCCGTCGATGATGCCCGCGAGCCAGCATGCCCTGATCTGGGTCGTTACAGCATGGGCTTTCCTGCCTGCACTTCTTGTCATGCGCGGTGTCGCTCTGGGCCGCGTCTCCGCTCTGATCGCACAGCGCCGCCGGTCGGCGCGCGCGGCAGGCGAAGAGGACGGGCAGTATCAAACAGCCTGATCCTGTTTCTGGCATGGCTGCTATGTGCTGCGGGGGCTGCGGGCGCGCAAGACTTGCGGCTGGCGATCTGGGGGCCGGAACTGGGCGGCGAAGGGCCGGGGCTACTCTATCGTGATGTTCTGTCGGGCAAGGATGCCCGGATCGACGCGAGCCTTGCGCAGATAGTCCAGCTCGCGCCCGATGTCCTGTTGCTCATCGGCGTGGATTGGGACGGGCAGCAGGCTGCGGCACATGCCCTGCGCGAGGCGCTGGCCGCGCGTGATGCGCACTATCCCTATCTCGTCCACCGGCAGCCCAATAGCGGCCTGCCCTCCGGCGAGGATCTGGACGGGAACGGGGTGTATGGCGAGGCCCGCGATGCGCAGGGCTATGGCCGGTTTACGGGTGCGGGCGGGGTGCTCCTGCTCTCCAAGCTGCCGGTGATCGCGGTCGAGGATCTGTCGGCGATGCTCTGGCGCGATCTGGCCGGAGGGCTGGCAGATGGCGCGGAGCTCTCGCCCGGGGCGCTGGCCGTCCAGCGTCTGTCCTCGAGCGTGCACTGGATCGTCCGGCTGGAGGGGCTCGAGCTGTTGATCTGGTCGGCCACGCCGCCGATCTTTGACGGCCCCGAGGACCGTAACGGTCGGCGCAACCATGACGAGACCGCATTCTGGCTGCCCTATCTCGCAACCCTTCCCGCAGATCCGCCACTGGTTATGCTGGGCCGTGCCAATCTTGATCCGGCGCAGAAAGAGGGGCGCAAGGCCGCACTCGAGACGCTTCTGTCCTCACCGCGGCTGCAGGACCCATTGCCCGATCTCCCCACAGCCGATCTCGGCGGAAAACACCTGCGGCTGGATTATATCCTGCCGGACCATCTGCTGGAGGTCACCGGCGCGGGCGTGCTGCCCGCAACCGAAGGCGCGCGTTACAGGATGGTCTGGGTCGACATCGCCTGGCCATGTGCCTGCAGCCGTGGCGACTGAGCGGCGGCGCGCCCCTCTGGCTTGACCTTCATGCCGCGCATATAGAGATGCTCGAAGGCGATCCGCTCCAGCGATTTCGTCTCGTAATCGGGGAAAAGCATGCGGAAGGGACCTTCGTCGATGATCTGGTCGGCCTGATACATGTAGCGTGTCGGGGCGATCCGGCGGCCTGCAGTGCCAAAGCCCTTGCGCCACCACGGATAGGCGGTCAGCCGCACCTTGCGATCCAGCTGCGCCGACAAGCTCTCGGCCAGCTGGCGCGGCGAGAAGCGCGTGCCGGGGAAGGGGATATCGAGAAAGCCGCCGCCCATATCTGCGGTCTCGGCCAGCGCCACCGTGACGCGGGTCAGATCCTCCAGATCGGCGTGGATGTGCATTTTCTCGGCGGGACCGAGGGCTGCAATCTCGTGTTTGGCCAGCCGGTTGAGGATCACGGAATTCATCACCGTAGACTGTGCGCCCGGCATGATGAAATCGCCGGCCCGCAGCATCACCATGCTGTGGCTGCTATCGGCAGCCTCCCGATAGCGCTTCTCGGCCTCCGAGCGTGCCTTGGCGCGGCGGGTCACCGGCGCATGTGGGCAATCGGGACCCCATGCGCTGCCGCTTCGCCCATAGACCTGGAAATTACCGGGGACCATCACCGCAGCGCCTGAATTCTGCGCCGCCGCAATCACTTTCTTGGTCAGCTCGGGCAGCTCGCGCTCCAGATCTGTGGTCTGGTCCGGGTTCGCTGCATTCAGGATCCAGCGCGCGCCACGCGCTGCAATCGAGATGTCCGAGCCGCGTTGGTAACGGTCGACATCCCATCCGGCGGCGCGAAAGGCACGGGCGGCAGCAGCTCCGAAAAGCCCCTCCATCCCGAGAATCAGGATTCTTCGAGTCATGCGTTATGTCCGTTCTGCTCTTTTGCGCTATCATGCAGAAACGGGCGGGATTCCGCGAGGCGCGGATTCTCACGACTGCGAAACATTGCCTATGACGCTGCGTCAATGGGCGGGTCGCCGAAAGTTTCAACAGCAGTCTGCGCAATTTTTAGAAAGCCTGCTTGCATCTTCTTTTGCGTTCAGAACTTGACCCCGCCACGGGCATTGGCTACGCCCTCGCGCAACCTTGTCTTATTGGCCAGTTGGGCCGTTACATGCGGGAGGAATTACCATGGCAAACCCTTCGATCCTCATTCTTGCGGGCGACGGTATCGGCCCCGAGGTCATGACCGAGGTCAAGAAAGTCATCAATTGGTTCGGCGCCAAGCGCGATGTGGCCTTCGATGTCTCCGAGGATCTCGTCGGCGGCGCGGCCTATGACGTGCATGGCGTGCCGCTGTCGGATGCGACGATGGCCAAGGCGCAAGAGGTGGACGCGGTCTTGCTGGGCGCCGTGGGTGGCCCGAAATACGACGTGCTCGATTTCTCGGTCAAGCCGGAGCGTGGTCTTCTGCGCCTGCGTAAGGAAATGGACCTTTATTCCAATCTGCGTCCGGCCCAGTGCTTCGACGCGCTGGCCGATTTCTCGTCACTGAAAAAAGACGTGGTTGCGGGCCTCGATATCATGATCGTGCGCGAGCTGACCTCGGGCATCTATTTCGGCGAGCCGCGCGGCATTATCACCGAGAACAACGAGCGGGTGGGCATCAACACCCAGCGTTACACCGAGAGCGAGATCGAGCGCGTGGCCCGTTCGGCCTTCGAGCTGGCCCGCCGCCGTGGCAACAAGGTCTGCTCGATGGAGAAGGCCAATGTGATGGAATCGGGCATCCTGTGGCGCGAAGTCGTGCAGCGCGTGCATGACGAAGACTATGCCGATGTCGAGCTGAGCCACATGTATGCCGATGCCGGCGCCATGCAGCTCTGCCGTTGGCCCAAGCAGTTCGACGTGATCGTGACCGATAACCTCTTCGGCGATCTGTTGTCGGATGCGGCCGCGATGCTGACCGGCTCGCTTGGCATGCTGCCTTCGGCCTCGCTCGGTGCGCCGATGGCGAATGGCCGCCCGAAAGCGATGTACGAGCCCGTGCATGGCTCGGCCCCCGATATCGCGGGTCAGGGCAAGGCGAACCCGATCGCCTGTATCCTCAGCTTCTCGATGGCGCTGCGTTACAGCTTCGATCTGGGCGCGGAAGCCGACCGTCTGGAAGCCGCTGTGGAAAAAGTCCTTGCCGATGGCGTGCGCACCGCAGACCTTCTGGGCCCCGAAGGCGGCTCGCCGGTCTCGACCGCCGAAATGGGCGACGCGATCATCGCAGCCCTCGACGCGGCGCTCTGAGCGCAGAGTGCGGGGGCGATACGCGCCCGCACCGGTATCCGAAAGGCCGGGACTTTATGTCCCGGCCTTTTTCATGGCCAGTGCAGAAGACACGCATGGGAAAGGGGCCGGTCCAGTGGACCGACCCCTTTGGTCTTTCCCGTCCCGCCTGTCAGAAGCGTTTGGTCAGCGAGACATTGAAGGTCCGCGGTGCGCCACGGAAATTGAACACCGTTGTGCTGCCCACGCGCGAATAATAGTCCTTGTCGAAGACGTTATCGACGCCCATGCGCAGGGTCAGGTCATTGTCGAACCGTTTCACCGCCATCAGATCGACCACGCCATAGCCCGGTGCCTCGATACCCTTGGAGGAGAATCCCGACATCATGGTCAGCCGCCCGCCAAGGCTCCAGTCCCGCAGCGCGCCTTCGGTGATGTCATACATCGCCTGCAGCTTGAGCATGTTCTTGGGCGTATAGGTGGAAAATGCCTCGCCCTCGGAGCTGCCATTGAGATATTCGGTATAGGTGTAGGTGTAACCGGCCGAGAGATGCAGGTTCTCCCGCAGCTCGCCCGCAACGGTCAGTTCGATCCCTTGCGATTGCACCTCTTCCTGCGCAACGTAGTAATCGGTCCCCGTCACGGCCACGGGGCGGTTGTCCTCGCGCAGGTTGAAATAGGCCGCCGTCACATCCAGCGTGCCGGCCACGCGGGCTTTTACACCCAGCTCGTATTGCCGGCCCTCGACCGGGTCCAGAAGATCGCCCGAACTGTCCAGATCGGATTGAGGGATGAAGATCTCGGAATAGCTGGCGTAGAGCGCTGCATCGGGCGTGATGTCGTAGGTGGCACCGGCAAAGGGCGTGACATGGGCATCCACGTCATAATCCTCATGGGCCACGGCACCGCTCGAAAGGGTCGTCGTATCGACCGTGCCCTCATACCAGCTGAGCCGCGCGCCGCCGATCAGGGTCAGCCGGTCAACGGGTTTCAGGCGGAGTTGCGAATAGATCCCCGTCGAGGTCGTATCGCTGTCCTCGCGGGTCGAATAGGCCGCATCGGGTCTGGCCACGGATGACGCGTCGAAATCATTCAGGTTCCAGCTGCCCGCGATCTTGCCGCGCGCGGTATAGGTGGTCGAGGTCACCTTCTGCCAGTCGGCCCCGATGATCGCATTGCCCTCCATCTGGCCCAGCGTGAAGGGCAAATCGGCATGGAGATCGAGCGCTGTGCTGTCCTGACTGAAATCGCGGCCCAGATAGGCGATGGAAGAGATATTGTTCTCGGCATCGGCGGTCGATCCGGCATAGCCATAGAGGAAATCCGCATCCTGCCACGATTTGCGCAGCGAGAATTTCACCCGCCCGCCATTATCGAATGTATGGGTGGCCGCGAGCACCGCATCGGTGGTGGTATTATCGAAATCGTTCCAGTCAGGCACAACGCCCGCGCCTGCATCGGTCCAGATCAGCGATCCGTCCTCATAGGTGGGCAGGCCGTTGAAGGGCGCGATATCGCGCTCCATATGGCTGAGCGAGAAGGTCAGCTGTGTGTCGGGGTCCACATCCCATGCCAGCGTGCCATAATAGCTCTGCACTCCGTTCGAGCCATTGTCGATGAACGTGTCGCCATCGCCATAGGCCGCCACGAACCGTCCGCGCAGCGTGCCGTCGGCATTGAGCTTGTTGGAAACATCCAGCTCGCCACGATACTGGCCATTGCTATCGGTCGATCCCTCCACATAGCCGGTAAACTCGGTGGCGGTGGCCTGTTTGAGGCGCATATTGACCGAGCCCGCCGGTTCGCCCGTCGAGATGAACAGGCCCGCGGGGCCCTTGAGCACCTCCACATGGTCCACGATCGAAAGATCGGGCTGTGTGCCATAGATCGAGCTGACGGGGGCAGGCAGACCGTCAAAATAGAGATAGTCGAACTCGTAGCCCCGCGAATAGATCGACGAGCGTCCCGCATCATTGTTGAGCACCATGATGCCCGGCACATCGGCCATCGCCTCGTCGAGCGTGTTATACCCGCCGTCCTCGATCTGTTTATGGGTCACGACAGAGGTCGATTGCGGCACCTCGCGCGGGCTGATCGCGGCTTTCTCGCCGACCGAGATGAGGTCGGTAGCATAGCTCTGTGCGCCTTCCGTCTCGTAGCTCGAGCCCTCGACGGTGATCGGGTCGAGGTCGACCACATCCTGCGCCATGACAGGCAGCGCGGTCATGGCAGCAAGGGCCGTGGAGGCGAGAAGGCCGGATCTGAGAGGGGCGGGTCTGACAAAGGCGGGGCGGGGCGCGGACATCGGGCAATCCTTGAATAACCGAGTATTTCACTCGACTAATAGAGCGCAATGACGCACAAAGACAGCAGGCGGGCTTTGCGATACCGCCAATCGGCTCTTCCAGAGCGTCAAAATCGGGAGACTTCCATGACCGAGATCACATTGGATGACATTGCTGCGGGTCTACGCAGCGACCGTGAGGGCTTTGGCGCGAATCTGCCCGCTACGCAGGTGGTTCTGCGGGGCGGGCGCGGGCGGCGCGATCTGCCTTCGGGGATACAGCTGCAGCTGCAGGATACCGTGATCGCGCGGGATCTTGTGACCTATGTTACCCGCCAACCCGGCGTGATGGTGCATCTCGTGCTCGAAGGACGGGTCGAGGGCATGTTGGGGCAGGAGGCGTTGAGCATCGGTCCACAGGACGGGCAGGGCGCCGAGCTGCATCTGAGCGCTCTGGGTGTCCCGATGGCCTTCCGGCGCAAGGTGAGGGCGGGTCAGGTGGTGCGTAAGCTGGCGCTTCTGGTGTCATGGGAGTGGCTCGCGGCGCGCGGCTTTGCGCAGCTCTTGATCCTCAACGGTCAGCCTCATCGTCAGGCCGTGCGGCCCGCTCTGGCCGAGGATATCCTTGCTGTCCGCGCCCTTCTGGCCTGTCCGCCACAGGATCTGCAGGGGCCTGCGCTCCTGGAGGCCGAGAGGCTGGCCCATAGCCTTTTGGTGCAGGGCCTCGCGGGGGTGCGGGATGCAGTTGCGAGGCTCAGCCCTGTCGAGGAGGCGCGTCTTGCGCGGGTCGAGCGGATGGCGCAGGCGGCCGGACCGCTGCCCGCGCTCGGGGCATTGGCCGAAGAGGGAGGTGTGAGCGTCTCGACCCTGCGCAGGCTGTTCCGCCGTCGCTATGGCCTCACCGTCCATGACCGTCTGCGCCAGATCCGGCTGGAGGCTGCGGCACAGGCGTTGCGGCAGGGGCACTCTGTCGCGCAGGCGGCAGGGCGTGCGGGCTATGCCAGCCCCACGGCCTTTGCTACGGCCTTCCGCAGGCAGTTCGGGCAGAGCCCCTCGGACTATCGTTGAGGCCCCTACCAGAATGCGATCAGGATCGCGGCCATACAGAGCACCAGAGCAACGGCCCAGAGCCGCACATCCATCAGCCCAATTCGGCTGCCGCGGAATTCGGTAACAAGGTCGGAGGGTGTCCAGATCAGATGGTCGTCGGGAGCCGCATGCCGTGGCAGGATAGTGGCCGAGAGCCCCAGATGCAGCAGGCAGGAGGCAATCGTCATCAGCGCCACCGTGATCGTGTAGTGCAGCGGCCAGAGCCCGACCTGCCCGAGCACGAAGAGGATGATCCCAAGGAGATGCATCGAGACCAGCGTGACAAGCGCTGATGTCTTGCCCACCCGCGAGGACACCGCCCCGAGGAAGAATACGGCCACCACTGGCGGCACGAGGATGGAGAACGCCTGCTGGAGATAGGACCAGATCCCGTCCGCATACTGGATCAGCGGCGCCACCAGCACGGCGATCAGCATGAAGAGCACCGTGCACAGGCTGCCATATCTGCGCGCGGCCTCGGGCGCGACCGCGCGATCGGGGCGGGTGAGGAAATCATGCACGACAAGCGTGGAGGAGCTGTTGAGCGTGGAATCCACCGTCGACATGATCGCGGCCACCAGCCCCGCCAGCACCAGCCCCGTCAGTCCGGGTGGTAGGATCTGGGTGATCATCGTCGGGAAGACCATATCCTGCGTCGGCAGATCGGGCAGAAGCGGCACCGCCATCGCCCCCGGCAGGACCATGATGAAGAGCGGTACGCATTTGAGGATGCCGCCGAAAAGCGCACCGCGCTGCGCATCGGGCAGGCTGCGCGCGCCCAGCACCCGCTGAACCACATACTGGTTGGTCACCCAGTACCAGAAGCCCAGCATCCACACCCCCAGAAACAGCCCCGGCCATGGCAGTCCGGGATCGTCGATCGGCTTGACGATATCGAGATGTCCTTCGGGCAACGCCTCGCGCACGCGGTCCCACGAGAAATCGAGCGATTGGAACATCAGGAAGGCGACGATCGAACATCCCACCAGCAGGATCACCGCCTGGATCACATCGGTATAGACCACCGCCTTCAGCCCGCCTGTGGCGGCATAGCCGCCCGCGAAGGCCCCGATGGCGATACAGCTGAGCCAGAGCGGCAGATCGGGGAAGAAGGTGGTCAGCACCACGCCCCCCGCATAGAGCCCGCCCGCTGTCTCGACCACCACGGTGAAGAAAATGGTCAGCGCCGAGAAATAGAGCCGCACCTTGCGCGAATAGCGCTGATCCAGCCATTCGGGCGTCGTCGTGACCTTTGCCTTGAGATAAAGCGGCGCGAAAATGAGCGCGAGAAAGATCAACGGGATCCCCGACATCCACTCGAAGGCCGAGCTGGCGATGCCGGTCGCATAGGCCGAGCCCGTCAGCCCGATGATCGTTGTGGTCGAGATATTGGAAGCGAAAAGCGACAGGCCGATTGCCCCCCATGCCAGCGACCGCCCGCCCAGAAAGAGGTCATCGCCGGTCTTGGTTCGCATCGAGACCCATATCCCGATCGCCAGCACCACGACGAGATAGGCGATGATCACGGCAATATCCAATGTGGTGATATGGGTCTGGACGGATTCCATGTGACGGGTTCCTTTTTGCTGGATGCGGCGGGCGGATCGCCCGTCGCGGGCCTTGCGCAGCGGCTGGATGCGGCAGGCCCCTTACCCTTTCGCAAGATGGCAACAGGGCAGTGCGGGAAACGGGTTCCGGAGGCGCAAATATGGATGGCTGCCGCCCCCGAAATTATCGAGCGGGTGTCCTGCCGGTCATCGGGGCGATCTCGGGGCCGAGTCCCGGGCAGGGATCTCACTGGTGATCAATAAACTGTGTCACGTCTGACAGGCAGGTAGCCCGCAGGGCGGGTTCGTAAAGCGTCAAGCGCGCCGCGGGTGCAAGGTGACATCCTCCGGAACGGAGAAAATACCGGCAAAGGGGGAGGGGCGGCGGTCTGGCAGAGGGGCCTGAGATGGCGGCCCGATTGGTCGTTAGGCCTTCTCGCGCCACGATTTCAGCACGATGGAGGTGGTCACATCGATCACCTCCGGATGGCGCGAAAGCCGGTCGCGCAGCTCCTCGAGCACATCGAGATTGGCCGCCTCCAGCAGGATACGCATGTCGATATCGCCGGTCAGCGACCAGCATGATACCACTTCGCTCCAGCGTTGGATCGAAGCATAGACCACCGAGCAGGTATTGCGCTTGAGCCGCAGATCGAACATCGCGCGCGTTGTGGTGACCGAGGCCGCATGGGTCTGGTCCATCTCGATGGTGAAGCGGCTGATCACTTTCGTCTCGATCAGCTTGTCGACATGATACTTCACCGTAGGCCGCGACAGCCCGATGATATCCGCAATCTCGGTCAGCGAGCGACGACTGTTTTCGCGCAAGAGTTCCAGGATCAGATTATCGGTCGGGCTCAATTGCATGGCGATTCCTTAATTCCTGACAAGGATAGGGGATTTTTCTCCGAATCGAAGAGAGAATTGCATTTTGCACTGTATGCGGCGCGACGTCAGCGCGGCCAAACTCACTTAAACACTCAGTCAAGGATCATGATTCATGGATTTAGTCCTCACGCGGAACGATGTGGCCGGAAGGTATGGCGGCCAGGATTGGCAGCGGGTCGTGTTTTCCGAATTCGATGCGGCACTCACCAGCAAAAGCCGCCCCTTCCCCTGTGTCTTCGGCGTGGCGGGGTTCAAGACGGACCGGCTGCGCTTTGCCTTCCCCGAGCCGTTGACCCCCGAGACGCTGGCGCCGATCCTGCGCAACTATCTGGCGCAGGCCCGCGGGATCGGGGCAATGACCTCGCTGGTGATCTTCGCGCGCCCCACGCCGGTCGACACGCTCGAAGCCTATCGCGACCAGTTCTGGGATCTGCTCGACGGTCTGGTGGCCCTTGATGACAGCCCGCAGCCCGAAGGTGTCTCGCGCAATCTCGACGATCCGACATGGGAATTCTCCTTTGGCGGGGAGCCGATCTTTGTCGTGTGCAATACCCCCGCCCATGTGCTGCGCCAGAGCCGCCGCTCGAGCAGCTTCATGATCACCTTCCAGCCGCGTTGGGTGTTCAACGGCATCACCGATAGCAAGGCCCCCAGCATCACCCGTTCGCTCGACCGTGTGCGCGAGCTTCTGTCCGAATATGACATGCTCGCCCCCTCGCCGACGCTCGGCCATTACGGCGATCCCGCCAATCGCGAATACCAGCAGTATTTTATCGACGACACCAACGAGACCCCCGCCTGTCCCTACCACCAGCTGGGCAAGCCGCCTCTCAAACTCGTCAAGGAAGGATGATCCCATGAAAGACCTGAACCTGAGCCTCAAATCCCCGAGCGTGCGCCAGATCTCCGCAACCAGAGCCGATTACTGGTCGATCGTCGAGGCGCTCATGCCCGTGCAGGGCTGTATCGAGGTGCAGCAGGACCAGCCCGGCAAGGAGCATGCCTGGCATGTGCATGACAATGACGAGACCCTGGTGGTGCTGGAGGGGCATGCGAAATTCTACTGGGAGGGCGGCGCGCAGATTTGCGGTGCAGGCTCGGTGATCTCGCTGCCTGCGGGCGTGCGCCACGGCTCCATCGCGATGGAAGATGGCGTGCGCTATCTCATCGCCTTCCAGGCGGTCGATCTGTCCCAGTTTGGAGCGGATAATGGCTGAGCTGAAAAAATCCCTCGGCGTCACCCGTGGCACGGCGATGATGCTCAATATCGTCCTCGGCGCCGGTCTTCTGACGCTGCCGGGTCTGGCGCTGCAGGAAGTGGGCGCGAGCGCCACGCTGATCTGGATCGCCTGTGCCGTGGCCGCAGCCCCACTCCTGTGGGTCTTCGGCATTCTCGGCAGACGCTATCCCGACGCGGGCGGGATCGCGGCGATCATGGGCCATGCGTTCGGGCGGCATGGGCGCATCTGCGCGACGCTGCTGTTTCTGGGTGCTGTCTCGGTGGGGCTTCCGGCCATCGCACTGACCGGCGGGCATTATGTAGCGGCCACATTCGGCGGGCCCGCGGCGCTCTATGCCGCCATTATCCTGCTGGCCGCACTGGGCGTGAATTTCCTCTCGGCGGAAACCGCCGGACGGGTCAATACCTTTATCGCCTCGCTGGTGCTGGTGTTTATCCTCGGGTTGGCAATCGTGGGCTATCTCGCGGTCGCGCCTGCGCCTGCTCCGGTAACCGTGCCCCTGCAGGAGGTGCCGAGCCTGAGCCATATGGGCATGGCCTTCATGATGGTCTTCTTCGCCTTTACCGGCTGGGAGGTCAGCGCCAATCTGGGCGGCGAGTTCCGCAATCCCAAGCGCGATCTGCCGCGGGCCATGGCGCTGTCTTTCGCGGTGGCCGTCGTGCTCTATCTCGTGCTCTCGCAGGTCGTGGCCAAGGCCGGTGTGCTGGGGGCGGGGCCTGCGCCCTTCGCGCAGATCTTCGGCCAGTCCTTCGGGATCGGCGGGAGCGTCGCAATCTCGGCGCTGGCGGTCCTGCTGATCTTCGCCAATCTCTCGGCGGCGGTCTGGGCGGTCTCGCGCATGGTCTATTCGGCAGCCCGTGACGGGCTTCTGCCTGCGCCCATCGCCCGTATCCGCAATGACGTGCCGCTCAATGCGGTGATGCTGACGGTGGCGGTGCTTCTGGGCGTGGTGACGCTGGTGGGCAGCGGTCTCCTCGATATGGCGCAGCTTCTGGCGGCGGCGGGGCAGAATTTCCTCCTGCTCTATACCGGTGCGGCGGCAAGCCTTCTGCGCCTCGAGCGCAAGGCGCTTTACCGTGCGCTGTCGCTCCTGTGTCTGGCGCTGGTCGCCGCGCTCTTTATCGGGCGCGGGGGCGAGGGGCTCGCCTATCCCGCGCTCCTCATCGCGCTGGGACTGGTGATCGCCAAGGCGCAGGGCAAGGATCGCCCGATTGCCAGCCCCGCCGAATGAGGCGGGACCGATATCCTTTGGGCATAACCTGTCTCTCTTAAACTGCCTCTCCCCCAGACTGGGCCGATCTCCGGATCGGCCCTTTTTTCCTATGCGCGGTTTGGCCGGACGAGGGGGCCAGAACTGCTGCCGGGAACTGGATGCCGGAACCGGATGCCCGAATTGGAGGCCCGAAATATTGACCCGCCCCCGATCGGGGCGTATCGCCTATGATCGTCACCCATCGCCGGAGCCCGCCATGACCCGACCGCCCTTCGTGATCTCGATCCAGAGTCAGGTCGTCTTCGGCCATGTCGGAAATTCGGCGGCTGCTTTCCCGATGCAGGCAGCGGGGCTGGAGGTGGCGGTGATCCCGACGGTGATCTTCTCCAATACCCCTGATTATCCGACGCTCCGGGGCCAGGCGCTGCCGCCCGGTTTCTTTGCCGATCTTCTCCTTGGGGCGCAGGAACGCGATCTGCCACGGCGGGCCGATTACATCGTGACGGGCTATATCGGCTCGCTCGAGGTGGCCAAGCAAACCGCTGATTTTATCGCTGATGCCAAGGCGCAGAACCCCGATCTGATCTACCTATGCGATCCGGTGATGGGCGATCAGGGGCCGGGTCTCTATGTGCCCGAAGCCATTGCCGATGTAATGCGCGAGCGTCTTTTGCCGATGGCCGATCTGGCCACGCCCAACCCTTTCGAGCTGGGATGGCTGACGGGGCGCAAGATCGACACGCTGGCCGGTCTGGAGGACGCGAGGGCCGATCTGCGTCTGGCGCCCGGGGCGCGGCTCGTGGTGACGGGATGTGCGTTGAACGATACGCCTGCGGGCAAGATCGAGAGCATCATCTTGGGCGAGGGCGTGCCCAGCCGCCATCCGGTCACCCATCTACCGATTGCTCTGCCCGGGACCGGCGATCTTTTCGCGGGGCTGATCGTGGCCTGCCTCGGGCGCGGAATGACCTTACAGCAAGCGGTGGCCCGTGCGCAGGATCTGGTCTCTGTCGCCTTGGCCCACGCCCGTGATCTGGGCGCGGGCGAGGTGGTGCTGAGCGAACCCGGCTTCCGCAAGGCGCTGCTGACCTTGGGCGATTGAACGGCCTATGCCAGCTCGGGCGGCGTGAAGGGGGCGGGCGCTGAGGCCTGTGTGGCTTTCACGATGCGGACCAGACAGCTATGGGCCGCACATCCCTGCGAGAGCTGGGAGGCGGGGCGGTCCTGTGTCAGCACGTTGGGGTTGCCATGGCGCTCGAGCCCCGTCTCGGGACAGGGGTCGAACCAAGCGCCCGTCGAGAGCCTTAGCACATTGGGCGCCACACCCGCATCGGGCACCGCAGAGGCCAGACAGCGCCCGCGCGCATTATGGATCTCGACCAGATCGCCATAGGCCAGACCCAGACGCGCGGCGTCGCGGTCGTTGAGATGGGCCGGCTCGCGCCCGTGGATCTTGCCCGCCAGACTATGCGGCGAGGCATCGAGCTGGCTGTGGAGCTTGCGGGCGGGCTGGTCCGAGATCAGGTGGAACTGGTCGGGGGCGGCCTCTCCCGCCCATTCGCCGGGCGGCAGCCAGGTGGGATGGCCGAAACAATCTGGGAGCCCCATCGCATGGATTGCCTCGCTGAAGATCTCGATCCGGCCCGAGGGCGTCTCGAGCGGTGCGCCTTCGGGATCTGCGCGGAAGGCACTCAGCATCACGCGTTGCTCGGGCGGATCATGGGGCTGCAGATCGATCACGCCGGCCTCGCTGAAGGCGGCATAATCGGGCAGGTCGACCCCCTCGCGCGCCCACATCTTGCGCATACGGCCGTAGAGGCTCTCGATCCATTCGGCCTCGCTGCGGTTCTCGGTGAATTTCTCCTCAACGCCCATCACCCGGGCGATGCGGGTGAAGATGGCATAATCGCTCTCGGCCAGTCCGGGGGGCTCGGCCGCCTTATGGGTATGCATCACCACCCCCTCCATCGTGGCATAGCCCAGATCCTCGCGCTCATGCGCCATCGAGACCGGTAGCACGATATCGGCGCGCCGCGCGGTGGCGGTCCATGCCTGCTCATGCACGATGATCGTATCGGGCTTCTGCCAGGCCCGCTCCAGCCGGTTGAGGTCCTGATGGTGGTGATAGGGGTTGCCGCCGGCCCAGTAGACCAGCCGGATATCGGGGTAGCTATAGGTTTCCCCATCATAGGTGAAAGGCGCGCCCGGAGTGAGAAGCATATCCGCGATCCGCGCTACGGGGATGAACTCCTTCACCGGATTGATCCCCTGCGGCAGCGAGGCCCCGCGCAGCTCGGCATGCGGGCTACCCATCAGGTTCTCGGCGCCATAGCCCACGCCGAAGCCGCCACCGGGCAGTCCGATCTGACCCAGCATCGCGGCCAGTGTAACTACCATCCAGAAAGGCTGCTCGCCATGTTCGGCCCGTTGCAGCGCCCATGCGATATTGATCATCACCCGCTTGCCGGCCATCTTGCGCGCAAGGGCGCGGGTCGTGGGGGCCTCGATCCCGCACAAGGGGGCGGCCCAGTCGGCATCTTTGGGCTGACCGTCTCTGGCCCCCGTCAGATAGGGCTCGAATTTTTCCCAACCGGTGCAATAGCGGTCAAGGAAGGCGCGGTCATGCGCGCCCATCGCGCGGATTTCATGGGCCAGTGCCAGAAGGAAGGCGGTGTCACTTCCGGGGCGGATTGGCAGCCACTCGACAGGCGCGCCGGTCTCCATATTGTCGCGCAGCGGTGAGACATTGATACATTCGACCCCCGCACCGGCCATCTGGCGCAGCCCCTCGCGCACGCGGTGACGCGCGACACCCGCCTGCGAGATCTGTGCGTTTTTCAGCGGCACCCCGCCAAGGGTCAGGAAGAGATCGCAATGCGCGGCCAGATCGTCCCATGTGTTGTGGTTGTTCATCAGCCAAGCCATCGGTGCCACTACATGCGGCAGAACCACCCGTGCGGCGGCGAGGGAATAGCTGTCGCGATGGGCGACATAGCCGCCGATCGTGTTAAGGAAACGGTGCACCTGCGATTGCGCGTGATGGAAGCGCCCCGCCGAAGCCCAGCCGTAGGAGCCGCCGAAAATCGCTTTGTTTCCATAGGTCTGGCGGATGCGGTCCAGCTCGGCCCCTGCCAGTTCGGCGGCCTTGTCCCAGCTGACCTCGACAAAAGCTTCGCGTCCGCGCAGATCGGGTCGCGCACCCGGACCCTGTTCGAGCCAGCTCTTGCGGATGGCGGGCCGCAAGACCCGTGTGCGTGCCACCTCGGGCGAAAGCTGGTGCAGCCCGATCGGGTTAGGGTCGGGATCGAGCGCATTGCTCTTCAGCCGCACCCCTTTGGGGCCTTCGACAATATCATAGGTGCCCCAATGGGAAAGCGTCTGGCGGGAAGTCATGGCGGGCCTCATGCACGGATTACACGTGCAGACCATGCCACTGGAAAAGTGGCTTAGCCATAGGCAGGCTCAGGTTTTTTCGGGCTGGTGGCGCAGGATTACTCCCGCGCCACCCGATTGGGCAGTTGTCCTTACCGCATCACGAATGGATCGGGAATGGGATCGTCGCTGGTGCGCAGCCAGACCGTTTTGACGGTGGTGTAATCGAGTGCGGCGGCCAGCCCGCCCTCGCGCCCATGCCCCGACATCCCGTGCCCGCCGAAAGGCGCCATCGGGCTGACCGCGCGATAGGTGTTCACCCAAACAATGCCCGCGCGGATCGCGCGGATCATCCGGTGCGCGCGGGTGAGGCTTTGGGTAAACACCCCCGAGGCCAGCCCGAAGGCCGTGTCATTGGCCAGAGCGATGGCCTCGTCCTCGGTGTCGAACCCCACGACCGACAGCACGGGCCCGAAGAATTCCTGCGTGATGCAATCGGCCTCGCGGGCATCGGTGCAATCGAGGATGGTGGGCGGGAAGTAGTAGCCCGCACGGTCCGGCACTGTGCCGCCCGTGACCAGCGTCGCGCCCTGATCCAGCGAGCGGGCGATCAGCTCCTGTGCATGCGCGCGCTGGCGGGCGGTGCAAAGGGGGCCGATCTCGGTGCCCATATCATCGGGCGGGCCGATGATGCAGGCTTCGGCCTTGGCCTTCAGCCTTGCCAGAAAAGCGTCCTTCACCCCGTTCTGGACCAGTAGCCGCGAGCCCGCCACACAGCTCTGGCCGGTGGCGGCAAAGATCCCCGAGACCTGCGCATTGGCCGCGCTGTCCAGATCGGCATCGTCAAAGACGATGAAGGGCGATTTGCCCCCCAGTTCCAGCGAGGTCGAGGCGAGGTTCTCGGCCGAATTGCGGATGATCTGGCGCGCGGTCTCCGGCCCGCCGGTAAAGGCCACATGCGCCACTTTGGGATGGCGGGTCAGCACCGCGCCACACTCCGCCCCGAAGCCTGTCACGATATTGAGCACCCCTTTGGGAAAACCTGCTTGATCAAAGATCTTGGCGAATTCCAGCATCGGCGCGGGGCCGTCCTCTGACGCTTTGAGCACGACCGTGCAGCCCGCCGCCAGTGCCGGCCCGATCTTGACCGCCGAAAGAAACAGCTGCGAGTTCCACGGCACGATGGCGGCCACCACGCCAATCGGCTCGCGCCGGAGCCAGACCTCCATATCGGGCTTGTCGATGGGCAGATGCGCCCCCTCGATCTTGTCGGCAAGCCCCGCATAATAGCGGTAATACTCGGCCACATAGGCGATCTGGGCGCGGGTCTCGCGAATGATCTTGCCGGTGTCGCGGGTCTCGATCTCGGCCAGCGCCTGCGCGTTCTCGGCAATCAGGTCGGCAAGCCGGTAGAGCAGTTTGCCCCGTGCGCTCGCGGTCATTCCCGCCCATTCGGGCGAGAGGAAGGCACGATGGGCGGCCTCCACCGCGCGGTCCACATCGGCGGATTTCGCCTCGGGCATCAGTGCCCAGGGCGCCCCCGTTGCGGGGTCGAGGCTTTCGAACTGCGCCGATCCAGCGTCAAAAGTGCCGTCAATATACTGCTGAAAGCTCTGCATCGGCATCCTCCTTCTTGAAGGCGGGCATCACCTCGTTGATGAACCGCAAGAGCGACGCCTTCTTGCGCTCGAAGCTCTGGCTGGAATCGATCCAGAAGGAATATTCGTCATAGCCCTGCGCCTCATAGGTGCGGAGGCGGGCGATGACTTCCTCGGGCGTGCCGATCACCAGATCGCGCTGCATGGCCTCGGGCGTGTAGAACGGATGGGCCGCGATCTCCTCGTCCGAGAGAGGAGCTATCAGACCTTGGGTGATCTCGCGCTTGTTCATGAACCACGCGCCGAAATAGTTGTAGAAGCGGTTGAACTCGCGGGCCGCTTCCTTGGCATCCGCCGCGTCCTCGGCCACATAGCTATGCATCAGAAGCATGATCTTGGGGCGCGGGATTTCGGGGTGTCTGGCGCAGGCATCGTTGAACGTGTCAATCAGATGCTGCACCTCTGGCTCGCCCTTCCACAGCGGCGCGACCTGCACGTTGCAGCCATTGGCCACGGCAAATTCATGGCTGTTGGGGTCGCGGGCGGCGACCCAGATCGGCGGGCCGTTCTCTTGCAGCGGTAGCGGTGCCGAAGTGGTTTTGGGGAACTGGTAGAATTCGCCCTCATGGGCGTAATCCCCCTTCCAGAGCGCCTTTACCGCAGGGACCAGCTCGCGCAGGCGCTGGCCCGCGCCCCATGCGTCGAGCCCCGGCATCATCCGGTCATATTCGAACGTATAGGCCCCGCGGGCAATGCCGAGATCAAGGCGCCCGTCGGTGATGATATCGGCCATCGCCGCCTCGCCCGCCAGCCGGATCGGATGCCAGAAGGGCGCGATCACCGTGCCGGTGCCAAGGCGCACATGTTTGGTGTGACGCGCGACATCCACGAGGCTGAGAAGCGGATTGGGCGCGATGGTGAAATTCATCCCGTGATGCTCGCCCGTCCAGACGGCGTGCATGCCGCCTTCATCGGCGATCTTACACAATTCGATGAATTCGTCGTAAAGCTGTTTTTGATTATCTTCGGAAGAGATGCGCTCCATATGCGCGAAAAGCGAGAATTTCATACCGTTAGCTCCCGGCAGAGACCGTGCGGACCTCGCCGCTGGTCTGCGTTCCGTAATAAACCCCGAAGCTGCCGATGCGCGTTTCCTCCATGAAACGCTTCAGCATCTGGCAGGTGGCTGGATCGGCAAGATCCATCAATGTCGACGGGACGAGTTCGGTGAAAGCGCCGGTTTGCGGCACCCCACCTGCGGCATCACAGTGAAAGGTAATATGCTGACAGTTGCGGCGCGTATCTTCATAGACGGCATAGAGAAACCCCTTGCGGGCATCGAGCCCCGTGGCCTCCAGAAGCCGGTCGAGTGCGGCCGAGACCCCGTCACGCCCGACCTTCGTCTCGGGCAGGGCAAGGCCCCCGTTGCGGTCGCTCACCAGAAGGACGCGGTCCTCGTGGCGGATCAGGGCCGAGACCCTGACCTCCACGCCTGAATCGATCCGGTCAAGCGCACGGGCCTCGGTTGCGGGGCGCAGATAGGCCCCGCGTGCATAGCCCAGACCTGCGGTAGGGCTGGTGCCGAACGCCTCCACGCGCCCGATCAGGATCACATGGTCACCCGCCTCGACGATCTGGTGGGGAACGCAGTCGAACCATGCCGAGACATCACCGATCACCGGTGCGCCATTGGGACCCGGCCACCAATGCAGGTCGCGGAAGCGGTCCTCTGAGGGCCGCGCGAAGGTATTGGAGATGTCTTTCTGGTCTTCGGAGAGGATATTCACCGCAAAGCCGCGGCTCTCGGTAAAGGCGCGGTAATTGCGCGAGCCATTGGCGAGGCAGACAAGAAGAAGCGGCGGATCAAGGGAAACGGACGTAAAGGAATTTGCTGTAAAGCCTACGGGCTTGCCAGTCTCGTCATGGGTGGTGACCACGGTCACACCGGTCAGGAATGACCCGAACGCATCGCGGAGCGCGCGTGGATCGAGCTGGGTCATGGGGCACCTCCTCCCGTAACCGGTGCAAGCGCCGGTATCGCAAGCCATTCCTCCAGCGCGGCATTCACCCGCGCGGGGGCCGTCAGATTCACCATGTGGCGCTGGTCTTCGATTATGAGCGTGCGGCCGCGAGGAGCGGCTCGTGCCATAGCTTCGGCCATTGCGGGGGTCGAGTTGGGGTCACCCGATCCTGTCAGTGCCAGAAGCGGGCAGGTGATCTGGGCAAACCTGTCAGCATAGGTGGCATCCCCTTCGGCAAAGGCCCGATAGGCGGTGGCATAGCCATTCGGGTCCACCGCCTTCAGCCACCCGGCCACTTTCTCGCGCGCGGATTGCTCCCCGGGGGTCTCTGCAAACCAGCGCGTGAGCGGTGTGGTCAGATCGAACACGCCTTGCGCGATGAGGGCCGCGCGGGCAATCACCGCCTCGCGGGCGGCGGGATCGCGGCGGAACACTCCGTTCAGCAGCGCCACGCGAGTGACCTGATCGGGATGCTCGACCGCCATACCACCGGCCACCAGCGCCCCCATCGAATGGCCCGCCAGACTGACCGGCCCCAGATCGAGCGCCTCGAGCACCTGATGCAGCCATCCGACATAATCGGGCAGGCGAGCGGTGTCGGGCAGGGGGGCGCTTTGCCCATGACCGGGCATATCGAGGGCGATTACCTGATAGCGGTCCGAGAGCGCCTCGATCTGCGGTCCCCATGCGGCGGAGTTCATCCCCACCCCATGGATCAGCACCAGTGGCGCACCCTTGCCTGCGTCAATCCCCCCGAGCGTCCCCAGACGCTCAGACAGATGCAGGGTTGTCGACATCGCCACCCATCTCCTTCAGATCCTGATAGCGGTCACCGATGCGGTGATGCGGGCGCCCACCGATCGAGGCCCCGAGCGCGATGACAATTTCATCTGCGGCGGGGGCATCGGCCACCGATAGCTGCATGGTCAGATAATGACTGCGACGGCCGCCATCATTCTTGTCCATCAGCGGGATATAAAGGGGGGCATTGGCCGGACCGCGGGTGTTGCAGAAGGCCAGATAGGATTTGGCACCGACCGCTTCGCGGTAATGGTTGCCAAAGCGCAGGGTGTGGATAAGGGCCGAGGCATGTTCGACCTCGCCATTGAGGCCCACAATCGCAGATTTGCCATAGCCCTCGACCTTGTCGCCGCCCCCTGCGGCATCAAGGATCATCTTGGTCAGCAGCGCGCCAAGGCCCGGTGCGCAATCAAGGATCTCGGGACGGAGGTCTTCTACAAAGCCCTTTCCGGCCCAAGGGTTACGGATAACGGCGATGGCCGCGATCATGCGCAAAGGGGTCTCGGCCACTTTGCCGCCTTCGATCAGCGTGTCTTCGATATGCAGCAATGTCTTGCGAATCTCAGCAGGCATTGAACGCTCCCGGTTGGTTCTATTTTTTAGTATTATGGACTCATGGAATACCGTAATACAATCCTACAATCAAGCTTGTCGTATGAGGGCGGATCTGATAGGAAAATGCCATGACAACTCTTGGCCTCAATAAGATCGACCAGCAGCCGATCACCCTGCGCGAGGTGGTGCTTGACCGCCTGCGTGATGCGATCATCAATGACGTGTTCAAGCCCGGCGAGCGGCTGATCGAGCGGGTTCTGTGCGAACAGCTGGGCGTCAGCCGCACGGTCGTGCGCGAGAGCCTGCGCTATCTCGATGCCGAGGGGCTGGTGGAGCATGTGCCCAATCGCGGGCCGATTGTCGCACGGATGACATGGGCCGATGCCCGCCAGATTTACGAGATCCGGCGCAAGCTGGAAAGTGATGCGGCGGAGGCCTGCGCGCGCAGCCTGACGCCCGCGCAGGAGCGCCGCCTGCGCAAGGCGCTGAGCGAGCTGGAATCGGCGGCGCTGCAGCATGAAAGCTCGGCGCTCTTCAAGGCCACGACACGGTTCTACGAGGTGATCTTCGAGGGCGCGGGCCACAATATCGCGTGGGAAATCGTGAGCCGGTTGAACAGCCGGATTTCGCGGCTCCGGATCATGACGCTGACCAGCGCCGACCGGGATGTGTCCGGCCCGGGCCATATGCGCGCGATCTGCGAGGCGATTGCCGCCCATGATGCGCAGGCCGCCCGTCTGGCGGTCGAGGCGCATCTGAAAGACGCCTCCGCGATTGCCGAAACGCTTCTGAAACGCGAGGAGAGCTGACATGCCCAAAGCCTACTGGATCGCGCGGGTGACGGTGACCGACCCCGACGCCTATAGCGGCTATCAGGCGCTGGCACCTGCGGCCTTCCAGAAATACGGCGCGGTGTTTCTGGCGCGTGGCGGCGTGACCGAGGCGATGGAAGGGCCCGGATGGGAGCGCCATGTGGTGATCGAATTTGCCGATCTGGCCACAGCCAAAGCCTGTTACACCTCGCCTGAATATCGCGCGGCCCGAGAGGCCCGCGCAGGCGCTTGCCGCGCCGAGATCTTCCTCACCGAAGGGATGTAAGGGGCGCGTAGCGCCCCATTTGTCAGCTCAGGTGATGGGGCGGCGCGAGGCCGTAAACGGGCGTGTCGATCCCCGCATGACGTGCCTTCAGCTGCAGCGCCAGATAGCGCGAATAATGGCGTGACTGGTGCAGGTTACCGCCGTGGAACCATAGGCCGTCCTGCATGGTGGGTTTCCACATATTGCGCTGCTCGCCCTCCCATGGACCGGGGTCTTTGGTGGTGTCGGAGCCCAGGCCCCAGCATTTACCGACCTTGTCGGCGACTTCCTGGGAGATGAGATCGGCGGCCCAACCGTTCATCGAGCCGTAACCCGTCGCATAGACCACCAGATCGGCGGGGAGGTCCGTGCCATCATCGAGCACCACGGAAGTTTCGGTCAGATGGCTGATCCCCTTGCCCGATTGCAGCTTTATCGAGCCATCGATCACCAGATCACAAGCGCCCACATCGATATAGTAGCCCGAGCCACGGCGCAGATATTTCATGAACAGACCCGACTCATCATCGCCGAAATCGAGCATGAATCCCGCCTTTTCCAGTGCTGAATAGAAGTCTGCATCGCGGGCCTTGATCTCGGCATATTGCGGGACATGCCACTCATGCATGATCTTGTAGGGCAATGAGGCAAAAATCATATCGGCCTTATCGGTGGTGATGCCGTTTGCCACCGCCTCTTCGGAATAGAGCGCGCCCAGACAGACCTCGCGCAGGCTGTCGGATTTGACGATATGGGTCGAGGACCGCTGCACCATCGTCACATCCGCCCCATTCTCCCAAAGGGCGGCGCAGATATCATGGGCCGAGTTATTCGCCCCGATCACCACCACCTTTTTGCCGCGATAGGCATCGGGGCCGGGATGCTGGCTGGAATGTTGCTGCTCGCCCTTGAAGACATCCTGCCCCTTGATCTGCGGGACATTCGCCTTGCCCGACATGCCGGTGGCCATCACCAATTGCTTGGGGTGCAGGGTGATCTCTTCGCCCGCGCGGTCGAGCACCACGGTCCATTCGCCCTTGGCCGCGTCATATTGCGCCGATGTCGCGCGGGTGGAGGACCAGTAATTCAGCTCCATCACGCGGGTATACATCTCGAGCCAGTCCCCGATCTTGTCTTTGGGCGCAAAGACCGGCCAGTTATCGGGGAAGGGGATATAGGGCAGGTGGTCATACCAGACCGGATCATGCAGGCAGAGCGATTTATAGCGCTGCCGCCATTGGTCACCGGGCCGCTCATGCGCATCCACCACGATGGTCGGCACATCCAGCTGCCGCAGCCGCGCACCCAAGGCGATGCCACCCTGACCGCCGCCGATAATCAGCACATAGGGCTGGGTCTCGATGCCAAGGCTTGCTGCCTCCTGCTCGCGCTGTTCCTTCCACGAGAGGCGGTTCGGGTCATGGCCGTGCTCGGCCCCCATCGGACGGCGCAGTTTGCGCGGCTCCTCATGGCCTTTCAGCTCATGAAGTGTCGTCAGCAGGGTCCAGATCTTGCCCTCTTTCATCCGGATATACCCCACGCCGCGCCCCAGCGAGGTCTCGAGCCGGAGCCAGCCTTCGGTCACGCCATCGGCCTCTGTCACCGCCTCCGACGGGTCCAGATGTAGCGCTTGTGCGCGGATCACCGGCAGCTGTGCGGCCGCCATATCGGCAATTGCCGGACGCCCCTCAAGCGTCTTCAGGTTCCATGTGAAGGCTGCCAGATCGCGCCAATAGCTGTCTTCCAGAAACAGATCGGCCACCGCCTGCGCATCGCAGGCAATCATCGCGCGTTCGAGATCGTTCACGAGCGCCTGCAAAGCGCCGTGTTGGGACGTATCGAGCATAGGTTTCTCCTCCCTTGGCTCTGGTGAAGCATCGGCGCGCGGGGCCTCCTCAAACCCCTGATGCGCGCCGATGCGGGATTTTATGCCTCCAGATCGATCAGGATCTTGAGGTGGTTGCCCGCCGGATCAAGCAGCGCGTCAAAGCCTTCCTTGACCGCATCGTCGAGCTTGATCTTCTTGGTGACAATCTTGGCCGCAGGGACCGCGCCGGTGGCGATCAGGTCGATGACCTTGGGCCAGTAATAGGTGGGATAGGCCCATGCGCCGCGCACATCGACATCCTTGAAGGTCACGTCATGCCAATGCAGCTTGCTGTCCTTGGTATGGAGCCCCACCTGAACGATGGTGCCTTGCTTGCGCACCGCCTGCAGGCCGGTGTTGAGAGCGGCCTCGTTACCAGAGGCCTCAATCACCTTGTCGCAGCCCACGCCACCCTCGGTCGCCTCGCGGATGCGGGCCACGACATCATCCTTCATCGGGTTCAGCGTGATCACCTCGGGCAGGATATCGCGGGCCATTTTCAGGCGCGTCTCGTTGACATCCGACAGGAAAACCTTGGTTGCGCCGTAAGCTTTGGCGGCCAGAAGCGCCAGCATCCCGATCGGGCCTGCGCCGGTAATCAGCACGCTATCGCCTGCAGTGATCTCGCCACGCTCTGCGGCATAGACGGCCACGGCGGTGGGTTCCACAAGGGCTGCTTCCTCATCCGACATGCTGTCGGGGATCTTGACCGCATTATAGTCGTTGATCACGCAGCCTTCGGCAAAGCCGCCGCCATTCCAGCTCAGGCCGACAAGCGCCAGATCTTCGGACAGGTGGAACAGCCCGCGATCCGAGAAGTAATCGCCCGAGCGCGGCATGACCAGCGGCTGGCACGAGATCCGGTCGCCCACTTTCACATGGGTCACGCCTTCGCCCACAGCCGTGACCGTGCCGCCGAACTCGTGGCCCAGAACCTGCGGCAGAACCGCCTTGGTGAAGGGATGGGGCTCGGAGGGCACAAAGATCGGGCCGGCAACATATTCATGCAGGTCGGTGCCGCAGATACCGGCGAAACGATTCTTCACCGCCACTTGGCCGGGGCCGGGTTTGGCGATCTCTTCGATATTCTCTACACGCAGGTCTTTGGCCGCGTGAAACCGTAGCGCTTTCATTGACGCTTCTCCTTAACTTTTACGTCTCCCATGATGCGCCACTGGCTGCGACAAAATAGCTCAGCTTATGTTAAGCTGTCTTTTCAGGGGGTTATTGCGGCAACCTGTTGCAGGCCCCGCGGCAGCTGTTGCATCTCTGCGCAACAGTTACGCTGCATTGCCGCACAAATGCTGCGCCATGCAGACGACCCCGTTCCCTGATAGGCAGATGTGGACTAGGCTTTGCTCTGCCACAGGGCGCGGCAGGGGGATGGGGGACGTATGCACAGGATCAGGGAGCATATCCGCGAAATCGAGGCCGTCTCGCACGGGGCCGCCATCGGACGCGATCCGGCGATTGCCGCCAGCTGGCGCCGCTGCCTGAGCGAGCACAAGCTCGACCCCGCCCGCCGCTCCGAGGCCTATATCGTGCCAAACCGCGTGCTGCGCCAGCATCGCGAGCGCTCGGGCGATCTGATCTCCATCGCGCGCTCGGGGATCGAAGATCTCTACAAGCTGGTGGCGGGTCAGGACTATGTTCTGCTTCTGGCCGATGCGGCCGGTGTCACGGTCGAGTTTCTGGGGCAGGAGAACCGCCGCGCGGACCTGCAGCAATCGGGGCTCTATCTGGGCGCCGAATGGTCCGAGGCACGGGCGGGGACCTGTGCGCTCGGGGCCTGTATCATGGGCGGCGAGCCGATCATCGTGCATCAGAGCGACCATTTCGATAGCACCCATACCGGTCTCAGCTGCACGGCTGCGCCGATCCATGATCTCTCGGGGCGGCTGAGCGCGGTGCTCGACATCTCGCTGCTGTCCTCACCGCGGGCGCGGGTCAGCCAGTCGCTGGCGCTCAATCTGGTCAAACAGACGGCGCGGCGGATAGAGATGGCCAATATCATGGCCGAGAGCCGCCGCGATTGGGTCTTGCGGCTGGGCACCAGCGCCGAGTTTCTGGATACCGATCCCGAGGCGGCGCTGCGTCTGGATGCGGCGGGCCGTGTGACCGGCATGACGCATGGCGCGGCGCGGATGATCGCG
The DNA here is from genome assembly GCF_037949795.1 of Thioclava sp. GXIMD2076. Taxonomy (NCBI): domain Bacteria; kingdom Pseudomonadati; phylum Pseudomonadota; class Alphaproteobacteria; order Rhodobacterales; family Paracoccaceae; genus Thioclava; species Thioclava sp. GXIMD2076. The sequence goes on from NZ_CP149934.1 coordinate 122,576, forward strand.
CAGGCTCTCGGGCAGGACTGGCGCAGGCCGGATCTGCTGCTGGGACGTCCGATCTCGGAGATCCTGCATCTGGACCCCACGCGGATCGAGGAGCTGACCCGCCACACCCCCGCCCGCGAGCGGATCGTCGAAACCCGCGACGGCCACCGCCTCTTTGCCCATGCGATCGAGCCGCGCCGCGAGCCTGCCCGACATTCCCGCCCCGCGCGGCCCATGCCGCAATCGCTCAGAGCCCTTGTGCGCGACGATCCGGCGATGACCCGCGTGATCGCGCGGGCCAGCGAGCTGGCCTTCGCGCAGGGGCCTGTCCTGCTAACGGGGCCGCAGGGGGCGGGCAAACGCCATCTGGCGCGGGCGATCTGCGAGGCGGGACAGGTGGCGAAATTCATTCCTCTGCGCTGTGGCGAGTTTCTGGCCGAGGAGGAGCCCGCGATTTTCGGGCGCGAGACGCGGCAGGGTTTTGAGCCAGGGCTGATCGAGGAGGCGCAAGGGGGCGCGCTCTATCTCGACCGGCTGGAGGAATTGCCGCCCAAAGCGCAGGCGCGGCTGGTATCGCTGGTGGCGGAGGGGCAATGGCGTCCGGTCGGGGCGGTGAGGCCCCGCAAGGCGCGGATGCGGATTTTCGCCTCGCTTGGGATGCCCACAGAGGAGGCCTTCACCAAGGGGCTGTTGCGCCGCGATCTATATTTTTCCTTGCACCAGAATACATTGGCGCTCCCTGCGGTGAGGGACCGGCGCGATCTGGTCTGGTTGGCGGAAATGGCGCTCTCCGAGGCAATGCGCCAGCCCGTCACGCTGGCTCCCGATGCTGCACGATGGGTCACGCAGCAGCCATGGTCGGGCAATATGTCGGAACTGCGCGATTTTGCCCGCCAGACAACGGTGGATCTGTCGCGGCGCGGGCTGGAGCAGAGGCTCTGTCTTGACTGTGCCGATCTGGCGCTGCCCCTCCCCGAAGCCGCTCCGCCGGAGGAAAGCCACGCCGCCTTGCTGGCCCATATCTTGCGCCAGACGGGAGGTAATATCTCCGAGGCGGCCCGCAGGCTCGGGGTGAACCGCTCCACGATCCACCGCCAGATGCACCGATACGGGCTGGTGCGACGTTAAACATGGTTGTCAAAAGCCGGTCCATTTGCCAGATGCACCGGAGGCCACGCGAACGGAGACCCACATGACTAACCTGCGTCTGATCGACACCGGCGGCACGATCGGTATGGTGCCCTCAGAGCAGGGGCTCGTGCCGGGTGAGGGGGTGGTCGAGGCCTATCTGCGCGCGAACCTGCCCGAAGGCGTGACGCTGGATGTGGTGACCTTCGACCCGCTGATCGACAGCGCCAATATCATGCCCTCCGACTGGAACCGGCTGGCCGATCTGGTCGAGGCCTATGACGGGCCGGTGCTGATCACCCATGGCACCGATACGCTGGGCTATACGGCGGCGGCGCTTTCGCAGGTGATTGCGCCCGAGCGCTCGGTCGTGCTCTGCGCCGCGATGCAGCCTCTGGGTCAGAAGGCGGATGCCGAGGACAGCCTGCGGGTCGCGATGGGGCATCTGGTCACCGGCGCCGCTGGCGTGACGGTGGCGGTGAATGGCGCCATCCTTGCGGGCGCAGGCGTGACAAAGACTGACAGCCATGCGCCCCAAGCTTTCATTTCGGTCCCGCAGGCGGCCGCGCGCGTGGGCGATCAGGGTAAGCGGTTCCGCGAGGATGTGGATATCGGCGTTCTCACGCTCGCCCCCGGTCTATCGGCAAAGGCGCTTGCGGCGCAGCTGGGATGTTTCGACGCGGTTGTCTTGCGGATCTATGGTGCGGGAACCTTCCCCGAGCGCGCGGATCTGGTGCAGGCCGTGGCCGATGCCACGGCGCGAGGCATGCCCATCCGTGTGGTCAGCCAATGCCTGACGGGCGGTCTGGCTCCGGGACTCTATGCCGCCGGAGCGCAGTTCTGGCAAAGCGGCTGCACCAGCGGCGGGACCGAGACGGTCGAGCTGGCGCTTGTGCGGCTGTCTCTGGATCTCGCCCACTGACTTTCCAGTGAAATCATTGTGATTTCGACTCTCGAGAGGCGCATCAGATGGCGTATATGCTGCTGAGGCGAAAGCATCATCCTGATGCGATATACACGCCAAAGATGTATTCCCGATTTTGATGATCACGAAGCGGTAGCAGCTTTGCTCAAATCGTTGCCGAACTTGTGATACATCAGTAATTTCGAGTAATTAACTCGGTTATAATAGCCATGCTTAGATGTATTGCGGATTTATATTCGCAGGCTAAGTGTCGCGCATAATCGGCTCGGTATACGGCGGTATTCCGCCGCTCGATCCGAAGGGATTCGTCCCACGCAACATTTTTGGAGCCCTAGTCATGGATTATTTCATCAAAGCGGGAGGCGCCGCGACGCGCCCGACTGCTGGCGTGATGTCTCGGCGCAAGTTTCTTGGTACGACCGCAGCGCTTCTGGCTGTGACCCCCGTTGCCAGCCGCGCCTTTGCAAAGACCGCACCCGCGCAGACCGATGTCGCCAATCTGGCCAGCCTGCTGACCGGCAAGGACGTAAATGCCGCACTTGCCATGCGCGCGCAGGCAGCACTCACCGAGAACAACCCCGACTTCCCCGCGAATATGGACGCGTTGCAGGAATTCGTGGCGCAAAGCGGTGCGACCGATATCGAAGCGTTGAAAGATATGCCCGGTTTCGAGGGTAGCATCCGCCAGACCGCACAGGACATGATCTCGGCGCTCTATCTCGGCTATGTCGGCACGCCCAAGGGGCAGAGCGCCGTGGATGACGTGAAATTCGTGACCTTTACCGAGGCCCTCACATTCCAGCTGACCCATGATTACACGCCGATCCCGAGCTATTCGCGCTGGGGCACGGATTATTGGGTCGAGCTTCCGAAGACCAACTGAGCCACCGCTCACCCACGTCTTCAAATCTAATAAGGAATACCCATTTTGGCTCAAGAATACGATGCAGATGTGATCGTGGTCGGCTCGGGGGCGGTTGGTTCCAACGTCGCCAACGAGCTCGTCGATCAAGGCAAATCGGTGATCATCCTCGAGGCGGGCCCGTCGGTGCCGCGCTGGAAAATCCTCATGAATTTCCGCAATTCGGGGCGTCATTACGACCATAACGACCCCTATCCGAACAACCCTTGGGCGCCGACGAGCTACCAGCCGGGTTATCTGGAAAACTCGGGCAGTTTCAACATGATGCCCGGTATGCTCAAGCTGGTGGGCGGCACCACTTGGCACTGGGGCGGTGCGACATGGCGCTATGTTCCCAATGATTTCAAGCTGAACTCGCTTTATGGCAAGGGCCGCGACTGGCCGATCAGCTATGACGATCTCGAACCCTATTACACCCGCGCCGAATACCAGCTGGGGATTGCGGGCTCGGATACCGAGGACCAGTCGGGCAACCATGCAGGCGAGGCCTTCCCGCCGCGCTCCAAGCCCTATCCGATCGATAACGAGAAATATTCCTATAACGCGCAGGTCCTGAACGACCGTCTGGTGGAGGCTGGCTACAAGACCTGCCACGAGCCGACCGTGCGGATCCACAAGCCCTGGGATGGCCGTCCGGCCTGTCAGGGCAATAATAACTGCGATCAGGTCTGCCCGATCGGCACGCTTTATAACGGCTCGATCCATGCCGACCGCGCCACCAAGAAGGGCGCGAAACTGATCACCGAAGCGGTGGTCCACAAGATCGAGACCGGCGAGGGCGGCAAGATCACCGCCGTGCGCTACCTGACCCCCGAGGGTGAGGAGCACCGCCTGACCGCAAAGGCCTTCGTGCTGGCCGCCCATAGTTTCGAGACCGCCAAGCTGATGATGATGAACGATATCGGCAACTCTTCCGATATGGTGGGTCGTAACCTGATGGACCATATCGGGATCTCGATGGAATTCCTTGCCAAGGATACCATGTGGTCGGGCCGTGGTCCGGTGCAGCAGGCCACCATCATGAACTGGCGCGACGGCGATTTCCGCTCCGAGCATTCGGCGAACAAATCCGCGCTCGCCAACGGCAACCCGCAGATCGGTCTGGCCGATGCCGCCATCAAGGCGGGCCTGATGGGCAAGGAACTGGACGAGCGCATCATGGATCAGTCCTCGCGCTATATGTATGTCTATTCCTTCTTCGAGATGCTGCCCGATCCGGCCAACCGCATCCAGCCGAACCCGAACTGGAAAGACAGCATCGGCCTGCCGGGGATCAAGATCCATTTCGACGTTGATGATTATGTGAAAGCGGGGGCCGTGAAGGCGCGCGAGATGTATCACGACATCAATAACAAGATGGGCGGAGAAATCCTGCGTATCAACGGCTTCGAGAACCACGACCACCTGATGGGCACGATGATCATGGGGGATGATGCGAAAAACTCGGTCGTCAACCATGAGGGCCGCAGCCACGATCACGAGAACCTCTTTATTGCCTCCGTCGGGATCATTCCGGCTGCAGGCGTTGTCAACCCGACCCTGACCGCGGTGGCCCTTGGCATCCGTTCGGCCGATATCATCGCGAAGGAGGTCTGAGATGTTGCATGCTCGCTTGAAAGCCGGCCTTGCAGGAGCGCTGCTGCTGGGGGCTTTTGCCGCCCCCGCGCTTGCGCAGGACGATCTGGTGGCACGGGGCGAATATCTGGCGAAGGCTGGCGACTGCACGGCCTGCCACACCACCAAAGGCGGTGAGGCCATGGCCGGTGGCTATGTCTTCAAAATGCCGATGGGGACGATCATCTCCTCCAATATCACGCCCTCCAAGACCAACGGTATCGGCAACTGGACCGAGGAACAGTTCGCGCGTGCCTTGCGTGAAGGGGTCAGCGCCGATGGTCGTAGGCTTTATCCGGCGATGCCCTACACGTCCTATTCGAATATCACCGATGACGACATGAAGGCGCTTTATGCCTATTTCCAACAGGCTGTGAAGCCGGTGGACGCCGATCCTGTCCGCAAGACGGAGCTGGATTTCCCCTTCAACCTGCCGGGCGAGATGGCGGCATGGGATCTGCTTTATGCCAATGGCAAACCCTTCACCCCCGATCCGAAGCTGAATGACCAGCAGAACCGCGGGAAATATCTGGTGGATGGTCTGGCGCATTGCTCGACCTGCCACACGCCGCGCAACTCGATGATGGCCGAAGAGAGCGACAAGTTCCTTTCGGGCGCCGTGGTCGATGGCTGGATGGCCTCAAATATCACGCCCGACAAGAATAGCGGTATTGGTGGCTGGTCCGAGGACGAGATCGCGACCTATCTGAAAACCGGTCATGTCGAAGGCAAGGCGCAGGCCGGTGGCCCGATGGCGGATGCGGTGGAACACAGCTTCCAGCATCTGACCGATGAGGATACCCATGCGATCGCAGCCTATCTGAAAACGATCCCTGCAATTGCGACCTCGAAAACGGCGCAGCCCGCCTATTCCTATGGCAAGGTCTCGCCGGTTGACTGGACGCAATACGAGCCGGGCGAGGGGGCGTCCGATACCAACGATTACACCGATACCAGCACCACCAATGGTCCGCTTCTGTATAACGTGAACTGCGCGGCCTGCCACGGCATCAATGGCGAAGGCAGCGATGACGGGCATTTCCCTTCGCTGACCCAGAACACCGCCGTCGGTGCCGAGACGCCGGACAACCTCGTGATGGCGATTGTCGACGGGATCCACCGCGAGAGTGCTGATGGCAATGCCGTCATGCCCGCCTTCGCGCCCGAAACGCAGGTGATCCATACGGGTCTCGATAACGACCAGATCGCCGCGGTCAGCAACTTTGTTACGGCGCAGTTCGGCCGTGGCGATGCGGGCCTGACGGGTTCCAAGGTTGCATCGATCCGTGCCGGTGCACCGTTGCCCTTCCTGCTGAAGAATGCGGCGGCTCTGGCGATTATCGGCTTTGTCATTGGAGCACTGGTGATCATCGCGCTGATTTTCTGGGTGGTCAAACGCAGCCGTAAAACGGCCTGACCGCAAAGTCCGGTGTCCGCCTCCAACGGCATCCTGCCGCGCGCATGGTTTTGCGCGCGGCGTTCACGACCGTCACAGACAGCTGCCTGTGACGGTCAAACCTCCCCACGGGTCTGCCCGTGACAAGAAGTAGGATTTTGATTATGAAGATGTTCGCACTCAGCCTGGCCTTTGCCGCCGCCGCTGCCACTCAGGCAGGCGCGGTCACCATGCAGCCGGTTCTCGAAGACGCAGATGTTGCGAAAATCGTGGCCGCGGCCAAGAAAGGCATGGAAGATCGCGATGTCAAAGGCTGCATCGCAATCTCCAATGCCGAGGGCTCGTTGATCTATTTCGAACGTGAGCAGGGCGCCTATACCAACTGCAATTCTTCCGCGCTGGTCAAAGCCCATACGGCATCGATGTTCCAGACCGATACCGATACGTTCATGAATATGCTCAATAAGGACGGCGTGACCAACCTTCTGGCCGTGCCGGATCTGGCACCGATGCCGGGTGGCTCACCCATCAAAGTCGATGGTGTCGTGGTTGGTGGCGTTGGGGTCAGCACGCCTGATGGCAATCTGGATATCCCGATTGCGAAAGCGGCTGCGGGGGCTCTGGAAGAGACCAAAGCGGCGAATTAAGTCGGTCCTCGGCCGACCGGAAGTCCGGGCTGTAAGGCCCGGACTTCTATATTTCAGTCCTCGCGCAGAGCATAGGCCATATAATCGGCGAGGGGCTTTACCAGAACCGATGCGGGCGAGCGCGCGCCGGTGCGGATAAAGGCCTCGAGCGGCATGCCGGGTTGCAAAGGCAGATCCCCTAACTCCGTTTGCGCCTCCTCCGTCAGTTCCAGTTCGGCCGTATAATAAGTCGCCTGCGTGGCCGGATCGGTGATCGTATCGGGCGAGACCGTGCGCAGCGTCGCGGCAAAGCTTGGCGTGGTGCGACTGTTGAAATTGGGGAAGCGGACCATCGCCAGCTGCCCGGCATGAATGCGGTCGATCTGGACCGGATCGATACGCACGGTAAAGATCAGTGGCACGTCTTGTGGCACGATGGAAACGACTTCTTGGCCGGGGGTGATGACGCCCCCGACGGTATGTATTTTCAGCCCCAGAACGCGACCCGACATCGGCGCGCGTAGAACGAGACGGCTCAGCCGGGTCTCGACCACGCCCAGTTGTTCCCGGATCTCCAGTTCGCGCGGCTGTTCGGCGCGCAGCGCATCCTGACTTTCCTCGCGACGCGAGGCTTGCGTGCGCAATCCCTCGATCTCGAACCCTGCAATAGAGCTGCGGGCTTCGGCAATCGAGGCCTCCAGCTGACCGATATTGCCCTGCAATTCCGCCTCCTGCCGGTAGAGCGCCGAGACACGGCTGGCCTGCGTCAGCCCCCGATCGAGCAGGCTCGCCTGATCGGCCAGTTCCTGCCGGATCAGATTCAGCTGACGCTCGCCCGCCTGCACCTGCCGCTGATAGCCACCGATGAGGGCCTGGGTCTGTTTCTTGCGCTCGACGAGTTGTTCAAGGGTGCGGGCCTGTGTGTCGCGCCGCGATTCGAAGAGTGCGATCTCCGAGCGCAACAGCCGGTCGGTCTGCGGATCGCGTGCGGCCTCCTCCAGGAGAACCGGATCGAAGCTGATCTGGGCGAAATCGGCGACCTCCGCCTGCAACCGGTTGATGCGGGCGAGCGTTTCGGTGAGGTTGGCCTGAAGCAGGCTGCGTTGGGCCAGCAATTCGGCCTCATCCAGACGCAAAAGCGGCGCATTGGCCTCGACCGTCTGGCCGTCGCGCACCAGGATTTCGGACACGAGGCCGCCATCGGGATGTTGCAGGGTCTGGCGCCGTGCCTCGACCTCGACGCGACCCTGTGTAACCACGGCCCCATCGATCTCGGTCGCAACCGCCCAGGCCATGAAGCCGCCACAGCCGAGGGCGAGCACCGTCAGACCGGCGATGACAGGCATGCGGGTGGAATAGCGGCTCATCTCAATTCTCTCCTACGGCACGGGGGCGGGTGAAATTGCCCGCATTCTTCACATGTGTCCGCAGAACCTCGTCGCGTGGGCCGAAGGCGCGGATCTGGCCCTTGTCGAGCAGCATCACCTTGTTGCAATGCGCCAGTGCCGAGGGGCGGTGCGACATGACCAGCGTGATCTGTCCCAGTTTGCGGGCCATGGCGATGGACTGGTTGAGCGCCTTGGTGCCCGCGTCATCAAGGCTGGAATTGGGCTCGTCGAGCACCAGAAGGATCGGATCGCCAAAGAGCGCACGCGCCAGCCCGATACGCTGGCGCTGACCGCCCGAGAGTTCGGGGGCGCCATCGCTCAGTTGCGTGTCATAGCCTTGGGGCAGGGACAGGATCAGCTCATGGGCGGCAGCCGTCTGCGCCGCACGGACCACGTCTTCCGGATCCGCCCCTTCGGTAAACCGCGCGATATTCTCCGACACAGTGCCCGCAAACAGCATCACTTCCTGCGGCAGGTAACCGAGGAGCCGTCCGAGCCCCTCGCGGTCGAACTGTCCGAGTGTTGCCCCGCCAAGCCGGATCTCGCCATGAAGTGGGGGCCAGAGCCCGACAAGCGCCCGCGCCAATGTCGATTTTCCGGAGGCAGACACACCGATCACTGCAATCGCATCGCCCGCACTGGCCTCGAAGCTCAGCTGGTGCAGGGTGGGGGTGCGGGTGCCCGGCGGCGCGACGAGGATCTCGCTCACGCTCAAGGCCACGGCAGGGCGCGGCAGCGCCATCGGTGCCGGTTTCTCGGGGGTCTCTTCGAGCAGTTTTGTCAGGGATTTCCGCGCCATCCACGCATTCTGGATAGCCGACCACTGACCCACCGTCTGTTCGACCGGCGCCAGCGCGCGGCCCAGCAGCACGGAGCCCGCGATCATTGCGCCCGCCGTCAGCATACCTTGCAGCACCAGCCATGCGCCCAGTGCCAGTATGGCCGATTGTATGAACATCCGGAAGGCTTTGGTGGCTTGTGTGAAGCCGCCGCTGCGGTCGGCGGCTTGCATGGCGTGATGCAGTGCACGCGCGCGCGCGTCTTGCCAGCGGGCCATCAGCTCGTTGCTCATTCCCAATCCGCGCAGGGTTTCGATGCCGGTCCGCATGGTAGTGCTGCGCATTTCGGCTTCGGCTGCGGCGCGATTGGCCTCGCCATGGGCGGCATGGGTCAGGCGCTGATTGAGCACCGCGAGCGTAAAGACGACGAGCGAAGAGGCGATCGCGAACCATCCCATCAGGGGATGGAAGAGGAAGAGCAGCGCCACGAAAAGCGGCGTGAACGGCAGATCGAACACCGCACCAAGCGCGGAGGAGCCGAAGAGCGCGTTGATCCGGCTGAGCTCGGCCGCGCCGGTCGCCGGTGTGCCGCGCAAGCCACCCGCCGCGGTGCGGTCCATGGTGGCGCGCATGATCCGGCTGTCGAGCCGTTCCACAAGTTGCGCGCCGATCCGGGACAGAATGCGACCGCGGAAATAATCGAGGAGCCCCATCATCGTGAACAGGAAGCCCACGATCAGGAACAGCACCAGCAATGTCGAGGTAGAGCGCGACCCGATCACCCTGTCATAGACTTGCAGCATGAAGAGTGGTCCGGTCAGCAAAAGCAGGTTGATGGCCACCGAGAATATCCCGACGACCCATAAGGCGGAGCGCGCCGGACCGAAGATGTCGTGCAGCTCGTTCGAATGCCGCCCAGAGGATGGTTTTGCCATAACAGCGCCCTTGCCTACCCATGTATTTATCGGGACCGATGCTAGGGAGCGTCTGTTAAGGATCTCTTCTGTCGCGTGGATAATCAGCCTGATCGGTAAAATGCGCTGTATTTTAACCCTGAACGCGGCGCTAGAACAGCTTCAGCCGGTGCGACATCCGCTTCCATGCCTGCATCCGTCCGGCGACATCCGCCCCTCCCGCCTCGGCGGTGGCATGGACCAGAAGGCTCGCCGCCGCATGCAGCCCGAGCGTGGATTCCAGAAACAGCCCCGTTTTCGAGGGCGCATTGATCACCGCATCGGCTAGTCCCTGTGCCCAATGGCAGTATTCATCGGTGATCAGAACCACGCCCGCCCCCCGATCCTTGGCAATCCGCGCGATCATTTCGGCCTCGGCGGCATAGGGGATTACATCGAACATCATCAGACAGCTTCCGGCCTCCGGAACCGACGCGATCCATTCCGACAGCATCGAGTCATGTCCCGAGAGAAACCGGACATTGTCGCGCGCCAGAGCCAGCCTGCGGGCGCAATCCTCGGCCAGACCGCGGATGGTCTGGAAACCGGTCACATAGACCTCTCCCGATCCCGCAAGAAGATCGCGCGCCTGCGTGAAAGCGGGGGTCTCCATCTGGTCATAGACCATCTGCACCCCGTGCATCTCGACGGTCAGCTGCTCCTGCCAGTCGCGCGAGAGTTCTGTCTTCTTGCGGCCCATCACCTCGCCGCTGACCGAATAGCGCTGGCGCAACAGCGCCTTGAACTCTTTCATCCCCGCGCAATCGAACCGGCGCAGCATCCGCCCCACGGTAATTTCGGAAACGCCGGCCTTGGAGGCGATGGATTGCCCCGTCTCGAGGGGAATCGAGGCGAGGTTTAGGAGGATATATTGTGCAACTTTTGCTTCCTGTTTGGGCAGATCGGCCATGCCTGCTTCAATTTTGCGCGCCAACTCGTCGAGAGGGGCATCGGAAAAGGAGGAAAACCCGATTGGCATGGAGAACCTCTGCATGACAGAAAACTAACGTTTGACGAAAATGACAGTAAACAACCACCCTGAGAGCACAAGAAAAACACGTCATGCCTGACGGGGAGAAATGAATGACGATGAAATATCTTGCGCTCGGGGCCGTGCTTGCCCTGACCCCGCTGGGCGCGCAGGCCGAAGGGAAACTCGCGCTCTATAACTGGGGCGATTACATTAATCCGGCGGTTCTGGAGAAATTCACCGAAGAGACGGGGATCGAGGTCAGCCTCAATACCTATGGCTCGAACGAGGAGATGCTGGCCAAAATCCAGGCGGGGGCTACGGGCTATGACATCGTCTTCCCCTCGGTCCATATGCAGGACATCATGTCCCACCTGGATCTTCTGGCCGAGACCGATATCAACGAGGATCCCGCCTTCGCCAATATCGATCCGCAATTCCTGCGCGCCAAGACCGACCCCGAGGGCAAATTCTGCCTGCCCTATGCCTTTGGCAATGTGGGCATCGTATATAACAAGGCGCTGGCAGGCGATATCACCGGCTGGAAGGATTTCTTAGCGCTCGGCGATGCGGGCAAGAAGATCATTATGCTCGACGATCTGCGTGAGGTGATCGGTGTCGGTCACATCATGAACGGCACCTCGGTCAACTCCACCGACGAGGCCGAGGTCGAGAAAGCCGCCGATTATATTATCGCGCATAAGAAGGGCATCTCGGCCTTCTCCTATGACTCGATCCCGCTGGTCACCTCGGGCGATGTGGCGGCAGCCCAATGGTATGTGGGGGCGAATATCTTCGTGAACGAGCATCCCGACACGCTGGGCTATATCATCCCCGAAGAAGGCGCGACCATGTATCAGGAAGATATCTGCGTGCTGAAAACGGCGCCCAATTTCGACAATGCCGTGAAATTCCTGAAATTCTACCTCAAGCCCGAGATTGCCGCGCTCAATGTCGAGCAGCAGATGAACGGCACGCCCAACACATCGGCACAGGCGCTGATCCCCAAGGAGATCGCCGATAACAAGACCATCTACCCGCCGCAGGACGTCCTGGACAAACTCCAGATCTTCGAGGATCTGGGGCGCGACCTGCAGCTGTATAATAGTGAGTGGACGCGGATCAAAACCGCACAGTAACGAGTGACGGGAGAGGCCCTTCGGGGCCTCTCCCACCCCCTAATACCTGACAGCCCCTTGTGTTTTCGTGGGCCGGAAAGACTGGACGACCATGGCTGCACCTCTGGAAATCTTCAACGCCAGCAAGAGCTTCCGCACACCCGAAGGCGGCACGCTGATCGCGCTTGACAAGGTGTCTCTCAAACTCGGCTCGGCCGAATTTGTCACGCTTCTGGGTCCCTCGGGCTGTGGCAAGACCACGCTTTTGCGGATGGTCTCGGGGTTCGAGAGCCTTGATGCGGGCGATATCCTGATCGATGGCACCGCGATGACGGACTGGCCCGCCCATAAGCGCCCCGTCAATACCGTGTTCCAGAAATACGCGCTGTTCGAGCATATGTCGGTAGGCCGAAATGTTGGCTATGCGCTGGAAATCGCGGGTGAAAACCGCGCCACGATCAAGAGGCGTGTGGGCGAGATGCTTGATCTGGTAGGCCTTTCGGGGCTGGAGAAACGGTCGATCTCGCAGCTGTCGGGCGGCCAACAGCAGCGGGTGGCTCTGGCGCGGGCCTTGGCGGGCAAGCCCAAGCTGCTTTTGCTCGACGAGCCGCTCTCGGCGCTTGACAAGAACTTGCGCCAGAAGATGCAGCAGGAGCTGAAATCGATCCAGCGCGAGCTGGGGATCGGGTTCATCTTTGTCACCCATGATCAGGAAGAGGCGCTGACCATGTCCGACCGGATCGCCGTTCTGGCAGGCGGGCAGATCCAGCAGCTGGGCACGCCTGCCGCACTCTACCGCCGCCCCGAGAACCTCTTCACCGCGCGCTTCCTTGGCGAGAGCAACCTGATGCCCGTGCGTATCGCGGGCGGGCAAGCGGAGCTGGCGGATGGCCAGCGCTTTGCCAGCCCGCATAAAGGGGCCGAGGCAACCGCCATGCTGCGCCCCGAGGCGCTGCATCTGACCTCGCCCGAGGGCCCGCATCTGACCTTCGATGGCATTGTGACCGCGGAGGCCTATACCGGCAAGGATCGTCAGATCACGCTGGAGACCGCGTCTTTCGGCCCGCTGCACGCGCTCCTGCGCGCGGGCGGTTGGGTGCCCGAACAGGGCGCCACAATCCGGCTTTATGCTTCTCTGGGCGATCTGCATCTGATCGATGAGGTGACGCGATGAAACTGGCCCTGCGCAAGCGTGTCCAGCTTTTCGGGCTCCTGTCGGTGCCCACCGCCTTCCTGCTGTTTTTCTTCTTCTGTCCGCTCGTCATCATGCTCGTCTACAGTTTCCTGATGCCCGGTCTTTATGGCGGGGTGGAATGGAGCTTCTTCCATCTCAATTACGGGCGCATCCTCGGCTGGGCCGATACGAAATACGAGAAATTCGACCCCGTCTATCTGCAGATCTTCGCCCGCTCGCTGGAACTGGCGGCGCTGACGGTGCTCTCGACACTGGTTGTCAGTTATCCGGCGGCGTTCTGGATCTCGCGAATGCGCCCCACCACGCGCAATCTGGCGATGTTTCTGGTCACGCTGCCGTTTTTCGTCAGCCTGATCGTGCGACTCTTTGCATGGGTGCTGATCCTGCGACCTACCGGATTTCTCAATCAGGGCATGATGGCACTGGGGCTGATCGATGCGCCCCTCGAGCTGCTCTATACCGATTTCGCGGTGATCCTTGGCATGACCTATGTGTTCATCCCCTTCATGTTTCTGCCGCTTTACGGCGCGCTTGAACGGCTGGACCCCGCCCAGATCGAGGCTTCTGCCGATCTGGGGGCCACGCGCCTGCAAACCTTCCGCAAGGTGATCCTGCCTGCCACATTCCCCGGGATATTGGGCGGGGCGATCCTTGTCTTCATCCCTGCCATGGGCAATTTCATCGTGCCCTCGGTTCTGGGCGGCGCGAAGGTCGTGATGATCGGCAACCTGATCGAGCAGCAGTTCCTGTCGGCGCGCAACTGGCCTTTCGGCTCGGCGCTGGCAATGCTGGTGATGGCCGCCGTGCTGGTGCTTCTGGTCGTGCAGTTACGGCTTGGCCGCAGGGAGGGCCGCGCATGAAACGCCCCTATCTGACGCTTTACGGCATCGCCTTCTTCGTCTTCATCTATGCGCCGATCCTGCTGGTCGTGGTGTTTTCCTTCAACGCCAATCCGGTCAATATGATGATCTGGAGCGGCTTCACGCTTGACTGGTATCGCGAGCTCTTCGGCATCAAGACCGCGCTCTCGGACAGCTCCACCTATATCGACAGCACCGACCAGCTCTATGCCTCGATTCGCACCTCGCTGATCGTCGCCTTCTCGACCTCCGTGATCTCGACCGCCTTCGGCACGGCACTTGCGCTGGCGGTGGCGCGCTACCGGTTCCGGCTGGCGGGGTTCTACCGGATGCTGATGATGGTGCCGATGGTTATGCCCGATATCGTGCTGGGGATCGCGCTTCTGATTTTCTTCATCACTATCGGGATCAATCTCTCGGTCGTGACGATCATCCTTGGCCAGTGCACCTTCCTGATCTCCTATGTTTTTGTGACCGTCTCGGCACGGCTTGCGCAATATGATCCGGCCATCGAGGAGGCCTCGGCCGATCTGGGGGCTACCCCCGCTCAGACCTTCCGCAAGGTGACCTTGCCGGCTATCGCGCCCGGTGTAATGGGCGGCGGGCTTCTGGCCTTCATCATCTCGATGGATGATCTGGTGATCACCTATTTCATCGCCGGCACCGGTAATACCACCCTGCCGATCCATATCTGGGGCATGCTGCGGCGCGGGATCAAACCCGAGATCAACGCCATCGCGACCCTGATGCTCCTGTTCACGGTGATCGTGGCGGGCATCGGCCTCTATATCCGCTCCCGAAAGACCTGACCCATGACTGACAAGAAACGCGCCCGCGATCTCGGGATCGCCCTTGGGGGAGAGACCGGCCCGCTAAATGCTATTACCGATGTGGCAGGGGTCGAGGTGGGGACGATGGAGCTCCTTTCGTCACGAGATCCGTCGCTGGCCACGCGCGGCATTCCGGTGCAGACCGGCGTTACCGCGATCCTGCCCCGCGGGCGGGATGCGCAGCCGAAACCGGTCTGGGCGGGGCAGTTCAGCCTCAATGGCAATGGCGAGATGACGGGCGCGCATTGGGTGCGCGATGGCGGCTGGCTTTGCGGGCCGATCCTGATCACCAATTCCCATGCGGTGGGTGCGGCCCATCAGGCCGCGACCCGCTGGATGATCGAGACCTATGCCGATATTTGGGAACACAACCACCTCTGGGCGCTGCCGGTGGTGGGCGAGACCTATGACGGTGTTCTCAACGATATCAACGGGATGCACGTCACCGAAGCGCATGCCCGTCAGGCAATCGATGCCGCCCGCACGGGCCCTGTGGCCGAGGGCAATACCGGCGGCGGGGCAGGGATGATCTGCTACGAATTCAAGGGCGGCACCGGCACCTCGTCGCGGCGGATCATGCTGGACGGGCAGAGCTTTACATTGGGCGCATTGGTGCAGGCCAATCACGGGTTACGCCCGTGGCTGACGGTCGCGGGCCAGAAGGTGGGGGGACAGTTCTCCGAACACCGTATCCCCGGAATGACTGCGGAGCGGGGCTCCATCATCGTGGTGCTGGCCACCGATATTCCGCTGCAATCGGGGCAGCTTGAGCGCATCGCGCGGCGGGCGTCGATTGGCATCGGGCGCGGCGGCACCCCGGGGGGTAACAATTCCGGCGATATTTTCCTTGCCTTCTCGACCGCTAACGAGATGGATCTGCCGCAGCTCTCGGGCCCGTGGCGGCAGATGGTGAGCCTCAATGACGAGCTCCTCGATCCGGTCTATCTGGCCGCGGTAGAGGCGGTGGAGGAGGCGGTGCTCAACGCGATGCTGGCCGCCGAGGATGTGGCGATTGCCCGCCCTGAAGGCGGCGGCACCTGCAAGGCCATCGATCCCGAGGCTCTTATGGCGGCGTTACGGGCGAGCGATCTATGCCCGGACGCGCCTGAGCGGGTTGCCATGTGACTGATCCTGCGGTCTTTTCGACGGATTTCTGTTTGCGGGGGGCGCGACCGATGATCTGGCGCCGAGATTTTGGAACGAGAGAGAGACCGGATGCGGGAGGGCCTGTTCATCGGGCTTGATGTCACAAGGCAATGTTTAGTCGGCGTTTTCTACGGGCTCTTGTGGGGAGCGGGCGCCACCTGCACGCAGCCTTTCCGTTCCGCGCATCGGGTGCCGCAGATCGTCTTTCAGGATTAGGTTGATACTGGCATCGATGCGGAGGCGCAGGGGGTGTGGCCGACAGGGCAAATCACGGTGCTACTGCCGGATTGGGATCTGCCGCCCGTTAGGGCCGCATCTCGCGCAGCCCGTCCACCTCGCGCAGGAGGGCCTCGAGGGCCGGATCGGCAATGCCCAGCTCGTGACATCCCGCCAGCACATTGGCCAAATACTCGCGGCTGCTACCGAGCCGCCCCGTGCCGGTTACCAGATAGCGCAGCTGGTCGTGATGCGAGATGCCGGTCTCGATCATGGCGGCCTCGGGATCGGCCACAAAACAAAGCGCCTCCACCTGACCCTGCGCGGTCTCCACAGGGGCAAAAACAGCCTTGTAGCATGGCGCCATCATTTCGCGCCGCCAGATGATCTCGGATTCGCGATCCGCCGTCTCGGCGGCCAGACGGAACACCAAACCGTCGCAATAGGGCCCGTGATCCAGCGCGGCCATCAGACCCGGTGCCTCCGCCGTGCCGCGCGCGCCCGAGCGGTCCACCAGACAGAAGCTGCGCCGGTATCCCTCGAGCCGCGCTCGCCGGACCTCGGCAAAATAGACCGCCGGATCCCACATCAACGAGCCATAGGCAAAGACCCACAGATCCTTGCCGCGATAGGGCGCCAGTGCCTCGTGGCGCATCGCCTCGCGGGTCGCATCGTCATAGCGCGGGTTGGATTGCTCTCCTGCTTCGGCCCAGATCCGGTCGATCTCGGCCATATCGAGATCGCGGAAGAAACTCACCGCCGGATCGCGGATCTTGTCGGCCAATCCCGGATGGTGGCGGAAGGCATCGGGGGCAAAACTCATGACGGGGCTCCTGATCAGACAGTCGCGACGCTAGAGAAAACCGCAGCGGATGGCCACCGGCTTTGGCAAGACAGGGGCATGTTCGCGTCCGCAGAATGTCTGGCGCCTGTGCGTTTGGGCCAAGCACGCTCTGTTTGCCTGCCGGATTGGTGCGGCGGCGGATCCGGCCCATAGTCCGGATATGGAAAGCATACGCCCAACCCAGCCGCGCGCCATTCCCAGACTCGACGTCGTCGTGATCGGCGGCGGGCAGGCGGGGCTGTCGGCGGGCTATTATCTGCGCGAGGCGGGGCTCCGGCCCGATCGCGATTTCACGATCCTCGATCATGCACCGGAAGCGGGCGGGGCGTGGCAGTTCCGCTGGCCCTCGCTGACACTCAGCACGGTCAACGGGGTGCATGACTTGCCGGGCGGGTTCGGTCTGGCCGAGAGCCTCGGGCTGGAGAACAGCCCCGAAATCAAGGCGGCGCATGCCGTGCCGCAGTATTTCCACCAGTATGAGGTGCGGTTCGGCCTGCCGGTGCATCGGCCCGTCTCTGTCCGGCAGGTCAGCTTGCGAGGCGGGCGCTATCTCGTGGAGACGGATCGGGGGCGGATTTCAGCGCGGGCGGTGTTGAATGCGACAGGCACATGGGACGCGCCCTACAGGCCCGCGATCACGGGGGCGGAGCGGTTTACGGGTCTGCAGATCCATGCGCAGGGCTATCGCGACGCGGCGCCGTTTCGCGGGATGGAGGTGGTGGTGGTCGGGGCCGGGATCTCGGCGATCCAGATCCTTGAGGAGGTCTCGCAGGTGGCACATTGCTACTGGGCGACCCGAAGCGCGCCGCGCTACCATGAGGGCCCGTTCCTGCCCGAACATGGCCGCGCGGCGGTGGCCCGGGTCGAGGCACGGGTGCGGGCAGGGCTGCCGCCCGGATCGCTGGTCTCGGCCACCGACCTGCCGCCCTCGGAGGTGCTCGAACGCGCGCGGAGCCGCGGGGTGCTGGACCCGAAGCCCATGTTCACCGAGATGACGGAAGAGGCGGTGATCCTGCCCGATGGAACGGCCCATAGGGCGGATGCGGTGATCTGGTCGACGGGGTTCGGCAACGCGCTCGGGCATCTGGCAGGGCTCGGGCTGTTCAACGCGCGAGGCGGCATTACCATGACGGGACGGCTGGCGACGCAGGTGGAGGGACATCCGCGCCTGCATCTTCTGGGCTATGGTCCGAGTGCCTCGACCGTGGGCGCGACCCGGGCGGGACGGGCCGCGGTGAGAGAGGTTCTGGCCGATCTGAGGCGGGAAGGTTAGTGCATAATGCCGGAGGGATATCGGGCGTAGTTCATCCTATGATTGAAGATTGACCATCGCGGGCCAGCGGCCGGAAGCTGACCTGTGACAGAAGCCAGTCGCGGAAGGTCTCCACCGCTTGGCTGCGGCCCTCGGGTGTCACGATATAATAGCCCTGGTCGGTCGAATGTGGAGCCTCGAGCACCACTGTCAATTCGCCCGAGGCAAGCTCGGCCTCGATCAGGTAGCGCGGCAGGAGCGCGTAGCCCAGACCGGCTTTTGCCGCCTCGATTGTCAGCGAGAACTGGTCGAACCAGTGCCCGTTCTGCGGTTTTTCGTCCGAGCCCATCGTGGCAAACCAGTCCGCCCAAAGGCTCGGTCGCTCGCTGACATGCAGCTTGGGCGCGGAGGCCAGATCGCCGACTGTGACGTGGCCGCCCTTGCGCAGCGCCCCGCCCGCGACAGGCAGAACGATCTCGCTACACAGATAGGTGCAGACCGCCCCAGGCCAGAGCGGCTGGCCGTAATGGATGGCCAGATCGCATTGCGTGGTTGTGAAATCGAAAATGCCGCGGCGGGTCGTGATGTCGAAACGGGTCTGCGGATGGGTTCCCAGATAGCCGTCGAGCCGCGGTAGGAGCCAGCGTTCGGCAAAGGTGGGCAGTGCATTGATGGCAAGGATCTGGTGGTCGGGAAGGCCCGCGCGCGCGTGGCGCATGGTGGTCTCCGCCATGGCCAGAAGCCGCTCCACATCATGGAGGAAACGGCGTCCCTCTTGTGTGGTCACCACCCGTCCGGGCACCCGCTCGAAGAGCCCGAACCCGATCTGCGCCTCCAGCTCGCGGATCTGCCGGCTGACCGCGCTCTGGGTCAGGGCAAGCTCCTCGGCGGCACGGGTGAAATTGCCGTGGCGGGCGGCGGCCTCGAAGGTCTGAAGCATCTTCATATCCGGCAGGTTGCGGCGCTCGATCATAGGGGATTCCTCCGGTCTCGGGCCAGATCTAGCAGCTCTGCGGGCGAAGGTCTTCCCTCAAGGCGCCATGCGCGGGCGGAATGGGGGTAGTCCGATTGTTTGCTGGGCAGGGCTGGGGCAAGCCGCTAGGGTTCTGGCAAATCGGGCTTTCGGAGCCAACGCGAAGGACATGACCATGCTGAGCAAACCCCTTTCGACCATCACCCGCGAGACCATGGAGGCCTGCGGCGCGCAGGTCGCGCTCGATGCCGCAGGAATGGATGTGATCTCGCCAGTGACGGGTGAGGTGGTGGCCACCCTGAATGCCCATACGTTGGACGAGGCGCAGGCGATGGTGGCCGGAGCGCAGGCAGCCTTCCGCAAATGGCGCATGGTGCCCGCTCCGCGCCGTGGCGAGCTGATCCGGCTCTACGGCGAGGAACTGCGCAAGGCCAAGGCCGATCTCGGGCGCATGGTCTCGATCGAGGCGGGCAAATCGCCTTCCGAAGGCTTGGGCGAAGTGCGGGAGATGATCGATATCTGCGATTTCGCCGTGGGTCTCTCGCGCCAGCTTTACGGTCTGACCATCGCCACCGAACGTCCCGGCCACCGGATGATGGAGACATGGCATCCGCTGGGCGTGGTGGGTGTGATTACCGCTTTCAACTTCCCCTGTGCGCCGTGGTGCTGGAACACCGCGCTGGCGATTGTCTGCGGCGATCCCGTCATCTGGAAACCCTCCGAGAAGACGCCGCTGACGGCCCTTGCCTGTCAGGCCGTATTCGAGCGTGCATTGGCCCGCTTCGGCGCCGATGCGCCCGAGGGGCTGTCGCAGGTGCTGGTGGGCGGACCGGAACTGGGCGAGGTGATCGTGGATCACGAGAAGGTCGCGCTGATCTCGGCCACCGGATCGACCCGCATGGGGCGGATCGTGGGGCCGAAAGTGGCGGCGCGCTTTGGCAAATGTATCCTCGAACTTGGCGGGAATAACGCGGGCATCGTCTGCCCCTCGGCGGATCTGGACATGGCGCTGCGCGCGATTGCTTTTGGTGCGATGGGCACGGCAGGCCAGCGCTGCACCACGATGCGCCGTCTTTTCGTGCATGAGAGCATCTATGACCAGCTCGTGCCCGCGCTTAAAAAGGCCTATGCCTCGGTCACCGTGGGTAACCCGCTGGAGACGGCCGCCCTTGTCGGGCCGCTGATCGACAAGGCCGCCTATGACGGTATGGTTGCCGCTCTGGAGGAAGCCCGCCAGATGGGCGGCGTGGTACATGGCGGCGCGCGTGAACAGGTGGGGCCGGATGCGGCCTATTATGTGAAACCCGCGCTGGTCGAGATGCCCGAGCAGGCGGGTCCGGTCAAACGCGAGACCTTCGCGCCGATCCTCTATGTCATGAAATACAGCGATTTCGACGAGGTGCTCGAGACGCATAACGATGTGGGGGGCGGGCTGTCCTCGTCGATCTTCACCACCGATCTGCGCGAGATGGAGATGTTCCTCTCGGCACGGGGCTCGGATTGTGGCATCGCCAATGTGAATATCGGCACCTCGGGGGCCGAAATCGGGGGCGCTTTCGGGGGCGAGAAGGAAACCGGCGGCGGGCGCGAGAGCGGCTCGGATGCGTGGCGCGCCTATATGCGCCGCGCGACCAATACGATCAACTACTCCAAGGAGCTGCCTCTGGCGCAGGGCGTCGTCTTCGATATCGACTGATTTTTTCCCGACATAACGGGCCCTTACAGCGGTAGGGGCCCGTCATCTATGATTGCCTCCATCGAGAAATAGGAGGTGACGGTATCGAGCTCGATTTTCTCGGTGATGCGCTGGTAGACGGCGTCGAACGCGCGGATATCCTCGCTCACGATCTTCAGCATATAGTCGTAATCGCCGCTAATGCGGTAGAAGCCCACGACCTCGGGGATGGTGTGCAGATGCTGGCGGAAGCGTTTGAGCCAGTCCCCCGAATGGTGCCGTGTGCGGATCATCGAGAATGTCACCAGCCCCATGCCCACCGCCGCGCGGTCGATGCGGGCCGTGTATCCGGTGATGACCTCGGCCTCTTCCAGCAGCTTCAGCCGCCGCCAGAGCGCGTTTTGCGACAGACCGACCTCATCGGCCAGCTCGCGCTGCGAACGGTTCGAGTTACGCTGGAGCGCGGCAAGGATGCGACGGTCGATATGATCGAGATTCTTTTCCATTTTTCGATCATATGACCCAAACTATATACTGCCAAGCAATCAATTTGGTGAAAATCCGCGAAAGTCGCGGCGTAGGGTTAGGGAAATCAACAACGGATCCTCCCCATGACTGCTCTTACCGCGCTCCAGCGTTTCCAGGCCTCACTCGACCGTCCCGATATCATCGAATGGCTCCGTGAGGGGCTGATCGGGCGGGGCATGGCGTTCGAGACCGCCTTTGGCACGCAATCGATGCTCTATGCCGATCATATCGCGTCCGGTCGCGCGTTGCGTCAGGTGGAGGCGTTCGTGATGACCGAGATCCTGCCGATCTATTCCAACTCCCATACCGAGGCCTCGCATTGCGGTCGCGTGATCACACGGATGCGGGCCGAGGCGCGCGAGATCATCGCGCAAACCTGTGGCTGTGGCCCCGATTGTCATGTGCTCTTTGCCGGATCGGGGGCTACGGGGGCAATCACCCGTGTGATCGGGCTGTTGGATATCCCTGCACGGCGCGCGGCAGGCGAGAAAGTGACGGTGCTGATCGGGCCTTACGAGCATCACTCGAATATCCTGCCCTGGCGCGAAAGCGGGGCGGAGGTGATCGAGATCGGGGAGGCCGTCTGTGGCGGGGTCGATATGGACGATCTGGAGGCGCGTCTTGTGGCGGCCAAAGGGACCGATCTGATCGTTGGCAGTTTCTCGGCGGCGTCGAATGTGACAGGCCAGCTCACCGATGTGACGGCGGTGACCAAACTCCTCAAGGCGCATGGTGCGCTGTCGATCTGGGATTATGCCTGTGGTGCGCCGCATCTGGCGATGCGGATGGATCTGGAAGGCGCGCCGATCGATGCGATCATCTTCTCGCCGCATAAATTCGCCGGCGGTCCGGGCGGCACCGGCGTCGCGCTGATCCGCGACACCATCGTGGCACGTCAGGTGCCTGCCGCGCCGGGGGGTGGCACGGTATCTTTCGTTTCGCCCTGGACGCAGGTCTATTCGGGGCGCGTCGAGGCGCGTGAGGAAGCGGGCACGCCCAATGTGATCGGCGATATCCGCGCGGCCCTCGCGCTGATGGTGAAAACGGCCATCGGCACCGAGCGGCTGCATGACCGCGAGGTGGTCCTGCGCGCCCGTGCACTGGAGGCATGGCGCGACCTGAAGGGACTTAAAATCCTTGGCAAACCGGAGGCGGCTGCGCTGCCGATCTTCTCTTTCCAGATGTTCGATGAGGCTGGCAAGCAGATCCACCCGCAGCTGATCACGCGGATGCTGTCGGACCGGTTCGGCATTCAGGCGCGGGGCGGCTGTGCCTGCGCGGGCCCCTATGCGCACCGTCTGCTGGAGATTGATCGTGCGGCCTCCGAGGCGCTGCTGGCACGGCTGCAGGCGGGCGAGGAACTGGCCAAGCCCGGCTGGACGCGGCTCGATCTGAGCTGGTGCCATGACGAGGAGGATCTGACCCGCATCATCGATGCGGTGACGCAGCTGTCAAAGGACGCGGCTTCGATGGTCGCGCGATATAGCGCCGATCCGGCGACCGCTAGGTTCGTGCCGCTCGAGGGGTGAGCAGAGGTGGAATGACAAACGGCGGGAGATATCTCCCGCCGTTTTTGTCTCAGGGTCTCAGCCCCAGGTCTGGGCGAACATCCGCAGCCAGTTGGCCCCGAGGATCTTGGTGATGCGCTCTTCCGACCAGCCGCGCGATTGCATCTCGGCGGTGAGGTTCGGGAATTCGTCATTGCGGCGGATGCCCTCGGGCTTGGTGATCTTGGCCGAGCCGAATTCGGTCAGTGTGCGCCCTGTGCCCTTGTCCTTGTTGGCCCAGAGAAGCCACGGGCCGGGACGGGCGCGGTTATGGTTGAAATCGGTGCCGATGGCGACATGGTCCTCGCCCACCAGATCCATCGTATATTCCATCGCGTCGATCACATCCTTGACACTTGCATCATTGCCCGCCGCCAGACCCGGCGCAAAGAGCGAGGTGCCGATGACACCGCCCTTATCGGCGCAGGCCTTGAAGACCTCGTCGGGCTTGTTGCGCGGCACATCACGCAGGCCGCGCGGCAGGCAATGGGTCACCGCGACCGGCTTTTTGGAATAGGCGATGGTATCAAGCGACGTCTGGATGCCCACATGGCTGAGATCGATCATGATCCCTGCCTCGTTCATCGCATCCACCGCCTCGCGGCCAAAGCCGGTCAGCCCGCTGTCTTTCTCTTCCAGATAGCCCGCGCCGAAAAAGTTCTGCGTGTTATAGGTCAGCTGCATGATATTGACGCCGAGATCTTTGAAGATCCCGAAATAGTCCAGCCTGTCTTCCACCGGAGAGGTGTTCTGCCAGCCAAAGATGATGCCGACCTTGCCTTCGGCCTTGGCACGTTCGATATCGGCCAGTGTCTTGATGGGCATGGCGATATCGGCATTCTCTGCCAGTTTCTGCTTCCACATGATGATATAGTCCATGCCGCCGCGGAAATCTTCCCACAAAACGGAAGAGGCCGAGATTGCGGTCACGCCCCCCTTTTGCGCCTCGAGCAGGATCTCGCGGTTGAAATCGGAGCATTGCAGGGCGTCGATGACGATGGAACGGGAATGGAGGGACGTATCGGTCACTTGGGTATCCTCTCAGGCAGTCGGTGTAAGATCGGCGGGCAGCCATTCTTCGCCCGTCATGTCGGGCGTGTCGTAATCGCGGAAACGGTCGAGATGGATCTGGGCATCCTCGGCAAAGAGCGATTGCACGAGCCCCGAGGCCAGACGCCGCGCGCCCTCGGAGGCCGAGGGCACGCCCGAGGTGACCTTGCCGTGGCTGGGCACCGCCGGATAGGCAAAGCAGGTCAGGCGCTTGAGCGAGG
Organism: Thioclava sp. GXIMD2076; assembly: GCF_037949795.1. NCBI lineage: Bacteria > Pseudomonadati > Pseudomonadota > Alphaproteobacteria > Rhodobacterales > Paracoccaceae > Thioclava > Thioclava sp. GXIMD2076. Next base: position 146,711 of record NZ_CP149934.1, read on the forward strand.
GGCAGCTGCCCCCAGCCTTCTCGATAAAGGAGAAATCACGCGCCAGATAGGGATGCGAGGCAAGGCCCTGATTGGTAGCGGCGCGCTCGGGCCCCACCACATCGCCCCATGTCCTATACCGGCCGGCGAAGGCCGCCAGCTCGGGACGGGCGTCGAGATCGATGGTGAAGCCTGTGGCAAAGATCGCGACATCCGCCTCGATCGCACCATTGGGGGTGGTGACACGGATGCCCTCTGCGGTCTCCTCCACAGCCAGCACGGCCGCGCCCACATGCAGATGCGCGTTCGGATGGCGCGCGACCCGCTCGACCGAATGTTTGGGCGGCGGCACAGGGAAGCGGTCTCCCTCGTCCATGATCTGCCATTTCACATCATCGGGCAGGCCGACATAGCCTGCGGTCATGCCACGCGATCCGGTGCCGGTAAATTTGTCGATCACCGGAATGGCGGGGCGGCGGACCAGAAGGTCCATCCTTGCACAGCCTTCCTCGAGAGCGGTTGCGGCATTATCCATGGCCGAGGCACCAGCGCCGACCACGATCACCCGCTTGCCCTTCAGGCTCCTGGTGTCGAACACATCCGCAGAGTGATAGACCTTGCCGTTGGGGAGCCCCTGCGCGACGGCAGGCAGACGGGGCGCGCCAAGCGCATCGAGCCCTGTTGCCAGCACCACGCGGCGTGCCATGAATGTGCCCTGCGAGGTGGTCAGACGGAACAGATCGCCCTCGGGGGTGATCGCCGTGACATCGCAGTCATTGAGCACATCCGCGCCGGTCATCTTGCGATACCAGATCAGGTAATCCATCCACATCCCGCGCGGGGCAAGATGCATGGCCTCCCACGCGTCGAAGCCCCATTGTGCCTCGAACCACGCGCGAAATGTCAGCGCCGGAATGCCCATCGCGGGGCCTGCAGCCTCCTTGACGGTGCGCAGGGTTTCCATGCGGGCATAGGTTATCCACGGCCCTTCGAGATGTGCGGGCGCGCGGTCGAACAGGCGCACATTGGAAATACCCTCCATCGAGAGCGCCAGATTGGCCACCAGCCCGCAAAGCCCCGCCCCGATAATCGCCACATCCAGAACGCCATCCGTCCGCGGCATCCATGCCCTGGGCGGAAGGTTCAGCAGCGTCTTCTGGCGGGCAAGATCGGCTTCGAGGGCAGGCAGCCCGATGGGGGAGGTCATGGCAACATCCTAGAGGTCTGGGCGATGGCGTCGTTTTCGGAAGGGTTGGGAAAGCGGCAATCGGGGATGAGATCGGCGCATACCTGCCGGAACATCTCGGCAAAGCGCGTCTGGGCGGGGGTGGTCACGCGATGGCTGTCGCTGAACAGGCCCCAGAGATAGGGAATCGGTGTGTCGAGCGGCAGGATCGTCGTGCCCTTGACCGGAATGCCGTAGGCGGTGACCGGATCGATGATGGCCACGCCCAGTTCGGCCCGCGCGGCCATGATCGCATTGAGCGAGGAATTGGAGGTGATCGAGCCCGAGGGGCGGATGCGGGCAGCCTGCATCGCGGCGTCGATATGGGGGCGTAGCCGGTAGCGGTTTCCGGCGGATATCAACCGCTTGCCTGCAAGATCGCGTAGCGGGAACCGGCCATCGGGATAGGCGCGGGCTGCCCTGTCGGACAGGGCCACCACAAGCGTGCTCTCGCACAGCACATGGGCCACGAGGCCCGTGGCATCGAGCGGAAAGCCCGCGATGCCCAGATCGGCGGTGCGGTTGCGAAGCGCCTCGACCACATGATCGGCAGTCATGGTCTGCAGATCGACATCCTGCGGCAGGTCTTCGGCCAGAAGCTGCAGCGCAGGCGCCACCAGACCGCCCGCCATCGTGGGCGTGGCGGCAATGTCCAGAGCTTCCTGCCGTTCGCTGCGGATCGCTTCGGCGCGGTCGCGGATCAGTTTGAGGCCGCCCAGCACGCGGCGGGCTTCTTCGTGAAATTTCAGTCCTTTATCGGTAGGCGTGATCCGCGGGCCATTACGGTGGAACAGATCGAACCCGACCTCGGCCTCGAGCTCTTTTACCAGACGGGTCACCGTCGGTTGCGCGATATTCAGCTGCTTTGCGGCGGCCGTCATCGAGCCGCAGGACATGGCCGCCTCGAAGGCCTCGAGGGCCCGAACATCCATCATTTTATCAATCGCGCTTGACATCATTGCCCTACTATCATCCGAATTATATATAGTGACAAGTCAAGAATGCTTGCAAATTATAATCAGCCGTGAGACCAGTTCATGAGCTGTCTGATCAACAGGAGTTACACGATGTCGATGATGTTCCGTATCGCTGGTGCGCTGATGGCCGCCGGTCTTGCTCTGCCCGCCCATGCCGAAACATGGCGGCTGTCGTCGATGATGACGCCGGACAGTTTCGAGGGGCAGACCTATCAGAAATTCGCGGATCTGGTCGACGAGTATTCGAATGGTGATCTGACGATCAAGATCTATCCCAACGAGCAGATCGGCTCGATGGACTCGGTGGTCGAACAGCTTTCGGCGGGTGTGATCCAGCTGGCGCCTTCGGCTGTGGGCTTCATGTCGCGCTGGGAGCCGGGTATCAAATTCGCGGCCTCCCCCTTCCTGTTCGACGATTATGACCATTGGGCGCGCTTCATCGATGGCGATCTGTTCCAGGGCTGGCTGAACGAGGTCAAGGACGAGGCGGGCATCTCCGTGCTGGGCGATATTCCGGCGATGCCGCGCGGGTCGTTCCGCACGCTGCTGACCACCAAGCCGGTGAAGACCGCCGATGATTTCAAGGGGCTGAAGGTCCGCCAGTATCAGAGCGATCTGATGATCGATGCCTGGACCTATCTGGGTGCCGAAGTGCGCGTATTGCCGTGGGGCGAGGTCTATGACGGCATCAATCGCGGGATCGTCGACGCGGTGACCGCACCTGCGGAATCGATTGAATCGATGCGCTTTTACGAGGTCGCGCCGAATATCATCCGCACCGATGAATATCCGCAGGCAGTGGCATTCATGATGAGCGAGAAGGCATGGGAAAAGCTCCCCGAGGCCGATCAGCAGGCGCTTTTGCGCGCACATAAGGAAGCTGCGGCCTTCGGTCGTGACCTTCTGGCCAAACAGTCGGCCACGCTCAAGGCCGATCTCGAGGCGCATGACGGCGTGAATGTGAATTTCGAGTTCGACACCGCACCGCTGGTGGCCAAGATGAAAGATTTCTACGCCGAATATGACAAGGAGGGCAAACTGCCCGAAGGTCTTCTGGACGCGGTCGACGCCGCGCGTGACAAGTAATCATGGCGGTCTCCGGCGGAAATTCCCCAGCCACCAGCCCGAAGGGGCTGGTGCGCGCCTGCGACAGCGTGCTGGATGCCATTGCGATGGTGTTTGGCGTGATCTGTGCCGTAATCCTTGCGGTAATGGTCGGGCTCAACCTCTATAACGTGCTCTCCCGCTCGTTCCTCGGGGTGGCCTATGGCTGGATCTTCAACTGGACGATGCTTCTGTTCGTCTGGATGCTGCTTTTGGGGCTTTTCGTCTATATCCGGCTGCGTCATGACGTGGTCGTGGATATCGTCATGACGCGATTGCCGCGCCCCGTGCGCAAGCTGGGCGGGCTTCTGGTCTGTGTGATCGGGATGCTGACGATGGCCGCAATCCTGCGCGGGGCGCCCGAACTCCTGAAGCTGCAATCCAAGCCGATGGAGGCCATCGCCCTGCCGATCTATGTCCGCTCGGGGCCGCTGTTTATCTCGTCCATTCTGGTTTTTGCGCATTTCGCGCTGGATTTCCTGCGTATCCTGACGGGGCAAGGCGAGGCCTTCGCCCGCAATGACACAGTCGAGGGAGCGCCCGAATGACCCTTGGTTTCATCGTCATCGGCGGGTTTATCCTGCTTATGCTACTGGGTGTTCCGGTCACCATCGCCATCGGTGCCAGCTCGATTGCGGGGCTCTATTTTGCCGGTTTCGGCGATATGGCTCTGGTTGTGCCGCAGCAGATCCTCGATGGGGCGGCCAAACCCGCGCTCTTGTCGATCCCCTTCTTCATTCTGGCCGGTAACCTGATGAATGCGGTCGGGCTGACCGACCGGATCTTCAATTTCTGCCTCGCGCTGGTGGGGCATTTCCGTGCGGGTCTGGCCTATGTCAACGTCATCGCCTCGCTCCTTTTTGCGGGTGTGTCGGGGGCGGCAACGGCCGATATCGCGGGGCTCGGACAGCTCGAGGTCCGCGCCATGCGCGAGCGCGGCTACTCGCCGGAATTCTCGGCAGCACTGACCGTGGCCACCTCGCTGGTGGGGCCGATCGTGCCGCCTTCGATCTCGCTCATTGTGTATGCGTGGCTTGCCAATGAATCGGTCGCGCGGCTCTTCCTTGCAGGGATCGTGCCGGGCATTCTGGTGGCGCTGTCTTTCATTCTCTATATCCGCGTGGTCTCGACATGGACCCCGATGCCGCGTGAAAACCGCGCCACCCTGCGGCAGGTGGGCACCAGCGCCATGGAAGGGATTCCCGCGCTGATTGCACCGGGGATCATCCTTGGCGCCATCGTCTTCGGCTTTGCCACCGCGACCGAAGCCGGCGTCATTGCCTGCGGCTATTCGATCCTGATCGGCCTGTTCTACCGCTCGCTCACCGCGCGCGGCATCTGGGACGCGCTGGCCTCCTCGGCACGGCTCTCGGCGCTGATCATGATGATCATCGGCTTCTCGCAGATCATGGGCTGGCTCTTCGCCTTCGAGCAGGTGCCGCAGGCCTTCGCCTCGGGGCTTCTCGAGGCGATCAACCAGCGTTGGGTCTTCATGGTGTTCACCATCGTGCTTCTGGTGATCATCGGCTGTTTCATGGAAGCCTCGCCCGCCAAGATCATTCTGTTGCCGCTCCTGCTGCCTGCCGCTGATGCCTTCGGGATCGACCGCGTGCAATTCGGGATGGTGATCACGTTGGCCCTGCTGCTGGGTATCGCCACGCCACCGCTGGGCGTCGGCCTCTATCTGATGTCGGCGGTCTCGGGCGTGAAATTCGAGCGCCTTTCGGTCGCCATCCTCCCTTTGATGATCCCTCCGATCATCGTCCTGATCCTGATCGCAAGCTTCCCGCAGATCACTCTGTGGTTGCCCGATCTGGTTATGGGCCCGAAATAGGGTCCAGCCTATGTATGTAACGAGTGTGTTGGTTGCATAACGAGTAGCGTGTGTGGATGGCGGGCCCCGTGTGTTGGGGCCCGCCATTTTCCTATCTGCCTGTATGGCACCGAACCGCAGGAGCCATAAAAGAAGGCCGCATCCGGAAGGATACGGCCAGTCGGGGATAATCGGGTCCGGCTCAATGCAGGATCTGGGCCAGGAACTCCTTGGCGCGCGCGCTTTGCGGCCTGTCGAAAAACTCCGCGGGCGGGGCTTCCTCGATGATCTCGCCACGATCCATGAACACCACGCGGTCCGCGACCTGACGCGCAAAGCCCATCTCGTGGGTCACGCAGATCATGGTCATGCCGTCTTTCGCGAGCACCTCCATCGTCTCCAGCACCTCCTTGACCATCTCGGGGTCAAGCGCCGAGGTCGGTTCGTCAAAGAGCATGATCTCGGGTTCCATGCAGAGCGAGCGGGCAATGGCCACGCGCTGCTGCTGGCCGCCCGACAGCTGGATGGGATATTTATGTGCCTGTTCGGCGATGCGGACCTTCGCCAGATAGGCCATGGCACGGGCCTCCGCCTCCGGTCGCCCGAGCCCGAGCGAAGACATCGGTGCCAGCACGCAGTTCTCGAGAATGGTCATATGGGGGAAGAGGTTGAACCCCTGGAACACCATCCCCGTGAGCGAGCGCACCTTGGCGATATTGGCGCGGGTGCCGTTGAGATCGGTGCCATTGACCGAGATCATGCCATCATCATGTTTCTCGATATGGTTGATGCAGCGGATCAGGGTGGATTTGCCGGATCCCGAGGGGCCGCAGACCACCACCCGCTCGCCGGGACTGACCACCATATTCACATTGGTCAGCGCGCGGAACTCGCCATAATATTTGTAGACAGCGGCCATGCGGACGGCGGGGATCGGGGTGCCATGGGTCTTGGCTGGGGTGAAATCGGGCATAGCGTTTCCCTCGGTTCAGGCGGCTTTGGGATTGGGCTTTCTGGCCGCAGTCGGGGTGAAGGAGCGGGCGAAATGCGCCTCGATCCGGCGTTGGGCAAGATCCCAGAGCGTGGTCAGCAAGAGGTAATAGCAGGCGGCCGCGGCATAGACCTCGAGCGTCTGGAAATCCTGCTGCATCAGCTCGTCGGAACGGCGCATGATCTCTTCGACCGAGATGACCGAGGCCAGCGAGGTGGCCTTGAGGAGGCTGTTGATCGAGTTGCCCAGAGGCGGCACCATCAGGCGGAACGCCTGCGGTAGGGTCACCCGCCAGAAGATGGTAAAGGGCGAGAGGTTGAGCGACCAGCCTGCCTCGGTCTGGCCTTTGGGCACCGACATGAAGCCCGAGCGCACGATTTCGGCCATATACGCGGCCTCGTGCAGGATCAGCCCGACAAGGGCACAGGTGATCACATCGAGCTTCAGCCCCAATTGCGGCAGGCCGGTATAGATGACGACCAGCTGGATCAGCAAAGGCGTGCCGCGGAAGAACCAGATATAGGCGCGGGCGGGCAGGCTGATCAGGCGTTGCGGGGACATACGCGCCATCGCGATGGCTGTCCCAAGGATGAGGCCCCCGATCACGGAGGCCACGGTCAGGGCGATGGTCACGCCAACGCCGCCGATCAGGAAGCTGTTGACCAGATAGCCGAAAAAGGCTTCGGGATCGAATACGGTCATTGGCGTGATCCTTTTTTATGCACTCAGTGGCTCAGCTTACGCCCTCAGTTCGAGGGGCCGGGGCCTGCGATGGACACTTTCTCGCCCTCGGGCAGCGGCGAGAGCTTCCATTTGTCGAAGAGCGCCTGATAGGTGCCGTCATCCTGCATCTCGTCCATCGCCTTCACGACAGCATCGGCCACGTTCTTGTTGGCGAATGCCATCGTGGTGCGGGTCTTGCCAAGGCCCGTCAGCACCTCTTTCGCCTTCTCGCGCTTGACCAGATCCGCGCCAACGCTGTCGACGACCAGCGCGTTATCGACCTGACCGGCCTGCAGCGCGGCCACAACGGCGCTGGCGGTGGCAAAGCCGCGGATCTCGATCTCTTTCTTGCCCGCCGCGACATTGGTCTCGTTGAGCTTCTTCAGCCAGTTCTGCTGGTAGCTGTTGGTCTCGACGCCCACGGTCTTGCCCTCGAGATCGGTCTCCGAGGACAGTTTCTCGTCGCTGCCCGGCTTGGCGATAACGGCGATCGACTGCTCGGAATAGGGAACGGTCCACATCATCTTGGAGCGCTCCTCGGTCCAGAACATGCCGGTATTCATCCCGTCGATCCGGCCGCCCTTCATGGCGGGGATCATCGCGGGAAAGTCCATGCGCACGAGCTCCACATCGACACAGACGCGTTTGGAGATCTCGTCGGCCAGATCCACATTCAGACCCTGCAGCTTGCCGTCCTTGTCGACGAATTGCTGCGGCGGGTTGGTGGGGTTGATCGAGAGTTGCAGCTTGCCCGCATCGATCAGGTCGGCATCGGCAATGGCGGGCGTGCACTGGGCATGGGCGGCCAGCGGCGCCACGAGTGCGACACTCAATGCGGCAATCTTGGGGAGTTTGAACATCTGGGAGTTCCCTTGTTGGTCGACGCGGCGTCTTCATGGCCGCTATCAGAAACCGGGCAGGCACCATGCCTCCCCGGCCGGTCTTATCAGAATTTCTCGGTGATCGCGCGGATCTGGACGCGGGCGAAATTTCTGACATGGGGGGTGAAGGGACCAAAGCCTTTCACCTTATGGAATTCCGGCGTGTCGAAGGCCCATTTGCCTGCGACCTCGTAGACGGCGGCATATTTCTGGCCCTCGCCCACAGTGATATAGCGTTGGGCGCTCAACCAGCCGGGGCAGGCGAGCAGATCGGGGAAATGCTGGCTGACATACCATTCGGCAAAGGCGTCCTCGTGTTCGGGGTCGATATCCACGCGCACGATATGGGTGAAGGGGGCGTCGTCCATGGGGTCCTCAGACATGTTCGGCCAACTGTCCGGTCGCGCGCAGGGCGGCGACGATCTTGGCCCTTTGCTCGGGCAGCACCGGCATCAGGGGCGCACGGGGCGCGTCATTGGCGATGATGCCCATCTCTTTCAGTCCGGTCTTCATTCGCGTGTGCATATCCATAACCGGCTGCTCATGGTAGATGGCACGGATCACAGGATAGAGACGGTCATTGGCTGCGCGTAAGACCGCGAGATCATTCGTATTTGCGGCGGCCCACAGATCGATGAACAGATCCGGCACAAGGCTGATGAGCCCCGACAGGATCCCGTCGCACCCGATGGCCAGCTGCGGCAGGAACCAGTTGAAATTCGAGGCGAGCACCGCCACATCGGGGGCCGATGCGCGCAGGGCGCGCAGGTTCTCGTCATAGGCGAGGATGCTGTCACAGCCTTCCTTCACCGCGATCACACCCGGCACAGAGGCGATCTCGGCCAGCACCTTTGGCGCATAGCCCATGCCCGACCCGAGCGGATACTGGAAGATCGACACTGGTAGCGAGACGGCCCGCGCGATGGCCTCGACATAGGCTCCGGGGGCGCGGGCGGTCAGCGAGGCGCCCCCTCCCAGCGGAATGGCGGGAAAGACCACGATACAATCGGCGCCTGCGGCCTCGGCCTGACGCGCCTGATCGATGGCCACATCGGTCGCATGGGCGATCACGCCTGCCAGAAGCGGTTTGGTGCCGATCTTGGCGCGGGTGCGGTGGATTACCTCGACGCGCTCGGCATCGCTGAGCGCGCCGCCCTCGCCCGCATGGCCATTGACCAGCACCGCCGTGATCCCCGCAGGGCAGGCGCAATGGTCCAGCACGCGGTCATAGCCCGCCCAGTCGATGGACATATCCTCAAGGAACGGCAGAACGGTCGCGACCGTGAGGCCATGCAGATCCTTGCCTGTCAGTTTGCTCATGATGTGCTCCTCAGGCGGCAGGTTTGCGGCGGGGGAATTTCAGCGTGGCGCGGGCCTTGAGAACCTCGAGTCCGGTCTCGTTAGTGGCGCTGGCTTCCCAGATGATGGTCCGGTTCTCCTCGACCTTCTCGGCAATCCAGACCGAGAACGAGATCGTATCGCCATAGAAAACGGGGCCGGTGAACCAGAAACGGTCCTCGATGGAGACGCCAATGGTCCCGACAAGCTCGGCGGTCAGCACCGAGGTGCACAGCCCCGCCACCATGATGCCGGGGGCAAGGCGCTGGCCGAAACGGGTGTCGGCGGCATAGGCCTCGTCGATATGGACAGGGCCGAAATCGCCGGTTGCGGCAATATAGAGCGCGCCATCGGCTTCGGTGACGGTCTTGTTCAGGGTGACCTTGTCGCCAACCTCCAGATCGTCGAAGGATTTGGGATCATACATGGCGATCTCCGCTCAGGCTGCGTAGGGCACGAGCTGTGCGCGGCCGGTGGCCACAATGGTGCCTTCGGGGTTCAGGGTGCAGGTGATCGCGCAGGTGATCTCGGTCCCGCTCAGGGCGGTGACCTCGGCGCGGGCCTCGATGGAATTGCCGATATGGACGGGCACGGGGAACTCGAAGCTCACGCCCCTGAGGCGCCACTCGGGGCCGGTGAGGCGATTGAGCGCCGTGGACGCCATGGCGCCAGCGATCAATTCGAAGGCCACCTGCGCGGGGGCCCCCAGAGCGCGGGCGCGGGTGGCATCGACGTAAAGACCGCCAAGGTTACCGCTGATGCCGGTGAACATCGCCTGTTCGGCCACGGTAATGGTTTTGCGGAAGGCGAAGCTGTCGCCGGTTTTCAGAGTGCTCATGCTCATACCCCCAGAATATCGAAACCTTTTTTGATCACGCCGCGGGCGATCAGCATGCGGTGGATCTCGGAGGTGCCGTCATAGATGCGGGTGACGCGGGCATCGCGATACATCCGTTCGAGCGGCATCTCCTTGGTGAAGCCCATCCCGCCGAAGACCTGGATGGCGCGGTCCACCACGCGGCCCTGCATCTCGGAGGCAGCAACCTTGACCGCCGAAACCTTGGTGCGCACATCGCGGCCCTGATCGATGTCCCAAGCGGTGTTCAGCACCATCATCTTCACGCCGAAGATCTCGGTCGCGCTATCTGCGATCAGTTTCTGGACCATCTGGAACTCGCCGATGGGCTGGCCGAACTGTTTGCGGTCGGCGGCATAGTCGCGCATCAGATCGAGCGCGCGCGTGGCCATGCCCACGGCGCGCGCGCCGATATGGGCCAACCGGATTTCCTCGACCGAGGTCATGATCAGCTTGAAGCCCTGACCGACCTCGCCCAGCACCGCGTCTTTGGGGATGCGCACATTGTCGAATACCAGTTCCGCATGGCCATAGCCGCGATGGCCCATCATCGGCTGGGTGCGCGAGACCTTGAAGCCCGCGGTGCCCTTGTCCACAAGGAACAGCGTGATGCCGCCACGGGCGCGCTTGTCCTTATCGGTCAGGGCCATGACGATGACGTAATCGGCGATATCGCCATCCGAGATGAAATGCTTGGTGCCGTTGATCACCCATTCGTCGCCCTCGAGCACCGCATTGGTCGAGATCGAGGCCGCATCCGAGCCCGCGCCCGGTTCGGTGATCGCCATGGCGCAGATCTTCTCGCCACGCACGGTGGGCAGGAGATATTTCTCGCGCTGCTCGCCCTTGCACTCGAGAAGCATCGGATAGACCTGACCGAAGACGCGGCGGATCAGCGCATCCGAGGTCTTGCCCAGCTCTTCCTCGACAAAGCAGTGGTCCACACAGCTCAGGCCGCCGCCGCCCACATCCTCGGGCATATTCATGGCATATAGGCGCAGCTCTTGTGCTTTGGCCTTGATGACCGCGAGCTTGTCGGCGGGCACGCGGGCGGTTTCCTCGACCTCGGCCTCGAGCGGCTGCACTTCGGTCTCGACGAAGCGGCGCACGGTGTCGACCAGCATACGGGTTTCTTCGGGGATGGAGAAATCGATCATGTTCTTCTTCCGGAGGGGCCGCGAGAGGCGGCGCGTCAAGTCAGGCAGCGCGGACGGCGCCGGTTTCGATCAGGGCCTCGATCTCGTCGGGGCTCAGCCCCAGCTCGGCCAGAACCTCGCGGGTCTGGGCGCCGAGCGGTTGCGGGATCAGGCGGGTTTTGGGGGATTGGCCATTATAGCGGGCCGGATGCATCACCATGGTGATCTCCTCGCCCGAGGCATTCGTGGTGGTTTCAAAAGCGCCCAGATGGGAGAGCTGCGGATCGTCCATCAGGTCGGGATAATCCTGCACCGGTGCGTGCCAGACCTTTGCGGCCTCTAGCATTGGCAGCCAATGCGCGGTGGGATGCTGCGCCAGACGCGCACTCACCGCGCGGGTGATCTCCTCGCGCTTTGTGAAGCTCTCCTCATCGCCGAATTGTGCGAGCTCGGGCGCCTCGAGCCCTTTGGCCAGTGCCGAGGGGGCCGCCATCGAGATGGCAAGGAAACCATCGGCGGTTGCGTGGATGCCATAGGGGCCGGGGCTGAACCACGAGGCAATCCCCGAGGGGCCGCGCGGGCTGTCCGATTGCGCGCCATTGAGGAAGGCGGTGAGCGATTCACCCTGCAGGTCGATGGCGGCCTGATAGAGGTTCACCTCGACCAGACGGCCATTGCCGGTTTGTGTGCGGGCATAGAGCGCCGCCAGAATGGACATGGCATAGAGCGAGGCGGCATGTTGATCGACGAGCACGGTGCCCACGGCGGTGGGAGCCCCGTCGGCCTGACCCGTGCGGGCGGCAAGGCCCGAAAGCGCCTGCAACAGCAGATCCTGTCCGGGACGGTCCTTCCACGGGCCGGTGGTGCCGAAGCCCGACGAAACCGCATAGATCAGGCGCGGATTGATCTCGCGCAGGGTCTCGTAGCCGATGCCGAGCTTTTCCATCGTGCCGGGGCGGAAATTCTCCATCACCACATCGGCGGTGGCGGCCAGTTTCTTCACGGCCTCCACACCCGCGGGCGATTTCAGATCGACCACGATCGAGCGTTTGTTCCGCCCTGTCGCCAGATGGTTGACGCTATCGGAGCCCACGAATTTATTGGCCACCGCCCAGTTGCGCTGGAAGGCGCCGCCCGGAGGTTCGATGCAGATCACGTCAGCGCCAAGATCGCCCAGCGTCTGGGCTGCAAGCGGCCCTGCTAGATAGTGATTGAAGCTGAGGACGCGAACGCCTGCCAACAAATCCATACTCTTAATCCTTGATACTCTTGCCCTTTTGTCGGGCCCGATCCACGTCACCGGAGTGCTGAAGGGGGTTGGTGACCATTGGACCACTATCCGGCAGCATCGGGGTTCCGGCAATATCACTATGGATTATTTATTGATGCTCATGGATATCTTAAAATTATTGATGATTCGGAATTTTATGGATAAACTTCGGTCATCTAACCGGTTCCTCCTGAAAGGCTTACATGAACCTCCGTCAGCTCGAGATTCTGCGTGCCGTGGTGCGCACCCGTTCGACCGTCTCCGCCGCCGAGACATTGGGCATGTCGCAACCCGCCGTCAGTAACGCGGTGAAGGCGATGGAAGGAACGTTGGGCTTTGCGCTGTTCGAGCGCTCGCAGAAGCGGATGAACCCCACGCAGGAGGCGCTGATCCTGCTGGGCGAGGCGGAGCCGCTATTCCGCATGGCCGAGGCGATCAACCAGACGGCGGCGCATCTGAAATCGGGCAAGAAAGGGCGGCTGAGGATCGTGGCGACTTCCGAGCTGTCGGAAACACTCCTGCCGCGGGTGCTCGCGCGGTTCTGGGCCGAGCATCGCGGTGTGGAGATCTCGCTCGAGACGCAGCGGCTCGATGTGATCATGGAAGAGGTCGAGCAGGGCGTTGTCGATATCGGGCTGGCGATGGAGCCGCATCCGCGCAGCACGCTCGATTTCGAGCCGCTGGCCGAAATGGAGATGGTCGTGGCGGTGCACGAGGCCAATCCGCTGGCGCGGCGGATCACGGTCAACCCGCGCGATCTGGAGGATCAGGTGATGATCAATGCGCGCACCTCCAGCCGGATCGCCTCGCTGATCGAGGCGGCCTTCCGCAAGGAGGGTGCGCGGCTGGTGCCCGATATGGATGTGCGCTTCATGAATGTGGCGGGGCATATGGTCGAGGAAGGCTTGGGCATTACGATCATGGATGCGCTGACGGCCACATCCTCGCGCTTCCGGCATCTGCGCGCGGTGGCGCTAGAGCCGCGGGTCAACATTACGCTCTCTGCGATCACCCAGCATAACCGATTGAATTACATAATGATCCAGTCATTCCTGCGCCATGCCAAGGCCGAGATCGCCTCGCGCGGGATCAGGGTTCCATAAGCGCGCGGGCAGCGTTTTCCTGCGCCTGCAGCGCCTTGCGGCGAATCTTGCCGAACCCGTCGCGGGGCAGCGCCGCTTCCTGACGCAGCGTTTTCGGAATATCGCCCGGCTCCAGATGCGCGCGCAGGAAGGTGCGCACCTCGTCAAGATCCAGCGCATCGGGGCCCGAGACGAGCGCCATCACCGATTGTCCCCAGTCGCGATCCTCCACCCCGAAACAGACGGCGTCGTTGATCTGCGGATGGCGCAGGAGGGCTGCTTCGACCCGCTCGGGATGGACCTTATGGCCGCCGGTATTGATCACGTCATCGCGCCGTCCGGACAGGTAGAGGTAGCCATCCTTGTCGAGCCATCCGGCATCGCCCACCGAATAGAACCCGTCCTCATCCGCACGCGGTTGCGGCGCATCCTTGCCCAGATAGCGCGAGCGGCCCGAAAGATCATCGGGGCGCATGAAGACCTCGCCCACCTCGTCGGGTCCAAGGAGCGCGCCTTGGGCATCGCGGATACGGATCTGGGTCTCGAAGCCCCGCCCGACAGATCCCACATGCTCCAGCCATTCGGGGCCGGTAATGACGGTCTGTCCGGTATTCTCGCCCGAGCCATACATCTCGTAGACACGCTCGGGGCCAAGAATATCCATCCATGCCTTCTTCAGCCATACAGGGCAGGGGGCCGCCGTGTGGTAGAGCGCATGGAGCGAGGCGAAGCTGGCATTGGCGGTGGGCCAGAGATCGAGCATCCTGACCAGCATGGTGGGCACTGTCAGCAGGAAGCCTACCTTGAACCGGTCGACGGCCGCGATCACCTTTGCCGCGTCGAACCGCTCCATCAGGATGGTGGTGTTGCCCTCGAAGATGCCGTTCTGGGTCCATGTCAGGGGCGCGTTATGCGACATCGCCGCACAGGTCAGCTGCACCTGATCGGTGCGGAACCCGAGCGCCGGCGCCACATCGCCCCAGGTCTTGCCGGGCGCGCGCAGATAGGGCTGGTCATCGGCCATCAGTTTGGGCAGGCCGGTCGAGCCGCCCGACATCAGGATCTTGCCCGGATGCGAGGTGACATTGGGCACGGGATCGGCGCTCTGGGCGGCAGCCCGTGTCTCGAGTGTCGCGCGGTCCAGACAATCGGGATCGGGCGTTTCCTGAATGCACAGCTTGCCCTCGACCCGCGACAGAAGCGCGTCACGCGTCTCGGGGGGCAGGTTCGGGTCGAACCCCATCGTCGTCGCGCCGAGGCGCCAGATCGCCAGCGTCGTGAACAGATGGGCGGGCGAGTTGCGCAGCCCGAAGGCCACCACATCGCGCGGCGTCACGCCCTCTTCCATCAGCACGCGGGCATAGCGGTTGACCTGCGCATCCATCTCGGCCCAGGAGAACCGCGTCTCGCGATCATCGGCCGCGATATAGACCAGTGCCAGCGCCTCGCCCCGTGCGGCGGCAAGTTCTGCAAGGCGTTCACCGAAGCTGCGGAGGCTGTCTGTCGTCATGGCGATGGTCCTGGAAATGCAGGGCCCCGAGCGCGCAGGCACATCAGGGGCCGGATGTATAATCGCGGCTAGATGTACCTGCCATCATGGGCTTGTCAAGGAAGGCCGCCCTCAGGCGACCATATCCATCATCCGGTAGAGCTGGGTGACCGAGACGATTCCCATCCGGCGTAGCGGCAATGCGGGCAGCTTCGGTGCGGGACCGTTGGGAACCTCGATCTGCGCCAGATTTCCTTTTTCGGCCATGACCTTGCCCACGAGGGTGCCATAGGAGCTGGCCATCGCCACGCCGCGGCCGCAATAGCCATAGGCCGTCCAGATGTTGGGGCGGGGCTGGTCGATACGGGGCATGAAGTCGCGCGTCATCCCGACCCGTCCGGCCCAGCGATGGCTGATGCCGATGTTTTTCAGCTCGGGATAGATGCGGTGCAGGGAGGCGATGACATGGGCGAAATCGCCATTCTTGCGCGGCCCGTCCAGCAAGCCGCGGGTGCCGAACAGCATCCGCCGGTCGCTTTCCATGTGCCAGTAATGCAGGATGCGGCGGCTGTCGGAGGCCGACTGGCCGTGACGCATGATCCGTGCCGCGATCTCCTCGGGGATCGGGTCGGTGGCGACCATATGGGTGTGGATGGTGGCCAGCTGCGCGCCGCTTTCACGGTCGAGCCCGTTGCCATAGGCATTGGTGGTGATCAGCACCTGTCCGGCCCGGACCACGCCCTGTGCGGTCCGCACCCTTGTGCCGTCCGGACCATGCTCGAGGCCGGTGACAGGGCTGTTTTCATGGAGGATGACGCCAAGGCCCTGCGCCGCACGGGCAAGGCCGCGCGCATAGGCCAGCGGGTTGAGCGCACCACATTCGTGGTCGATCATCGCCCCCATATAGGTCTCGGTGCCCAGATGCTCCGCCGTCTGGGCGCGGTCGAGCATCGCGAGGCCCTTCGTGCCATCGGCCGTCCAGCTCTCGCAACGTTCCCTAGTGCGCGCAAGCCCCGCCGCATTATGGGCGGGCAGGATCCAGCCGTTCTTGCGCAGATCGCATCTGATATCGAAGCGCGCGACCAGATCGAAGACCTGCTGCACGGTCCCGTCGCCGAATGCTGCCATCGCGCCACCGCGCTCACGTCCATATTGAGCGATCAACCCCGTGCGGCTGGTCTTGAAGCCGCGGATGACAGAGCCGGAATTGCGCCCCGATCCGCCCCAGCCGACATGGCCCGCCTCGAGAAGGCGCACATCGAGCCCGCGCTCGGCCAGCGCGATCGCAGCCGTCAGCCCGCTATAGCCCGCACCGATCACCGCCACATCGCAATTGACCTCGCCCGCGAGAGGGGCCGCGCCCAGTGCGGGTTCCTGCGCGACATCGCCCCAATAGGCTGGAAACTTGACGCTGCAATCCTGCCGGTTTGCGGGCTGCGGGGTGGAAGGGGAAGACATTCGATACCTCGGTGCCGGTCAGGCCTTGGGAGTTGGGGTGATTTCGTGCAACCTCAGCGTGGTTGCATAATGGAAGTCGAGCTCGGCCTTGGCGGTGGCGCCATCGCGGCGGGCGAGTGCTGCAAAGATCCGCTGGTGGTCGGCAAGGGCTGCAGCCGGACCGTTATCGCGTTCGAGCTCGTTCGAACGGATCAGACGGACCCTGTCGAGCACGCGGCGGGTCTCGGCGACGAGCATGCTATTTTGCGAAAGCTCCGCAATCAGCATGTGGAAATCGGCATCGAGTACACTGAATTCGGCGCGCGAACTGCTGGCGAGGGCTCCCGATTGCCGGTCCAGAACATGGGCGATCCGGTCAAGGTCCTCGTCGCGCGCGGATTTCACCAGCCGGTCGACTGCCAGATGTTCGAGCGCCGCCCTGATCCGGTAGGTCACCTCGACCTCGTCATAGCTGTAGTTGCGCACGGCATATTTGCGCCCCACGCGCTCGACCAGCCCTTCGCTCTCGAGCCGTTTGAGCGCATCCCGTGCCGGAACCCGGCTCGCGCCGAACCATGTTGCGACATCCTCCTCGCGCAGGGGATCGCCCATCCGGAACTCATGGCTGATGAGCCGCGCCTTCAGCCCTTCATAGATTTCCGATCCGCGCGTCTGTGGTTGATGTTTTTCGGGCTGGGTCTGGGGAGTCATGAAAACCTCTTTTGGTTTCAGTATACCTAGTTGGAAAAGGCGTTCCATATCCGATTTTCACGAATATGAAAATTTACATAGTATTTGCAATGTTATCCGAATTTTAAGCGTTATATTTGTGCTGTGCCTGTCTTTTGCGCGTGTTGTGCGGGGTTGGTTATGTGCTGTGCTGGTCATTTCGGTATACATTGTTATAACTATAACCCGTGTCCGAGCGGGAGCGAAGCCGCAGGGTTGTCTCCGAATGCCTCGTGATGCCGTGCGGCCAGTCGACGACCCGCGGCGGATGCGCAGGCCTGTTGCTCCTGTCGATACGGGGGCGAACAGATGGGCGCTTGCCGGTAACGTGCTGCAGAACACCGTAGACTCCGGTGCGTGGCGGGCCTGCGCTCCCGCTCACCGGTCTCCAGAGGACCCGTTTTTCGCGCCGCGATTTCCAAGGGCCGCGGTATCGCCTAGACTATGCGCTGGATGATGACAGCGGGCTTCGGCCCGACATGCTGGATGTGGATTGAAGACATGAAGATGATTATCGATACGGACCCGGGCGTTGATGACGCGATGGCGATCCTTTACGCCGCTGCGCACCCCGGGATCGAGTTGCTGGGGCTGACAACGGTCTTTGGCAATGTGACGGTCGAGCAGGCCACCCGCAACGCGCTGCATCTGGTCGAGCGGGCGGGCCTCGAGATACCGGTGGCGCAGGGGGCCTCCAAGCCGTTGGTGAACGGGCCGATCGAGCCCAGTCACCATGTGCACGGGCCGGAAGGGTTTGGCGATATTACCGATATCACCGTGTCGCGCAAAGCGATCTCCGAGAGCGCGCCGGAGTTTCTGGTCAGGATGGCGCGCGAATATCGTGGCGAGCTGGTCCTGTGCCCTGTCGGGCCGATCACCAATATCGCCCATGCGATCGCGCTCGATCCCGGTTTTGCCGGCAATCTGGCGGAGATCGTATTCATGGGCGGGGCGCTCGATGTGCCGGGCAATGTCTCGCCCGTGGCCGAGGCCAATACCTATCACGATCCCCATGCGCTGGATGTCGTGGTGCAGAGCGGCGCGAGGATCCGCATGGTCGGGCTGGATGTGACCAATAAGGTGCTGCTCGATGCCGCTGATTTCGCGGCGCTCGAAGGGATCAACACCACCCACGGGGCCTTCCTGCGCGAGATGAGCCATTTCTATCTGGAGTTCTACAAATCCCGTGGCCAGATCGGATGCGGGCTTCATGATCCGTTGACAGTGATGTCGGCGGTGATGCCGGATCTTCTGGGGCTGACAGTGACACCTCTGGCGGTGACGCTGGAGGGGCCCGAGGCAGGCGCTACGCGGCGTGGGGCAGGGCGTCCTCCGATCGAGGTGGCCACCAGTTGTAATCCCGATCAGGTCAAGGATCTGTTCTTCGCGCCCTTCCGCTAGGACGTGTCGCGCCACCTTCCGGGGTGGCGCGCTTATTCGCTGGCGGCCTTGTCAGGAGGCCGCACGGTTGCGATAGCGGGCCGAATGGATACGGTTGCCGCAGGTCTTGCTGTTGCAATAGAGCCGCTTGCCATTGCGGGTCGTATCCAGAAACAGCCGGTTGCAATCATGGCCTTCGCAGGTGCGCAGCCGTCCCCATTCCCCTATGATGATGAGGCGCGACAGTGCGTAGGTGGTGATCGCCTTGATGTGGTCGATATAGCTCGCATCCTCCAGCGTATAATGGAAATGCGGGGTCGGATCCTCGGGGTGGGTCACGATCTGCGGGATCGCCGAGGCCGAGAAGAACAGTTCGTTGAGCATATCCATGCGCGGTTGCAGCTCTGGGGTGCGGATAATTTCATTGAGCCGCTGGCGCAGATTGCGCATGGCCAGTAGCTCGGCCTGTGAGCCATCGGGCTGATAGAAGATTTGTAGCGCGCGCCCCATTCTCAGCAGCGACTCGCTATCGGGCAGCCCTTCCTGTCCGCCGCGTTCGGGCAACGAATTGACCAGCGCGACGGCCATTTCTGCCGATGGCTGGGTGTCAGTACCAAAAAGCATCTTGCTCATTTTGCGGGCTTCCCTCTCTGGAGCGGGGTGGTATCGCCCCATAAATCAGCAAAAGATATTTAGTCAATGAATAAAACACTTCTGATCAATCCGGCGCAAGCTGGAAAATTTCCTTGT
Organism: Thioclava sp. GXIMD2076; assembly: GCF_037949795.1. Taxonomy (NCBI): domain Bacteria; kingdom Pseudomonadati; phylum Pseudomonadota; class Alphaproteobacteria; order Rhodobacterales; family Paracoccaceae; genus Thioclava; species Thioclava sp. GXIMD2076. The sequence continues at coordinate 165,871 of NZ_CP149934.1, forward strand.
TTTAAAGACCAAAAATCGCACGAGAAATAGATATTGTCGGATTTTCTCCAGTAATTCGTCAGTTTCAAAACTATTGACAGGCCTGTTTATGCTTCTGCTTACTTGTCCTGCATCGTGCTTTATTCGCCTGATGTTACCCATAAAATTATGAAGCGGATGACAATTTACTGATCCAAAAATCAATTTGCACATGGTTGTCATAATCCCGCCCATATCCCAACAGGAGCAAGCAAACAAGATGTCCCACATTTCTTTGCCGATACTCACGCGACACAGTTCCGCAGCTTCGACCCGCGCGGCGCTTGGCGCTGTCATGGTGGTCTGGGCAACGGGTCAGGCGTTCGCCGCCGATACCGACACGATCCATATCGCCTCGAGCGCCCCCCTGACCGGACCGGCCGCGGCCTACGGGATCGAAACGATGAACGGGCTGCATCTGGCCATCGACGAGATCAACAAGGCGGGCGGGATCGGTGGCAAGCAGATCGAGCTGACCGAGCTGGATGACCAATGCGATCCCACACAGGCGGCCACGGCGGCCAATCGTATCATCTCGGACCGCTCCATCGTGGCGGTGGTAGGCAATGTCTGCAGCTCGGCGACGCTGGCACAGATGCCGATCTTCGGACGGGTCAAGCTACCGGTCATTGCCGCGACCGCCAGCTCACCTGCCCTGTCGAAAAAGGGCTTCGCCAATTTCGCGCGCATCATTCCCAATGACGATCTGCAAGGCGCGGGCAGTGTCCAGCTCGGCACCGATGTGCTGGGATACAAGAAGCTCGCCGTGCTCTATCCCAGCGATGATTACGGACAGGTCTTGCTTGATATCGCCAAGGATACGGCGGCCAAAACGGGCGGCGAGATCGTGGCCTCCGAGACCTATGTCTCGGGCTCGACCAATGACTTCTCCTCGCTGCTGGCCAATGTCGCGGCCGCCAAACCCGATGCCCTGTTTCTTGCGGGCTATTATGCCGATATGGGTGCTGCGGTCAGCCAGTCTGTGCGGGCCTTTGGCGGCGAGAAGATCCCGCTTCTGGCCAATGCCCAGACACAGGTGCCCGAATATGTCGATCTGGCAGGCAAGGCCGCAGAGGGCACCTGGGTGACCAATGTCTATGATGTCCACAATCCCAGCCCGCAGAACCAAGCCTTTGTGAGCGCCTATGAAGCGACTTTCGATGCTACGCCCGGTGTTCAGGCGGCGGCCGGTTATGACAATATCTATGTGCTCAAACAGGCGATCGAGGATAATGGTGGCGAGACCTCCGATCTGATGCCGGCAATTCTCGCCTCGAAATATGACGGTGCGATGGGCCCGATCCGTTTCGACGAGACGGGCGACAATACCGGTGGCGCGCTCGTTGTGCTGCAGCTCAAGAACGGGTCGTGGGATTTCGATGAGACCCGCACCGAAGAGCTTCACGCCGACTGACGCCCGATATGCGCGGGTGCCGTCCCGCGCATCTTCTCCAGTTTCCCCAATCGGGCCGCTTCCGGCCAGCGGCTTTGCCATGCGCGATGGACGCGCATCCCAGAGAGGTGTTTTCCGATGCAATTCCTTGCAACCCAGATGCTGAACGGTCTGACCGCCGGTGTCGTCTATGCGATGCTCGCGGTGGGCTATTCGCTGGTCTACGGCATTCTGCAGCAGATCAATTTCGCCCATGGCTATGTCTATATGTTCGGCACCTTCGTGACCGCCTCGCTGATTGCGGGGGGCGCGCCCTTGTGGCTGGCAATCGTGGCTGGGCTCCTGACGGGGGCGGTAATGGCCATTGCCATCGAGCGCTTCGCCTACCGGCCCGTGCGCGGCAACCGCATGGCGCCCACGGTTACGGCCGTGGGGATCGGGCTCATCATCGAGAATGTCGCCCAGTTGATCTGGTCCTCGCGCATCCGCCCGATGCCCTTCCCGATGCAGGATGACATCTTCCATCTCGGTCCCGTGGTGCTGAGCCCGCTGCAGCTGGTCGTCGCAGTGGTCGGGCTGGCCATGGCCGGGCTCTTGTGGTTCCTCACGACCAAAACCGATCTGGGTCGCGCCATGCGCGCGGTGAAGGATGATCTGGCGACCGCCGAGCTGATGGGGGTGCCGGTCGATCGGGTGGTGGTCACCGTCTATGTGGTGGGCGCGATCTTCGGCGTGGTGGGCGGTATTCTCTATGGCGCCTATTACAACACCCTCTCCATCACGATGGGCTTTACCGGCACACTCAATGCCTTCACCGCCACGGTGATCGGCGGCATCGGGAGCGTCTGGGGGGCCTTTGCGGGCGGGCTGTTGCTGGGCGTCGTGCAGGCGATGGTCACGGGCTATGTCAGCTCGGCGCTCCTCAATACTGTCACCTTTTCGCTGCTGATCCTGTTCCTGCTCCTGCGTCCCACGGGGATCGCGGGTGTGCAGATCGCGCAACGTCCCTGAGGAGGCCATCATGAGCAATGTGTCGAATATGGAAAATACGGGAGCAATCGGGCAGGGGAGGAGTCTGCCCTGGCCCAGGGGCCGCATCGCGCTGGTCGCGGGCTGGGTGATCGGGCTTGCCATCGTGCTGGCGATCCCGCTGCTCGGGCTCTCGCCCATCTGGCAGGCGGCCGCGCTTCTGACGGTGATCTATGTGCCCGCAGCGGTGGGCCAGAACCTGATCATCGGCAATGCGGGGCTTCTGGCGATGGGTCAGGCGGCCTTTGTGGGCGTGGGCGCCTACGCTTCCTCGGTGCTGGCGGTGCGTTATAACCTTGATGCCTCGATCACCATTCTGGCGGCGATCGTCATTTCGGGCGGGGTCGGTGCGCTGGTGGGCTTTCCGGCGCTACGGATCAGCGGTGACTATCTCTTCATTGTCTCGCTGGGTTTCAACCTGATCGTCATCGACGTGATCTTGCAATGGGGCAGCGTCACGGGCGGGGCCACGGGGCTGACCGGCGTGCCGACCATGCGCCTCTTCGGCTATGATCTGGGGATCGGCCCGGCCTTCTATTTCGGGACGGTGGGGATCGTGCTTCTGAGCCTGCTGGCCACGCAGCGGATCGTCTCGAGCCGTTTCGGCCTGACGATGGAGGCGATCCGCGATGACGAGCTGGCCGCCGCCTCGGTGGGCATCAACACTGCTGCGCCCAAGATCTGTTTCTTCGCCATAGGCTCGGCACTTGCGGGGCTCTCGGGGGCGCTTCTGGGCTATAATCTGGGCTATGTCGGCTTCAAGAGCTTTGACGTTTCGGCAAGTCTGCTGATCTTCCAGATGGCGGTGATCGGCGGGCTCGGGCGCATCAGCGGCTCGATCCTGGGGGTGTGCATCATCATCCTTGTGCCCGAAGTGCTGCGTCCCTTGCAGGAATATCGCCAGCTTCTGGCGGGGCTCTTCATCGTGATCCTCATGGCCACCCGCCCCGAAGGGTTGCTGGGCAAGACCAAGATCACCAACCTGATCAAGAAATGAGGCAGTGATGTTTGACACTACTCCCACAGACACTCCTGCGCTGAGCGTCTCCGGCCTCTCGCTGTCCTATGGCGGGGTGAAGGCGCTCGAGGATGTGAGCGTGACGGTGCCCGAAGGCCGCATCATCGGGTTGATCGGACCGAACGGCTCGGGGAAATCGTCTTTTATCAACGTGATTTCAGGGGCCTATCAGGGCGCCTATGAGGGTGAGGTGCGGATCGGCGGGCGCGAGATGCGCGGCATCCCCGCCAATCGCCGCGCCAAGGCGGGGCTGGGGCGCATCTTTCAGGGGATCCGGCTCTTCGATACACTGACGATCGAGCAGAATATCCTGCTGGGCGGCCATATCCATTACGGTTCGGGCTTTGCCGGCAGCATCCTGCGCACCCCGCAGGCACGGCGCGAACTGGCCCGCCAGCGCGAGCGCGCCTACGAGATCATGGCGCTTTTCGGGGACCGGCTCTTGCCACGCGCGGGCCAGCAGGTTCTGTCACTCTCCTACGCCAATCGCCGGCGGGTCGAGATCGCGCGCGCGCTGATGTCGGCGCCCGAACTTCTCCTGCTCGATGAGCCGATGGCGGGGATGAATCCGCATGAGACCGAGGAGCTGACCGACCAGCTGCGTGCGCTCAATGACACCCGAAAAATCTCGATGCTCCTCGTCGAGCACAAGATGCAGGTGATCAGCGAGCTCTGCGACAGCACCTATGTGCTCAGCAGCGGCAAGATCATCACCCATGGGCCGGTGGCCCGGATCCAAGCAGATGAACGCGTGGTGGAGGCATTCCTTGGCTAATTTCCAGACTGCAGAGGCCGTCTCGGACGTGCCGCTACTCGAGCTTGACAATGTCAGCGTGAATTATGGCCGCTTCCGCGCGCTGAGCAATGTCGGCTACCGCATCTATCCCGGTCAGATCGTGGCGCTTCTGGGGGGCAATGCCTCCGGAAAATCCACCTCCATGAAAACTATCTCGGGCACCACCGATGTGACCGAGGGGCGCATCCTGTGGAAGGGCGAGGCGGTGACCGCCGACAAGACCCCAAAACGTATGTCACGCGGGATCGGCGTTGTGCCCGAGGGCCGGCGGATGTTCGCCTCGCTCACCGTGCTGGAAAACCTCCAGTTGGGTGCATGGGCGGGCGCAAAACGCGGCGCCTCGACCCGCGATATCGAGAAGGTGGTCGAGCTGTTTCCGCCGCTTGCCAAGCTCCTGCACCGCCCATCGGGAGTGCTCTCGGGCGGCGAGCAGCAGATGGTGGCCTTCGGGCGCGCGCTGATCCGCAACCCCGAGCTGGTGATCATGGACGAGCCCTCCATGGGGCTGGCGCCCGCGCTGGTCAAACGTGTCTTCGAGATTATCGAGGAGATCCGTGCCCGCGGGGTAGCGGTCTTTATCGTCGAACAGAATGCCCGCGCGGCGCTGAAGGTCGCCGATTACGCCTATGTGCTGGCCGCAGGAAATGTCGTGCTGGAAGGCGCCCCTTCGGTCGTGGCGGATGCCCCGATGATGACCGAAGCCTATCTTGGAAAACGGAGTTAAGCCTATGGGTAAGAAGTGGACTATCGTCACAGGCGCGGGCAGTGGCATGGGGCAGGCCTTTGCGCGGCGCTTTATCGCGGCGGGTTGGGGGGTTCTGGCGATGGACCTCTCATCAGAGGGTCTGGCCGCGCTCTCCCCGCAGGACGGTCTGATCACCGCCGTCGTCGATGTGGCCGATCGTGCCGCAGTGGCGCGGGCGATCAAGGAGGCAGGCATCGGGCCCGATCTGCATGCCGCCGTGACCGCCGCCGGGATCTTCCCGCCCACCACGCTGGCGGATTACACCGAAGAGAAATTCACAAAGATCATGAGTGTCAATGTATTGGGGACATTGAACGTGGCGGCCGAAGCGATTTCGGTAATGCAGTCCCATGGCACGAAAGGGGCGATCGTCACCATCAGTTCGGCGGATGCGTTTACCGCCTCGACCGGGCAGCTGGTCTATAGCGCCTCCAAGGCCGCGGTAGTGTCGCTGACGCGGGTTCTGGCGGCAACTGTGGCGGCCTCGGATATCACCGTCAACGGGATCGCGCCGGGTTGGGTCAATACCCCCGGCAATGCCGCGACCGGTCGGATGGTGGGGGCGGAGAAACATATCCCGCTCGGGCGCGTGGCCCAGCCCGACGAGATCGGCCAATGGGTCTGGACTCTGGCCAGCCGCGAGGGCGCTCCCTTCGTCACGGGCGAAACGATCAAGGTCACCGGCGGCGAGCTGATGAGCTGAGCCTTGGTGCAACATTTTACGGATTGGAGAAGATGATGGACAAGAAACCGCAACGTATCTGTGTGATCGGCTCTGGCGTGACCGGTCTCGTGGCGATCCGCGAGCTGCTGGCCGAGGGCTACGAGGTGCAGGCGTTCGAGAAATCGGGTGATGTGATCGGGGTCTGGGCGAATGTCTACGACTCTGTGCAGTTGCTGACCTCGCGCAAGGCCACCGCCTTCAAGGGCTATCCGATGCCCGAGGACACGGCGCAATTCCCTACAGGCCAGCAATATCGCGACTATATCCGCTCGGTCGCCAAGAAGGCCGGCCTGCTGCCGCATATCCGCTTCAATTGCGAGGTCGTCTCGGCCGAGCCGGTCGAGAAGGGCGCTAAAGGCTGGCAGATCACGCTGGGCGATGGCACACGCCAGCATTTCGATGCGGTGGTGGCGGCGCATGGCCATCTGTGGTCGCCGCGCATCCCGCAGGTGGAGGGCCGCTTTACCGGCAAGATGATGCATACCTCGCAGTATCGCAGCCCGCAGGATATGGAGGGCGAGAGCGTGCTGGTGGTGGGCTCGGGCAATTCGGCCTGTGATATGGTCACCGATGCCATCGCCTCGGGGCGGCAGGCCTATATGTCGCTCAACCGGCCCACATGGTTCGTGCCGCAATCCTTCTTCGGCACGCCGCGCGCCGATCTGACATTCCCCGCGCATTTCCCCGGTGCCTCGGGCGACGAGATGAACCATCTGATGGTGAAAATGTCGGTGGGCGAGCCGCAATCCTATGGCTTCCCGCAGCCCGCCGACGAGGACTGGAGCGCGCGGCCCCCGACCTTCTCCACGCTGGTTCCCTATTGGGCGCAGCGCGGGCGGGTGAAGCCTGTGCCCAAGATCGCGCGGTTCGAGGGCAGGCAGGTGACCTTCGTCGATGGTAGCACGCTGCAGGTCGACACGCTGATCTGGGCGACCGGCTATCTGGCCCCCGTGCCCTTCCTGCCCGAAGGGCTTCTGGACTATATCGGCGATTTCCCGGCCCGTAAGGTGGGCGGGCTTCTGGCGGCCAATCTGGACAATCTCTATTTCTCCGGCATGTGCAGCCCGCGCGGCGGTGCGCCCAACAATTACGGGCGCGGAGCCGAGACGTTGGCCAAGCTCGTGACCGCACGGTTCCGGCTCGGGGCCTCGCTCTGCGAGACGGTCTTTGCCGATGAGGCGCCGACGGGGCGGATGGACTGGATGCTGGCGCATTGGGTGGCGGAACTCGAGGCCGCCGAGGCCCGCCTTGTGCAGGCCTGCGCCGCGGCCCCCGCCCCTGTCGAAGAGGCGCTTGTCGACTGAGGGGGGACAAGCGGGCCAATGGACTCCAAAATATGTCCTCTGGTATATATTTCTATTTTATACGCTAGAGGACATATTGAAATTTTATATCTTTTGGGGCATATTCTCGACTAAAGGAGAGCCTGATGCCCCATCCCGGTCCCTTATTGGCCCGCACGCCCGCCGATATCGGTCATGCGATCCGCGCTGCCCGCAAGGCGCGCGGCCTGACACAAACCCAGCTCGCAACTCTGAGCAATGTCGGACAGGCCACGATCTCCAAGCTGGAAAGCGGGGCGGTGGTGCCGACGCTGGAGACGGTTTTCGATATTCTGGCGGTGCTGGATCTGGAGCTGCATGTCACCCCCCGTAGCCGCTCGGGCGATCTCGAGGACCTGTTCTGATGGGGCGCAAACGCCATTTCGTGCCGCTCGATGTCTATCTCAACGGGCGTCAGGTGGGCCAGCTTGCCCGCGCCGCAAGCGGAGCGGTGTATTTTGCTTATGGCCATGACTGGCTCGATTGGGAGCATAGCTTTCCGGTCTCGCTCTCGCTGCCGCTCCGCGAGGGCCGCTATAGTGGTGCGGTGGTGCTGGCGGTGTTCGACAACCTGCTGCCCGATTACGAGCCGATCCGTCGCCGTGTGGCCGAGCGGGTGGGGGCGCAGGGCGCCGATACCTACGGGCTTTTGTCGGCCATCGGGCGCGATTGCGTAGGGGCGTTGCAGTTTCTGCCCGAGGGCGAGGCGCCGCAGGCGCTCGACCGGCTCAGCGGCACCGTGCTGGACGAGGCGCAGATCGCCGCCCGTCTGCGCGATCTGGATCTCGCCCCACTGGGGCTGCGCGCTGAAAGCGGCTTCCGCATCTCGATTGCGGGTGCGCAGGAAAAGACGGCGCTCCTGTACCAGAACGGGCAATGGATCGAGCCCGATGGCACCACGCCCACGACCCATATCCTCAAGCCCCAGATCGGACGCCTGCCCAACGGAATGGACCTGTCGGACAGCGTCGAGAACGAGCATCTGTGCCTGACCCTTCTGGAGGCTTTCGGGCTGTCGGTGGCCCAGACGCGGATCGCGCGGTTCGAGGACCAGAAGGTGCTGGTGGTCGAGCGTTTCGACAGGCGTTGGGCGCGGGACGGGCGGCTGTTGCGGCTGCCGCAGGAGGATATGTGCCAGGCGCTGTCCATCCCGCCCTCGCGCAAATACCAGAACGAGGGCGGGCCGGGCATCGCCGAGATCATGGCGCTTTTGCGCGGCAGCGACCAGCCGCTACAGGACCGGCTGGATTTCTTCAGGGCCAATGTGCTCTTCTGGCTGATGGGCGCGACCGATGGGCATGCCAAGAATTTCAGCCTCGCGCTGGCACCGGGCGGGCGCTTCCGGATGACCCCGCTCTATGATGTGCTGAGCGTGCAGCCGGGTGTGGACAGCCGCCAGATCGAGCGCAAGGAGTTCCGGCTGGCCATGCGCTGGGGCGGGTCCAACAATTATCGCGTCCAGGATATTGTCGGACGCCATATCATCGAGACGGGACTGGCCTCGGGCCTCTCGCGCGAGATGATCGCAAGCCTGTGCGAAGAGCTGCGGGACAGGGCCGAAGGCGCCATCGCACGCAGCTACGACGCGCTGCCCGAGGAGGTGCCAGAACGCATTCTCGACAGTATCGCTTCGGCGATGACCGCGCGGCTGAAGGGGCTGGTCTGAATGGCTGCCCTGTCGCCGCTGCGGCGGAGCGGGCCTAGGACGTGGCGTGGCGCTCCACATCGAAGCCTGCGGCCTGCCATTCGGCAAAGCCTTCCTCGAGACGGCGAATGTTGTACCCCATCGCCCTGAGCTTTGCCACCAGCCGGAATGACGACACGCAATAGGTGCCGCGGCAATAGGCGACGATTTCCTGATCGCGGGGCAGCTTTGCCAGTATTGCCTCGATTGTCTCGTCGGGCACGCTCAGCGCGCCGGGCAGATGACCGAGGGCGTATTCGTCTTCCGGACGGGCATCGAGCACCGTCACCGCCCCGTCCTGCAGCCGCATCTGCAATTCATCGCGCGAGACGGGTTCCAGCGCATCCAGATTGCGGAAGTAATCCGACAAAACTTCGCGCAGGGTCGCGCTGCTTTGCTCGGCCAGCACCGAGAGCGATTGCAGCACGCTCAGGATCTGGTCGCTGGCCAGGCGGTAATGCACATGCTTGCCCTTGCGCTGCCCAACGACCAGAGCGTTACGCTTGAGCGATTGCAGATGCTGGGAGGTATTGGCGATAGACAGGCCCGTCAGTTCGGCCAGCCTTTCCACGCTGCGCTCTCCTTGCGAGACCAGTTGCAACAGCACCAGCCGGTGCGGATTGCCCAAGGCACGGGAAATCTCCGCCATGCGGTGGAACACCATATTCCGCGGATGGACCTTCGTCATGACGATCTCCTACTCTCCGAGCCAAACACGGGAGCATTTTCTTAATTTGTCCGGTCGAGGTCAAGTCGAGCCCCGATTACATTGACCATGCTTCATTCAATACTTTACTTGAATGGGAGAACGGCACAGCGCGCGAGGCCACGCAAGGGTGGTTCGGGCAGCTTAGGCCCGCATTTAAAAGGTTACGACCGGAGGCATCATGGAAGATCAAACTATCGCATTCATCGGTCTGGGGAATATGGGCGGCGCGATGTCATCCAATCTGGTGAAGGCCGGCTACAAGGTAACGGGCTACGATCCCGCACAAGGCGCGCGGGCACAGGCCGAAGCGAATGGCGTGGCTCTGGCTGACAGCGCAGTCGAGGCGGTGGCTGGTGCCGACATCATCCTGACCATGTTGCCCGATGCCTCTTTCGTGCGCGACGTCTGGGCCGAGATCCTGCCCCATGCCAAGAAGGGTGCGCTGATCGCCGATAGCTCGACTATCGACGTGATGAGCGCACGCGAGATCCACCAGATGGCGGCTCAGGCGGGTCTGCAAAGCGTCGATGCGCCGGTCTCGGGCGGTGTTGCCGGTGCACAGGCGGCCAAGCTGACCTTCATGCTGGGCGGCTCCGAGGAGGCGCTCGCGCGGATCGAGCCGGTGCTGGCCGTTATGGGCCAGAAATCGGTGCGCTGCGGCGAGGCGGGCTCGGGGCAGGCGGCCAAGATCTGCAACAACATGATCTTGGGTGTGAATATCGTCGCCGTCTCCGAAGCCTTCGCGCTGGCCGAGAAGCTGGGTCTTTCGGCACAGGCGATGTTCGATGTGGCTTCGGGATCGACGGGCCAGTGCTGGGCGCTGACGAGCTATTGCCCCGTGCCGGGCATCGTGCCGACCGCGCCGTCGAACAACGATTACAAACCTGGGGCTGCGGCGACCATGTTGCTCAAGGATCTGCGTCTGGCCCAGGAGGCGGCAGGGTCGGTCTCGGCCAACACCCCGCTGGGGACGCATGTGACCGAAATCTACGAGAAATTCGTCGAAGCCGGATTTGGTGGCGAGGATTTCTCGGCCATCATCAAATCCCTGCGCTAAGCGCCACGGAAGGAGAGGTTTGACAATGACATATCCCGGCCCCGTGGTCAGTGCGGACTGGCTGAAAGACCATCTTGCCGATCCGAATGTGGTGATCGTCGATGGCACCGTGCATCTGGCCGATACCGGTCGCAACGCCAAGGAGGAATATGCCGCCGCGCATATTCCCGGTGCGCTGTTCTTCGATCTCGATATCATTGCCGATCCCGATAATCCGCGCCCGCGCAAGATCCCGAGCCGTGCGCGCTTCATCGACGAGGTCGGCAAGCTGGGCATAGCCGCGGGCCAGCATATCGTCGTCTACGATGTGCCCGGGCTCTATAGCGCAGCGCGTGTGTGGTGGCTGTTCCGCCAGTTCGGCTATGACAATGTCTCGGTGCTCGATGGCGGCATGGTGGCATGGAAGGCCGCAGGTGGCGCGCTCGAGACGGGCGTGATCGAACGCTCCGCGACGGTCTTCGCACCGGGGGAGAGCCGCGACCTTCTGGCACTGGCGCCCGATGTTCTTGAGCGGTCCAACGCGGGCCAGCAGATCATCGATGCCCGCACCGCAGGGCGATGGGCCGGCACCGAGACCGACCGCTATCCGGGCGCACGGGCGGGCCATATCCCCAATAGCCTCAATCTCTACTGGGCCAATCTTCTGGACCCGCAGGCGCGCACTTTCCTGCCTGACGCAGAGATTGACGCGAAGTTCCGCGAGGCGGGGCTGGATCTGGATCAGCCGGTCACGATTTCCTGCGGCTCGGGGTTGACCGCCTGCATTCTGGCGCTCGCTCTGCACCGTCTGGGCCGCGATGACTGGCAGGTCTATGACGGCAGCTGGGACGAATGGGGCCGCAACCATGATCTGCCGGTTGCCGTGAAGGGAGAGGTGCAATGAGCAATACGATTGTATCGGTGGAGGAGCTTGCCGCCCATCCCGAATGGCGCGTCTTCGATTGCACCCATTCGATGAGCGACCCGCAAGCCGGCCACGCCGCCTATCTCGAGAGCCACATCCCCAATGCGCTGCATGCGCAGATGGAGACCGTTCTGTCGGGGCCGCGGAGCGGGAGCAATGGCCGCAACCCTTTGCCCGACCCGCATGTTTTTGCGGATTGGCTGGGGCAGGCGGGGCTGCGCAGCGATGATCAGGTGGTCTGCTATGACCGTGGCGGCAATGCCGCCGCCGCCCGCATGTGGTGGATGCTGCGCTGGATCGGCTTCGAGAGGGTTGCCGTGCTGGATGGCGGGATGCAGGCATGGCAGGCGGCGGGGCTCCCTCTGACCTCCGAGGTGCCGGAATTCGCGCCGACCACGGTAAGCGCGCAACCCGATAACACCCGCATTGTCGATCTTGAGGCGGTGAAAGCCAGCCTCGAAAGCGGTGATTTTGTCACCGTTGATGCGCGCGGGGCCGAGAAATATCACGGGATCAATGAGACCACCGATCCGCGTGGCGGGCATATTCCGGGGGCGCTGAACCGGCCGTTCTCGCAAAATACCGATGCTTCGGGGCTTTTCAAATCGCCCGAGGCGCTGCGGGAGGAATGGCAGGCCGTGTTGGGCGATCGCCCGATGGCGCAGGTGGTTGCGAGCTGCGGTTCGGGGGTGAGTGCGGCGCATAACCTCCTGTCGTTGGAACTTGCGGGCCTGAAGGGCGTGCGGCTTTACCCTGGCTCGTGGAGCGAGTGGAGCAGTCATCCCGATCTTCCGGCCGAAACCGAATAACCTATAGAAAAGAGAGCAAGACATGTCGCAATGGACCGATATGCTCAAGGGCATCCAGAAAGACTCGGCGCTTCTGAAGGACGCCAATCCGACAATCATCGAGGCCTTCAACGCCGTGCGCGAGGCAGGCCACAAGAATGACGCGATCGACGCCAAGACCCGCGAACTGATCGCGATCGGCGTGGCGGTGGCGCTGCATTGCGAGGGCTGCATCGCCTCGCATGTCTATCAGGCCAAGCGCGCGGGTGCGACAGCCGAGGAGGTTGCGGCAGCTGCCGGCACCGCCATGCTGATCGGGATCGGCTCCGCCTATACCAAGAGCATCGACGTGATGCGCGCCTACGAGGAATTCTGATCTTCTACGCGGCCGCAGGCCAAACCTTGCCCTGACCCTCCGCCGCCTCCGGGCGGAGGGAATATTTTTACGCGCCATTTCCGGGCGCCTCTCCTGTAAAGCCATCCTATAAGGGATCCCCTCATGAGCGTCCTGATCGTATTGGCGGCCCTGGCCGGACTGATCATCACGGCCTATCGCGGCCATAGCGTCATCCTGTTTGCACCTATCTTCGCGATGGCGGCGGTTGTTCTGACCCTGCCTGCCGCCGTGGCCCCCGCCTATTCGAGCCTCTTCATGGCAAAGATGGCGGGCTTCGTGCAGAGCTATTTTCCGGTCTTCCTGCTCGGCGCGATCTTCGGCAAACTCATGGAAGTATCGGGCTTCGCACACTCCATCGTGCAGGCAATGATCCGGTTTTTCGGCGCGCAGCGTTCGATTGCGGTGATCGCGCTGACGGCGACACTGCTGACCTATGGCGGTGTATCGGTCTTTGTGGTGGTCTTCGCGATCTACCCGTTCGGCGCGGCGGCCTTCCGTGCGGCGGGCATCCCCAAGCGGCTTTTGCCCGCAACCATCGCGCTTGGCGCAATGACCTATCCCATCGATGCACTCCCCGGCTCGCCGCAGATCCAGAACATCATCCCCACCACCTTTTTCGGCACTACCAGCTGGGCGGCACCGGTGCTGGGGTTCTCGGGAGCTGCGTTCATCTTCCTGCTGGGCTGGCAATATCTGGAACATCTCCGCCGCAAGGCGCAGGCGGCGGGCGAGGGCTACGGCGCACATGACGATGCCGATCCGGCTGCGTCTCACGATACGGCATTGTTCCATCCGTTGATCGCAATCGCGCCTCTGGTGCTGGTGGGTGTCGTGAATTTCGTCCTGACGCGCTGGCTACCGGTGATTTACGGCGAGAACTTCAGTCTCCAGCTTCCGGGTATGGCGAAGGCCACAGAGGTCGCGGTCAAGTCAAACCTCGGCATCTGGTCGGTGATGGCAGGAATGATCGTGGCGATCCTCTTCGTGCTGGTGGTCGCACGCCGCCCGCTTGCGGGGCGTTTCACCGAAACAAGCAAACCGGCCATCGCGGGCGCGCTTCTGGCAACGATGAACACGGCGTCCGAATTCGGCTTCGGAGCGATCATCGCAGCGCTTCCGGGCTTTGTGGTGGTGGCCAACGCACTTGGCGCGATTCCCAATCCGCTTCTGAACGAGGCGGTGACGATCAATATCCTGTCGGGGATCACGGGCTCTGCAGCGGCGGGTCTGAGCATTGCACTCGGATCGATGGCCGACCAGTTCGTGGCGGCGGCCAATGCCTCGGGCATCCCGATGGAGGTTCTGCACCGGGTCGCCGCGATGGCTGCGGGGGGTATGGATACCCTTCCGCATAACGGAGCGATCATTACATTGCTGGCGGTCACGGGGATGACCCACCGCGAGGCTTATGGTCCGATCTTCGTGATGACAGTTCTGAAGACGTTGGCCTCCTTCCTTGTTATCGCGCTCTTCTACGCCACCGGTTGGGTATAATCCTCCGGGGTCAGGACGCCGCCCGCGGGCGGCGTCCTGTGGTATTATTCTGCCGGTATAGCCTCGGATTTGACGACCTTATCGGGCGCGAGCGGGAAATGGCACGCCACGCGGATGCGCTCTCCGGCCGTATGCAGGTGCGGGTCGCTCTCGCGGCATTTCGCCTGTGCGGCCGGGCAGCGTTCGGCAAAGGCGCATCCGGGGGGCAGGCGGATCGGCGAGGGCGGTTCGCCATCGACCAGACATTCCGCAGGATCGTAGGGCGAGGCCTCAAGCGTGGGTGCCGCCGACAGAAGCGCGCGCGTGTAGGGGTGGCGCGGATTCAGGAACAGCTCGTCATTGGGGCCCGCTTCCACGATCCGCCCCAGATACATCACCGCCACCCGTGAAGCCACGCGCCGCACCAGTGCCAGATCGTGGCTGATGAAGATGCAGGTGATCGCGCGGTCGCGTTGCAGCTGGCGGAAGAGCTCGATGAGGGGCGTTTGTTCCATCGGGTCGAGCGCCGAGAAGGTCTCGTCGAGAAGCAGCACCTTGGGTTCTAGAACGATGGCACGGGCCACGTTGATCCGCTGGCGCTGACCTGCCGACAACCCGCTGGGCAGTTTGTCATGCAGTGACGGGTCCAGCCCGACCTCGGCCATCGTGGCCTCGACCTTGGCGCGGCGCTCTTTACCCCCGAGCTTTGAGTGGAGCCTGAGCGATTCAGAAATCGTGCGGCCAATGGTCCAATGCGCGGGGATCGAGCCATAGGGGTCTTGCAGCACCAGCTGCAACTGTGCGCGCAGATCGAACCGTTCCTTGGTGGTAAAGGCTCCGACATTGCGCCCCTCGAAGGAGACCGAACCCTCGTCAGGGGCCTCAAGCCAGGTCAGAAGCCGCATAAGTGTGGATTTTCCGCAACCGGATTCCCCCACGATCGCAAGGCTTTCGCCCGGATAGACATCGAAATCGGCGCCGCGCACGGCCTGCACCTCGACCTTGCCAAAGAGCCTATCCTTGCGGCGGACCTTATAGCTGCGCTTGAGGCCGGTAATGGCCAGCGCGGGCGGGCGGTTCATCACATCGGCCGCCGACAGGCTCTCGGGCGCCTGTGCTCCCCAGATACGCGGGCTCTGCGCGATCATGGTTTCTGCCTGCTGGGTCTTGGGCGCATCGATCAGCTGTTGGGTCGGGCCTTCCTCGACCACGCGGCCTTCATCCATGACGATGATCCGGTCGGCGAAATCCTTGATGACCGGCACAGAGGAGGTGATGAACACAAAGGCCGTGCCAAGACGTTCTCGCAGATCCTGGAAGAGCCGGATGATCTGGGCGGCCACCGTCACATCGAGCGGCTGGGTGACGTTGTCGGCCACCACGACCTTGGTCTCGCCGATGATCGCATCCACGATCGCCGCGCGCTGGATCATGCCGCCCGAATATTTCGAGGGGAGTTCGTCCATCCGGTGGCGCGCCTCCGGGATCCGTACCAGATCGAAGAGTTCATGCACACGTTCGAGCGCCTCCTTCATCGAGACCTCGGGCCGCAGCATACGGTATTTCTCGGCGATCTGGGTGCCGACGCTCAGCGTCGGGTCGAACACACGGGTCGGGTCCGCCCCGACATAGCCGATGCCGGTGCCGCGCAGACGCTGCAGATCACCGCCGCGGGCGG
The DNA here is from genome assembly GCF_037949795.1 of Thioclava sp. GXIMD2076. NCBI lineage: Bacteria > Pseudomonadati > Pseudomonadota > Alphaproteobacteria > Rhodobacterales > Paracoccaceae > Thioclava > Thioclava sp. GXIMD2076. Next base: position 181,606 of record NZ_CP149934.1, read on the forward strand.
CAAGGATGTCCTCGCCCGCGATCTCGATACGGCCCGATTGCAGGCCCAGAGGGCGCTCGATCCAGCCGACCAAAGCGCGGCCCAGCACGCTTTTGCCCGCGCCCGAGCGACCGACGATGGCCACGGCCTCACCTCTGGAGACTTCGAGCGAGAGGTTGTCAAGGATCGGCGGTAGGGCAGGGTTGGCGGTGTTGGTAATGCTCAGACCGGAGACTTTGAGAAGGGGATCGGACATTATTTCTCTCCTTCGAAGACGGCGTTACGGGCGCGTTCAAGCGCGACACCCATCATGTTGAGCGACAGCAGGAGCAGCATCAGGAACAGGCCCGGCAGGACGGTGACCCACCATGCGTTCATCAGGTATTTGCGGCCATCGGCGATGATCGAGCCAAGCGTCGGGATTGGCGGCTGCAGGCCGATGCCGAGGAAATCGAGCACGCATTCGAAAATCATAATGCGGGCAAGGTCGAACACGGCGGCAAAGGCCATGGGCGGCAGCGCGACAGGGGCGACCATCAGCAGGATGATGCGGATATCGCCTGCGCCCAGCACACGGGCGGCACGGACATATTCCTGCGAGCGCTCGGCCAGCGCGCTGGCACGGGTCAGGCGGGCATAGTTAGGCCATGTCGCCAGCACCAGAACCGAGATGATCAGCGCGGGTGTGGCCCGAGCCAGACCCAGGATGGTGATCGCCAGGATGATCGGCGGGATCGAGAGCTGGATATCGACGACGCGCATCAGGAGCTGGTCGATCTTGCCGCCCACAAAGCCGGCATAGAGCCCTACGGCCGAACCGATGACGAAGGACAGGAAGGTCGCGGCCACGCCGATCACGAAGGTGATCTGCAGGCCCACTAGGGCACGCGAGAGCATGTCACGTCCCAGCTGGTCGGTGCCGAGCGGGAAGTCGGGGTTTGAGCCCTCGAAGCCCCAAGGCGCGCTGAATTTCGCCACGAAATTCATCTTGGTCGGGTCGACATTGAAGACGAAGACCGAAACGAAGGCGAGAACCAGCAGGGCAGCGAAGAGGATTGCACCGCCCAGGAACCACGGCGAGGACCGTGTGGCCAGCCAGATACGGCGACCCATGGCGAGTTCTTTGGTCTTGGGCTTGGCGGGGGTCATATTGGTGGTTTCGAGTGTCATCAGTATTCAAGCCTCGGGTCGAACAGGCCGCTTACGAAATCGACGGCAATATTGACCGCCACGAAGAAGGCGCTGATGATGATGGCGATGGCCTGCACCAGCGGGAAGTCGCGCTGCAGCACAGCCTCGACGGTCAGTTTGCCCAGTCCGGGGAAGTCGAAGACGAATTCGATCACCAGAAGGCTGCCGATCAGGCCGGTCAGCATTACGCCGAGCGTGTTGATGAAAGGCACGGCCGCGCCGCGGAGGATATGGCGGGTGAAGATGGTGCGACGGTCGAGACCGCGGGCAGGCGCTACCTGAATGAAATCGCGACGCGTCATCGACGAGATGGCGGAGGACCATGTGCGGATGAAGATGGGGGCCATTTCGATGGCCAGCACAATGGCCGGAAGGATCATATAGCTGAAGCCGTTATAGCCCACTGGTGGAAGCCATTGCAGCTTGATCGAGACAAGGAGAACCAGAAGCCCCGCGATCCAGAAGCTGGGCATCGAGACGAGGATCGAGGAGCCCATCAGGGTCAGTGCTTCGGGCATGCGGCCCGCGTTGAGCCCTGCCCAGATCCCGATTGGAGCCGAGATCACCAGCGCAAGCCCCATGCCGAGCGCGGCAAGCTCGAGGCTCAGCGGAAGGCGTGCCGCGATCAGACCGATCACATCGGCCTTACCGGCGGTCGGATTGTCGCCGCCACTTCCTGCCAGACCGGATTCCGAGCGGACATAGGATTTTCCGAAATCGCCATGCAGGACAATGCCACCGACATATTTTCCGAACTGCACGAGGAAGGGGTCATCAAGCCCCATTTCCTTGGCAAGCGCGTCGACGCTGGCCTGATCGGAGAGGCCGCCCGCCAGCATCCGTGCGGGATCGCCCGGACCGATGCGCAGGAGCGTGAAAACGATCAGTGCTGCGAGGAGGATGATGGCAACACCTTGTGAAAGGCGTCGGGTGAGAAACGAGACGATAGCTATCATGGAACTCCTCGCAGTCGCTGTCAGAGTGGCCACCCTCGCGGGAGGATGGCCTTGGGGAAAAAGGACCTCAGGCGAGGGTCGCTTGCGTCATATCCAGATCGCCTGCCGCGGTCATCCGCACGCCTTTGAGCGCGGCCGAAGTGGCGATCATCATGTTGGAGTTGTAGAGCACCAGATTGGGCATCTTCTCCGCGACCATCGGCAGCACTTCGTCGCTGATGATCTTGGCGCGCTTGTCCATATCGGTCTCGGACACTTGCTTGAGCAGGACCGCATCGAGCTCGGGCTCGTTCACGCCCGTGACCAGACCGATCTTGGAGTAGTATTGCAGCATGATCTGGATATTCGGCTCGGGGCTGTCGGGCGCCCAGCCACCGTCGATCATGTTGCCGGCATTGACGTTGTAATATTTATCATTCCATGCGGCGACTTCCATCACGGTCAGCGTGACGGGGAAGCCCTGCGCCTGCAACATCGCGGCAATCGCCTCGGAGACTTCCTTGCTCTTGGGGTAGAAGCCGGTGGAGGTGATATATTCGATCGGCGGCAGGCCCTGACCGTTCGGATAGCCCGCCTCGGCCAGCAGCTTCTGGGTCAGCTCGGGGTCGAACTTGCCGTAATCTTCCTGATGGGTATAGCCCAGCTTCATCGGCGGCAGAACGCTATCTGCGGCATAGCCCGCATCTCCCACAAGCGACAGCAGACCCTCGCGGTCGATGGCCGCAGCGGCGGCACGACGCACGCGATAATCATCGAAGGGCGGCTTGTTGCAGCGGAAATGCAGGTAGCGGTTCTCGACCGAGTTCACTTTCTGGGTGGCGACATTGGATTCCGCCGAGAGGCTCGCGAATTGTTCGGGCTCCAGACGTTCGATGATCTCCGCCTCGCCCGACATCAGGGCGAGCATGCGGGCGTTGCCATCGGGCACGTAGCGCACGGTGATCTTCTGGACGTCCTCGTTCAGCGGCCCCCAGTAATCGGCGAAGCGCTCGAAGCTGTGGCCATCGGCAGAGCTGCCGATATAGCGGTAGGCACCGGTGCCGTTCATGCCCGATTGCAGTTTGGCGGGCTCGGCGATGTCGGCGGCGCGCAGGATCGGCGAATATACCTGCAGGAAGAGGAAGGAGTGGGCAGGGAAATCGGGAACCGAGACGGTGAAGGTGTAATCATCCTTAACGGTGACGCCTACGGGTCCCGGATAGAAGGCCCGCGCGATACCCGGGCGGCTGTAATATTCGAGCGAGGCCTTCACGTCATTGGCGGTCAGCTCGGAGCCGTCGTGGAACTTAACGCCTTTCTTGAGGACGAAATCGACGGTGTGCCCGTCGGTCATGTCATAGCTCTCGACCAGAAGCAGTTCGGGCTTGAGGACATCATCGCCCGGCACCATCGGATAGCGCAGCAGCGAGTCATAGGTCAGGAATTCGCAACGGATATTGGCCTGGGTCGTGTTGCCCGAGGGATCCCAGTTACCGGTGGTGTTTTCGGGGCTGAGCCAGCGCACATGGCCGGGTTCGGCCGCAAATGCCGCGGTGCCCGGAATGGCATAAACCAGCGGCAAGGCCGCGGTGGACTTCAGAAAGGTTCTGCGATTGAGAGCCATAAGATCCGTTCCCTGTTCATGCCGGAGATGGGTGTGCGCGGGTAGATCGGACCGCGGTCGTCTCCGGTTTTTTATGATGTGCTGGATTGTGGCAATTTGCTAATCCACACTCCAGATGCCTTTCATTTCCACATTGATCCACAAAACGGTCAAGAGATTCTCGGGCGTAGTGCGAGAATTGCCAGACCGATTGCCCTGTGTGTTGGAAAATTAGGCGATTGCGAGGCTTCTGTCTAATATTCAATCAAGAAGTTTATTGAATGAGGATGTCTGGCATGAAAAAGGCGCGGAGTTCATAACAGAATTCCGCGCCAAATGTGCAAATCGGGATAATTTCAGCCGAGTTCGGCGTAATGGGTCTCGCCGCGAGGGAGTTTGAACGGTGCGGCATGGCTGTCGGTCACCAGATGCTCGACCTCGTCGAGGCGGCAGATTCCCACACGGCTTTCGGTGTTCAGCTTGGCTGAGTGGCTCAGCACGATGCAGCTATGCGCGTTGCGGATCATCTTGCGGGCGACCTCAGCTTCATGAAGCTCATAGCTGGTCAATCCGCGAAGCTGGTCGATGGCCACCGGCGAGATGATCGCGAAATCGGCACGGAAGCGGTCGATCTCTGAAAGTGTCAACTCGCCATAGGTGGCGGGCACATCCACATGAGGCGTGCCGCCCAGCAGAAGCGTGTCGCAATTGCGCCCCTTCGTCATTTGCCGCGCTATGTCGAAGGAGTTGGTTATGACCCTATAATCGCCTTTTCTGGCAAGGGTTTGAGCGAATGCGGTGGTCGTGCTGCCGGCGTCGATGAAACAGGTGGACCCTTGCGGGATCAAAGACGCCGCCAGCTCGCCGATGGCCTGTTTCTGGTCGGTGAATTGCGAGACGCGCGATTCGAAGGCGGGCTCGGGTTCGACCTGTTCCTGGGTGACGGCCCCGCCATGGACCCGTTTCAGAACACCGCTGCGTTCCATTTCCAGAAGGTCGCGCCGCACCGTCTCGCGCGAGACATCGAAGCGGTCCGCCAGAAGATTGGTGGCAACCTTACCCTCCTGCTCAAGCAGTTGCAGGATTTTCGAGTGTCTTTCATGGGACCACATTTGGCATCTCCTTACTTAACCGACTCATAAGGGCGTTTGCCGCAGGAAGTCCACAAATTGCAGGTGGCAGGAGCGTCTTCTGGCGACATTCTCACCTAAATTGCGTCACCGCAGCCCATAAAACAGTGTCTGGCACAGTATAAACTGCCTGTAATTTTAGCAGATGAGGAAAATCGCCATTTTTTCCAAGTCTGTTCTTGCGATTCCACAAATAATCCTAAAAACTCCACATGAACGCAACGAAAGACACTTACCATGACCTCCTCGCCCGAACTCTCCTTTGCCGCCTCTGTCGCAGATGCCGTGCGCGAGCAGGCGCTGCATTACTTCCGTAGTGACCTCAAGGTCGATGACAAGGCCGACAGCTCGCCCGTGACCGTCGCCGATCGCGAGATCGAGGCCTTCATGCGCCAAGAGATCGCCAAGCGCTTCCCCGAAGACGGTATCTTCGGTGAAGAACAGGCGGCAACGCAGCTCGATGCCCGCGATATCTGGGTTGTCGATCCGATCGACGGCACCAAATCCTTCGTCTCCGGTCACCCGCTCTTCGGCAACCTGATTGCCCGCCTGCGCGACGGCGCGCCCTATCTGGGCCAGATCGACATGCCGGCCCTCGGTGATCGCTGGCAGGGGCAGAAAGGTCAGCCCAGCACGTTCAACGGCCAGGTCTGTAAGACCAGCGGCTGCACCGATTTGGCCGAGGCGCGTGCCTACACGACCGATCCCGAGCTGTTCTTCGGCGAGACCCGTCCGGTCTACGAGGCGCTGCGCGAGGCGGTCCATCTCCTACGCTTCGGTGGTGATTGCTACAACTACGGCCTGCTTGCCTCGGGCTATTGCGATATGGTTCTCGAGATTGGCCTGCAGCCCTATGATTATCTGCCCACGGTGCAGATCATCGAGGGCGCGGGCGGTGTGATCACCGATTGGAGCGGCGCGCCGCTGGGCCTTACCTCCAAGGGCGATGTGCTGGCTTCGGCCACGCCCGAGCTGCACGCGGCCATGCTCGCGCGCATCGCGGCTTGTCGCCAGCCCGCCTAAGGGCGTCCTATGGGGCCTGCCCGTCCCCGTGGCAGGCCCCGCCAAATTCCACCGGCCCCCAGTGGGCCGTTTGCCGACCGCCACAGAGGCCGGTCCGGAGCGTATAAGAAAGGCCAATCTCTATGTGGGATTTCTCCGCCACCAAACTTATCGAGCAGTATAAAAGCGGCGTGCTTTCGCCCGTGGAGGTCATGACGGCGCTTCTGACGCGCATTGATGAGGTCAATCCGAAGATCAACGCGCTCTATGAGGTCGATGCGGCAGGCGCGATGGCACAGGCCGAAGCATCGGGCGCGCGTTGGAAAGCGGGCGCACCGATGGGACCGCTCGACGGCGTGCCCTGCGTGATCAAAGACAGTTTTGCCGTGAAAGGTATGGTCATGCTGCGCGGGTTGAAGGCGCGCCGCGATGTGGCTCCCGACACCAAGGACTGCCCGCCCGTGGCCCGCTTGCGCGAAGCCGGTGCGATCATCTTCGCCAAGGGCACGATGCCCGATATGGGCTTCCTCGGTGCGGGTGTGAATTCTGCAAATGGGGTGACCCGTAACCCATGGGATCTGTCGCTCAATACCGGCGGGTCCTCGGCGGGTCCGGCCGCAGCCGTGGCCGCAGGGCTTGCCCCGATTTCAGTAGGTTCGGATGTCGGCGGTTCGGTCCGTCTTCCCGCGACCCATTGCGGCCTGTTTGCGCTCAAACCCACGGCTGGTGCGATCCCGCATCTGCCCTATAGCCGTGACCGTGCCGCGGGTCCGATCACCCGCGATGTCAGTGACGCGATCCTGATGATGTCGGTTCTGGCTCTACCCGATGCCGAAGCCTACGAGCCGGGTATGGACATTCCCGCGACGCTGACGCCTGCCGATCTCAAGGGCAAGCGTATCGGCCTTATGCTCTCTCTCGGCGATAGCGATGCCCCCGCACCGGAGGTGGAGGCGCTGATCCGCAAGGCGGCGGAGGTCTTCAAAGGGCTGGGCGCCGATGTGACGGAGATGGACAACCCCGTGCCTTTCCCGTTCCTCGAGGCATTGACGAGCTATTTCGCGGTCAAGGCGGCGTCCGAGCGCGCTGGCCTGCCCGAAGACCGTCGCGGCGATATGCTGCCGATCCTGACGCGCTGCTGCGACAAGGGGGATGCGATGAGCGCGCGGGACTTCGCCAAGGCGCTGTCGACAGTGGAAAAGGCCGCGCTCGCGGTCAATCGGGCAACCGATGCCTATGATCTGGTGCTGGCACCCACAATGCCTGTCGCCAATTATCCCGCCGAATTTACATCGGCCGATCCCGAGTTTCCGCATCGGGGCGTTGGCTTCACCGCGCTTTTCAACCAGACGGGCCAGCCTGCGGCGACGGTCGCCTGCGGCTTTGCCGGCACCTCGCCCGTCGGGCTTCAGGTGATCGGGGCGAAAGGCGAGGATGCGGCGATCCTGAGCGCCTGCCTCGCCTATGAGGCAGCCCGCGGTCCGCTCAAGCCGTTTCCGCAAACCGTCGGGGAGTGATCGTGCATGACGCAAGCCAGTCTTACGCAAAACGGCGCCCCCCTGCCTCCCTTGTCAGACAGGGAAACCGCGGGGCTTGCGGCACTGCGTGCCGAACCTGCGGGTGACAGCCTGCCAGCCATTGCCAATCCGATGCATCAGGGGCTCGACGGGCTGACCCGTCCTGCCATCATCGGGGGGCAGGCTGCACTAGTGAAGAGCTTCTATCAGGGGATCTTCCTGCCGCACGGGTTTGCAGGCGCGGTGGAGGCCACTCGGGCCGCGGCGGCCCTCGGGGTGACGCCGGACCTTCTGGGCGCGGATGACGTCTCGCAGACGATGGGCTTTGTCCGCTTGGGCGAAGACTGGCGCCCAGCGGGTCTGATCGATATGCTCGATCCCGAAATCTTCTCGGCAGTGCTGGCCGCCAAGAAACGGTTCCATGAGGGGGCGACGCTGTCCGGTGCGATCCGGCTGCGCGAGGAGTTCGCGCGGCTTCTTGAGGAGATCCGCCGTCATCCGGTTCTTGTCCCGCCGGTGACCATCCGTATGGGATGGGACCAGATTACCGATTGGGTCGAGCGGATCATTGAAGCCTGCGAAACGCCCATGCAGCCGGGCGCCTGCCATGGGGAGAACGCGCTTTCGAATATCATGATCGGGCCGGAGAAATCGGTGCAGTTGATCGATTTCGACCGGGCGACAATGGGCGATATCTGGCGCGATCTTGGGGCGATGGCGCAGGAGATCTGCGCCGATGACGAGGACCGCGAGGCCTTTATCGCGGCCTATACCGGCGCGCCTGACACCGCCCCGCAGATGGCGCGGCTGAAGCTTTACGGCATGCTCGATGATGCGCTTTGGGCCATGCAGCTGATGCTGGGCGAGGTTTTCCCCGAACGTCAGGGCCCCGAGCTTTACAAATATGCCGCCAACCGGCTGGTCCGGCTGCGCACCCAGATCTCTGCCAATGACATGGCCCGATTGCTGCGGGAGGCCCAAGCATGATCGACATCACTCAGGCGCTTGCCAAGGTTCCCCATTTCGAGGGCCGTGATCTCACGCCCTTCCGCATCAATGGCGGCATCACCAATATCAACTGGCGCGTGCGCGATGACACCTCGGGCGAGATGTTCTTCGTCAAGCAGCACGGTCCGGGCACGAGTGCCTATATCGACCGTCATACCGCGCTGAGTGCGGCCAAGATCGCCGCCGCCAAAGGGGTAGGGCCGCAGGTCATCTATCATGATGATGACGAGGGGCTGGAGGTCCACGAGTTCCTTCAGGGCTTCCGCAGCTGCTCGGTGCTCGATGCGCAGGATGCCGAGATCCGCGCCAAGATCATGACGGCCTATAAGGACATCCATGACGATCTGATGCTCGAGAAGGCCAATACCGGCCTCGAGCAGTTCGAGAGTTTTGCCCGCACCGTGACCCGCGAGAGCACGAATGACTCGCCCCTCCTGCCACGCGATCTGGAGCAGATGCTCTGGCAGGCGCGGCGTGCGGGCGCGGCGATCAAGGCGTCAGGGATCGATCTCGTGGGTTGCCTCAACGATGCCTATATCTCGAACTACATGCGCAACGAGGCTGGCGAGATCCGCCTGATCGATCTGGAATATGCCGCCGCCAACGACCCTTACTGGGATGTGGCGATGTTCAGCTTCGAGATCTTCTTCGATGATCTGCACGGGATTTCCTCCATTCTCGAGATGTATGAGGGGAAGGTCCGTCCCGAGGCTCTGGCACGCACCTATCTCTATATCGGGATCGCTATCACCCGCTGGGGGCTGTGGGCCGTGCATCAGAGCCTGAACTCCCCCATCGCCTTCGATTTCGCCAAATACTCGCGCACGCTTCTGATGCGCGCACGGCGGCAGATGCTGTCACCCGATTGGGAATGGGCACTGGCGCATGTGTGAGCACCTGCGCTAGAGAGAGCGGATGATGATTGTGACCACCCTGTTGATCGGCCTTGTTGCCACAGCCCTTGCGGATCTGTGGCAATACGGATTCCTGCGCTATTTCGATGGCTCCCGTCCGCATTGGGGCAAGGTGGGCCGCTGGGTCGTGGGCATCGCCCGCGAGGGCCGCGTGATCGATGCGGCTATCGGCAAACGTCCGGCGGTGCGGCACGAGAACGCGCTTGGCTGGGCTTTCCACTATGTGATCGGCATCGCCTATGCGGTGATTTATCTGGCCATTCTGGCGCTGGCTGGTCTGCCCAATTCGGCGCTTGCGGGGGCGATTTACGGTATCCTTACACTGGCGGCACCGCTTCTGTTCATGAAGCCCGCAATGGGTGGAGGGATCTGCGGGCGCAATGCGCCCGACCCTTGGGCGAGTTTCGCAAAGACCCTCTCGGCGCATCTGTCCTTCGGCCTGTGCCTATGGATTGCCACTGCCGTGCTGGGCTGAGCTTTGCCGCGTTCAAGGCCTGATGAATACATCTGCAGGCGCGAAGGCACGGAACCGCTCCTGCGCTATGCCCGCGGCATCCATATGCTGCGCCAATAGGGTGACGGGCTCCTCACGGGGCTCGTCGGTGAGCTGGAAAGTCCCCCAGTGGATGCCCAGACCATGGGCCGAGCCCACATCCTGAAAGATCCGCACAGCCTCTTCGGGGCCCACATGCTGTTCCGCCATGAACCAGCGCGGCGCATAGGCTCCGATCGGGATCAGCGCGATGTCGGGGGCGCCGTGATCGGTATGGATCTGGCGGAAGATTGCCCCGTCGCCATAGCCCGTATCTCCGGCAAACCAGATCCGGCCCGCTGCCGTCTCGATCCAGAACCCGCACCAGAGCGCCATACGCCGGTCGCCCAGACCACGGGCCGACCAGTGATGGGCGGGGGTCAGGATGATGCGGCATTCCGGCGTTGCCTCGATCCGGTTATGCCAGTCGCCACTGCGCAGGCGTGCGCGCGGCACCACAGGCGCAAGTGTTGCATCGGTCCCCAGAGGCAGGATGAAAAGAGGTTGATGGACCGCCTCGATACGGCGCAGCGTGGCAATATCGAGATGGTCGTAATGGTTATGGCTGATCAGGACGATGTCGATCTCCGGCAGATCCTCGAAACGGATGCCGGGCTGGATGACGCGTTTGGGGCCGGCAAAGCGCACCGGGCTCGCACGATGCGACCAGACCGGATCGGTGAGGATATTGAGGCCTGCGATCTGGATCAGGGTCGAGGAGTGGCCGACCATGGTGATCCGCGCCTGATTGCTGCGCGCGGGAGGCTGCACCGGGGTGACGGGCACATGAGCTGGCCATTGTGCGCGCTGGCCGTTGCGCTTCCATCGAAGGATCTCGCGCAGGCTCCGGTCGGTGCGCAGGCCCGCGGAGTGGAAGCGCAGCCCGTCGAAATGGGCGGAGGTCGGGCCATTGTAATACCGGTTGCGGGGCATGGACGGTCCTTCCACTCGAACATCTCGGATCAAGCCGATGCTCGGTGCCCGCGCGCCAAAACGCAAGGGCGCGGGTGGGGATTTCCCTCAGATCGGCTCAATTACGGGTGAGCGTAGCGTTAACGGGGCCATAGACGCGGCGCAGCACACCCAGAGCCACAAAGCCCAGAGCCCCTGCCAGCAGCGCCCCACCCGCGATATGCAGCGACAGGTTGAACCCCGATTGCAGATCGCTGACATGGTGCAGCACCAGCTGCACCGTTGCGGGGCCGAGGATCTGCCCGATCGCATAGGCCGCCGTCAACAGTCCGATCAGTTGGGAGACGCGGTTGGGATAGAGGCGCTGTGCCACATCCATCGCGAAGAAATTGATTGCCGTGAAGGGCAGGCCCGCCAGAAGCGCGCCCACCGCCAGCCCCGTCGCATCGGGGCGGAATGTGGTCCACATCACGCCCGCGCTCTGCATCAGGTAGCACAGGATCAGGATGTTCTGTGGCGGCAGCCTGTCATGCAGGCGTGTAGCCAGGAACGAGCCGAGGGCTGCGGCAAAACCGAAGAGCGGCCAGAAGAAATCGACAAGCGCCGATCCGGGCAGTTCGATCCGGGCGATCAGCGGTAGATAGGTGGCGGTGATGATATAGCCAAAGCCTGCAAGCCCGTAGGCCAACACGAAGAGCGCAAGTCTTGCACGGCTGGCCTGCGGGCGCGGCGCGGTAGCCTGTGCGGCGGGCTGTGCACGGGCCGAGGCGGGTGTGCACAGGGCCTCGCGCGCGGGCGTGGCGACAGACCATACAAACCCCGCCATCAGACAGCCGATCAGCGCGAAGCTGACCCAGAGGCTCTGCCAGTCGAGATCGGCTGCGATCATCGCCATACAGATCAGCCCCGAGATCCCGATGCCGAGCCCCACGCCGGTGAACATCGCACTGCCGAGTTTCGCATGCTGCAGATGGGCAAGCGACAGGAAGCACCAGCGCGCCGTCTGCACCATGGTTACCGCGCTGATCACCCCTGCCGCAAAGCGCAGGGCGATCCATAATGTGGGGGAGGGGATGATCATGGCCAGCGATGCCAGCACGGTCGCCAGCAGCCCCAGCCGCAGGATACGCGCGCTGGACTGGCGGGAGGGGATGGCCATACATCCCAAGGCTCCCACGAGATAGCCCAGATAATTGGCGGAGGCGAGGGTGCTGCCCAGCTTCAGATCAAGCGCGTTCTGCGCGATCATCACCGGCAGGATCGCGGTAAAAGCAAAGCGCCCGATCCCCATGGCCAGTGCCAGCGACATGGCCGCGGCGCAGACGATCAGGATAGGTGAGGGGAGTGCGGATCTGGGCGGGGAGGGCTGGGTCATGGCGGGTGTCTCCGGCGCGAGCGGTGGGGATAAGCGGTCCTGCTGCCCGCCTTCATTGCAATATTTCTCCACACATTTCCACGCATATACAGACCAATTCAGGAAAATTAGGTGTAAGTATTCAGATATGCCTCGAAAAAGGGCAAATATCTCGTCTTTTTCCAACTATTATCACACAAGCTGGACATGCGGCGCGCGCCTGTCGCGAGCTGCTCACTCAGGTGGATCACTCCAGAGATGTCCATTCGGGTGGGTCAGGGCCCGCATCATGACCTCGACCACCCTTGCCAGCAGAACAGAGGGGGTTTTCGGGCCGCTGCACAGGTAGATCTTGGAGCGGAACCTGTCTCCGATGGCGATCGGGCGGTAGCGCAGCCCGTCGAGGGACAACTGCATCGAACTGCGCGGGACCAGTGCAATCCCGAGGCCACGATTGACGAAATGCAGGATCGAATGGGTCTGGCTCAACTCGAAGCGGATCCTCGGGCTGATCCCTTCATTGGCGAAGAGCGCATCCTGTATCTTGCGCAGCGCGCCACCGCGCTCGGAGGAATAGGCGATGAAATCGGTACTATCCAGATCGAACAGCGTGATCTCGTCACGCGCCAGAAGGCGGTGTCCTGCAGGCAGGGCAAGGACAAAAGGTTCGCTGACGGCGAGCTGCGCATTCAGTTCGCCGCGACGCCCGGGGCTTCGGGTCAGCCCCAGATCGAGCTGGCCGCTGATCAGTGCCTCGACGATCTCGTAACTCATCATCTCGGCGGGCCGGAACCGCACATCGGGCATCTCGCGGGTGAGCGCCGCGGCGATGTCGGGCACGAATCCCACCCCCGCCGAAGGCACAAAGCCCATCGTTACCGCGCCCAACTCGCCCCGCTCGGCCTGTCGCGCCGAGAGCAGCGCGAACTCGGCGCGCTGCAGGATCTCGGTGGCGCTGACCAGAAGATTGGCACCAGCAGGGGTCAGCATCACCTGCCGTTTGCTGCGGTCGAACAGCGTCACCCCCATCGCATGTTCCAAAAGCCGGATCTGGCGCGACAAAGGCGGCTGGGTCATGTTCAGCCGCTCCGCCGCTCGCCGGAAATTCAGCTCCTCCGCCACCGCCACGAAGCAGCGCAGCTGGAAGAATTAGAATTTTTCCGAGGCCATTGTTCCCTCCATGAATTCGATACAAAAAATGTATCACGTCGATCCATTCTTGGAAGGTAAAATCTCCGCGACGCTGGTAGTCTTGCGGGTAGCGCCGTATCGCCCGACGGAGATTACCGTCGCGCGGGCCCATGCCGACAGAGGGAGGAAACTGTCGGCGAGGGTTGGTCCGGCGCGTTAGAGGAGGAAAAACATGTCTTTGAAAACATTCGCTGCCAAGCTGGTGATCGGCTTGGCGGGCAGCTTTGCCCTGTCTTCGGCCTCCTACGCGGAAGGCTATCCGTCCAAACCCGTCCAAGTCATCGTGCCGGTCGGCGCGGGCGGCGATACCGATCTCAATGCGCGGCTCTTCAGCCGGTATATGGAGAAGGAGCTGGGTCAGTCCTTCGTTATCGTCAATGTGAAGGGCGCAGGCGGCACGATCGGCATGAAACGCGTGCGCGATGCCGATCCGGATGGCCAGACGGTTCTGTTTTACCACAATGAATCGATGATCCCCGAGCTGATGGGCATGTCCGACATCACGCTCTCGGATTTCGAGATGGCGGGGATCGGTGTGCTGGACAATACGACAGTTCTGGCCGTCAGTAACGACGCGCCCTACAAAAGTCTTGCCGATTTCTCCACCTATGCCAAAGCCCATCCGGGCGAGGTCGAATTCGCGATCCTGACGGGCGGTTATCCGCATCTGGTGGGGCTTGCGCTGGAAGAGGCGATGGGGATCAAGCTGAATATGGTCGATGTTGGCGGCAACTCGGCAAAGATGGTCGCGCTCAAGGGCAAGAAGACCGATATGATCAACATCCAGTATGGTCTTGCGCGCGATTATTTTGCCTCGGGTGATTTCGTGAGCCTCGGCCTGCTCTCGCCCGAGCGCAATCCGCTGATCCCCGATGTGGTCACCACCGCGGAGGAGGGTTATCCGCTCGCCTTCAACAAGTTCTTCTTCTACGCGATGCCCGAAGGCACGCCCGAGGAGACCGTCGAGATCTTCTCTGCCGCGATGAAACGTGTCGTGGAAAACCCAGACTACCAGGCCGAGGCGGAAAAGATCTTCGTGACGCCCACATGGATGAGCCCCGCAGACAGCGCGGCCTATGCCGCAGGCCAGCGCGAGATCTACGCGAAATACGCTGACCTTCTCAAGCAGGGCAACTGAGCGCCCCCGATAGCCCCACCGGCCGGAGCCTCTGCGTCCGGCCGGTGCCTGCTGTGACATAGCCGCGAGCGCATGTTCACGGATCGGGAGAGATCCACCATGTTCCGTTACCATAACGCGCTGACAGGCGGCGCTATGATCCTGCTCGGGATCGGCCTGTATCTTTCGAGCCTCGATATCATGGAATTCGGTCGCTCCGCCGTGGGCGCTGACTTCATGCCCAAGCTCTGTGCGGTGCTTCTCGTGGCCTTGGGCGCGCTTTTGCTGCTGGGCGATGTCCGCAGGCCGAAAGCAGCGCCATTCCGCCCCCGCCCGATTGAGGGCGATGCGCCTACCCCCAAAGAGGACCGCCCGCTCATCGGTGGCGGCCTTGCGGTGATCGTGTCGCTGGTGCTGATGCTGGCCTATGTCGCGGCGCTGCCGGTGCTTGGCTATATCCTGTGCTCGGCCCTCTATATCTTCGTCCAGATCCTGATCATCTCGCCCTTCCGACGCGCGCGTCTGCCGCTCTATCTGGGGATTTCCGTGGCGGTGGCTGCGGGCAGCTATGCGCTGTTCGTGCTTGTCTTTCAGGTCACCATCCCCGCCGGATTGCTCGGCTGAGCCGAAAGGAACCCAACGATGATACTTACCGGTATTCTTTCCGTCCTGACGTTGAAAACCCTTCTGATGATCCTTGGCGGCACGATCGTCGGCATTATCGTGGGCTCCGTTCCGGGGCTGACGGTGACGATGGGCGTGGCGCTGTTCTTGCCGATCACCTTCGGAATGAGCCCCGTCGAGGGGCTGTCCCTGCTCATGGCGCTCTATATCGGCGGCACCTCGGGGGGGCTGATCTCGGCGATCCTGCTCAAGATCCCCGGCACGCCCGCCTCGATCGCCACCACTTTCGACGGGGCGCCGATGGCGGCGCGCGGCGAGGCGGGGCGGGCGCTCGGCATCGGGATCGTGTTCTCCTTCATCGGGGGCATGCTGAGCCTTGTGGTGCTCTTTACCCTCTCGCCCTTCCTTGCGGATGTGGCGCTGCAATTCGGGCCTTTCGAGTATTTCTCCATCGCGCTCTTCTCGCTCACGCTGGTGGCGGGGCTGTCGGGCAATTCGCTCCTGCGTGGCACGATTGCCGCCGTGCTCGGGGTCTCGGTCGCGCTGGTGGGCATGGCGCCGATCACCGGTTTCCCGCGCCTGACCTTCGGGATCAGCGAGCTGGATGCGGGGATCTCGCTCCTGCCGGCGCTGATCGGGCTGTTCGCGATCTCGCAGGTGCTCGATTATGCCGAGGGCGATACCGATGGCGCGGTCAGTGCCGAGGATCTCAAACGCCATCCGATCAGGGGTTTCGGGCTGTCGCTGCAGGAAACACTGGGCCAGACACGGAACGCGCTGCGCTCCTCGGCCATCGGGGTGGCCATTGGCATCCTGCCGGGTCTGGGCGCCGCAGTCTGCAATATCATCGCCTATGGTGCGGCGCGTAAAGCTTCGAAAACGCCCGAGAAATTCGGCACCGGCATTATCGACGGCATCGTGGCCTCGGAAAGCTCGAACAATGCCTCGACGGGCGGGGCGATGGTGCCGCTGATGACGCTGGGCATACCGGGCGACAATACCACCGCGATCCTTCTGGCGGGGTTCATGATCCATGGCATTACCCCCGGACCGCTTCTGTTCGATAATGATGCGGTGCTGGTCTATGGCATCTTCACCGCGCTGGTGGTGGCCAATGTGGCGATGCTGGGGGCGCTGTTCTTCGGGCTGCCCTTCTTCGTGAAGGTGCTGGCGGTGCCGCGCAATATTCTGTTGCCGGTGATCGTCTCGCTCTGTGTGATCGGCGCCTATGCGATCAACAACCGCATGCTCGATGTCTGGACCATGCTGGCCTTCGGTCTGGTGGGCTATGCGATGAAAAAGGCGCGGCTGCCCACGACCCCGTTGCTTCTGGGCTTCATTCTGGCCCCGATCATCGAGACCAACCTGCGTCGTGGCCTGCAGAAAAGCCAGGACAGTTTCCTGCCCTTCCTCACCGAGCCGATCTCGGGCACGATCCTTGTTATGACGCTTATCGTGGTGATCTACACGCTCTGGGCACAGCTGGGTCTGCGCCGACACAAGCGTGCGCAGGCGGCAGCCGAGGCGCGCCGCCGCGAGGCGTGAGTGCCTGGGCCTGCCCGCATCCATGCGCTGGATGCGGGCAGGCTTTCCGACCATCCCCTTTTACTTCACAGACGGAACAGCCGCTATGAAACCCAGAATTTTGCAGACCGGTGCGCTGTCGCCGGGTCTTGATGCCCAACTGGCCGAAGAGTTCGATGTGCTCAGACTATGGGAATGCGATACACCGCTTGCCGCGCTTGCGGACTCCGGCGCTCCGGTCCGCGGGATCGCGACCTCGGCGCCGGTGGGCGTCCCCGATGACCTACTGGCGGC
Source organism: Thioclava sp. GXIMD2076 (assembly GCF_037949795.1). Classification (NCBI taxonomy): domain Bacteria; kingdom Pseudomonadati; phylum Pseudomonadota; class Alphaproteobacteria; order Rhodobacterales; family Paracoccaceae; genus Thioclava; species Thioclava sp. GXIMD2076. Next base: position 198,433 of record NZ_CP149934.1, read on the forward strand.
TTTGCCCGATCTGGAGGTGATCTCGTGCCGCGGGGTCGGGCTTGACCGGATCGATCTTGCCAGCTGCCGTGCACGCGGCATTCAGGTGGCGGGCACCTTCGGTGTGCTCAGCGATTGCGTGGCCGATCTGGCCCTCGGGCTGATGATCGACGCCGCGCGCCGGATCAGCGAGGCGGAGCGCTTCGTGCGGGCCGGACGCTGGAGCCGCGAGAAATTCCCGCTCGCCACGCGGATCAGCGGACAGCGGCTGGGGATCGTGGGGCTCGGGCAGATCGGGCAGGCGGTGGCCCGCCGCGCGGCCGCATTCGACATGGAGATCCGCTATACCGGACGGATGGAGAAGATCGGCCAACCATGGGCTTATGAGGACTCTCTGGTCGAGTTGGCGGCATGGGCGGATATGCTGGTGCTTACGGTCTCGGGCGGGGCTTCGACCGAAGGGATGGTCTCGGCCGAGGTGCTCGAGGCGCTGGGGCCGCGGGGGTATCTGATCAATGTGGCGCGCGGTTCGGTGGTGGACGAGGCGGCCCTTCTCGGGGCGCTGGCCGGAGGCGGGATCGCGGGAGCGGCGCTCGATGTTTTCGCCGACGAGCCGCATGTGCCCGAGGCATTCCTTGCGCTCGAGAATGTGGTGCTCCTGCCGCATATCGGGTCAGGCACCAAAGAGACACGGCGTGATATGGAGGCGCTGGTGCTGCGCAATTTGCAGAGCTACTTCCGCACAGGCGCGGTAGTGACCCCCGCCCCGGATCTGGGGGCAGGGCGCGTCCCGCAGAGCCTGCCGGTCTAGCCATCTGACAAGGGGATCATGGGGGCCGAGGGCTGCCATGTGGATTGGTCCATCGCGAAAGCCGGCTCTCGGCAGAGCCCGTCTCTGACCGATGATGCCATCGAAATGCTGAACGAGGATAATTCCTTAGCGGTTTCATAGGCGTCCCGACGGGGGCGGGATCAACGGCAAGGGGGCCATTGGCGTTGCGCCGGGGCTGGCCCATAGCGCGGCACAGACCCCGAACACCGGCAGGGGCGGCAGGTCGGGTCCGATGGCGACCGAAGGCACTGCGCTGCCGACCGGCACGGGGCTGTCCATGCTGGTGGATTTCCACCTGCATGACGCCTCGCTGACCGGGCGTGTCGCGCTGCTCACCCCTGTGCGCCCCATCCTCGCACTGCAGACCGGCCACGCCCTCCGGTGCTACTGCGTTTGCAGATCCTTACGCAGGCTGGCCATGTCGCCCGTATCCACTGCAGGCGCGGCATTGCCCCACGAGTTGCGGATATAATCCAGCACGGCGGCCACCTGGGCATTATCGAGCGTTGCACCGAAGCTGGGCATCACGGGGCCTGTAGGCGCCGCAGCCGTCGCCCCCGCCTGCGACCCCGCGAGCACGACACGACCCAGACTGGTCGGATCATCGGCCATCACCAGAGGCGCGCCTGAAAGCTTCGGGTAGAGCCCCGCCACACCTTCGCCATCCGCCGCATGGCAGGCCGAGCACCGGTCACCATAGATCGCGGCCCCCGCCTGCATACTGGCGCTTTGCGCATCGAGCGGGTCGGGCGCTTTGGCAGAGGCGGGCGCGTCCACCTCGCCTTCCTTGAGATAGGCCGCCACCGAGGCAAGATCGCCATCGCTCCATTTCGACGAAGACAGCGCTACTTCCTCGGCCATCGGTCCCGACGCGGTATCATAGGCGTTATGGCCGGTCTTGAGATAGGCAATGATCTCGTCTTCCGACCATCCGCCCACGCCCAGACGCGGATCGGCAGTGATATCGGGCGCATGCCAGTTCTCGAGCGTCGCGCCGGTCAGGAAATCATCGCCCGTCTTCTCGCCGCCCGTCAGATTGCGCGGGCTGTGGCAGGCAGCACAATGGCCCGGCCCCATGACGATATAGCGCCCCTTGTTCCACTCCTCAGATTTGTCGGGGTTTGTCTCGTAGGTCGCATCGGTCTGGTTGACGAGGTTCCAGCCATAGAGCGCCACCCGCATATTGAGCGGGAAGGGCAGCTGGTTCTCCTCGACCTCGTTATGGACCGCAGGCACCGTCTGCAGATAATCGAAGATCGCATCGACATCGGCATCGGTCATATTGGCGTAATCGGTATAGGGCATGGCCGGATAGAGGAGATGTCCGTCGGCGGCCTTGCCCGATTTCACCGCGCGGCGGAACTCTTCCTTGGTCCAGCGCCCGATGCCCGTGGCCTGATCGGGGGTGATGTTCGAGCCCACAAGCGTTCCGAAGGGCGTCTCGAGCGGCACACCACCTGCGAATTCTCCCGCATCTCCCGTATGGCAGGCGGCGCAATCGGCAGTGATCGCCAGTTTGCGACCTTTCTCGACGGCGTTGAAATCCTGCGCGTGGGCGGCGGTGCCTGCCAGAAGCGCGGCGATCAGAACGGGTTTCATCAGCGCGCTCCTCATGCCTGCACCAGCGGTTGATGGGGCGCTTTGAGATAGTCGCGGGTGATGGCCCATGCGGCTTTCACCGCCAGCGCGCCTACCGTGCCCGTGGGATTGTAGCCCGGGTTTTGCGGGAAGGCATTGGCGCCGACCACAAAGAGATTGGGCACCTGCCAGCTCTGGAGGTATTTATTGGTCCCCGAGGTTTCGGGATCGGCCCCCATCACGAAGCCGCCCACCACATGCGAGGACTGGTAGGGCACGGTGTTCCAATGGCCCGTCATCGCGTTGCGCTCGATCGAGCGCGGGTTCATCGCGCGCCCGATCTCTTCGATCTTGTCGGTGACATATTGCGACATTCTCAGATCGTTCTCGGGGAAGTCGAAAGTGACGCGCAGCAACGGTCTGCCCAGCCGGTCCTTGTAATTGGGATCGAGCGAAAGGTAATTGCCGCGCTGCGCATAGGAGGAACTCTCGCAGCCGATCGACATGGAGCGGTTATAGTTCTCGGTCGTGGCCTGTTTCCATTTGCTGCCCCATTTCGGTGTGCCCTCGGGGACGGGACGCGATCCGATGGGCGGCGCGCCGATCGGCCCCACGCGGGTCGAGCCGCCGCCCACGAAGCCCAAGCCCGAATGGTCGAAATTGTCATTATTCGTCTCGTCGATGGCCATGCCGATGGCGCCGCCGCCGATGAAACTGTTGAATTCCTTGTCGTCGAAAAAGAGCCGCACATTATTGGCGGTCTGGTAACAGTAGTTGCGCCCTGTCTGGCCTTTGCCCGTGGCCGGATCATAGGGCGTGCCGATCCCCGACAGGAGCATCAGCCGGACGTTCTCGAAGGTGAAAGCTGCGGAGACCACGATATCGGCGGGCTGGAACCATTCCTGCCCGTCGGAGTCGACGAAAGTCACGCCAGTGGCTTTGCTGCCGTTGCTATCGGTCTCGATTTTCAGCACTTCCGAGCGGGTGCGGGCGGTGAAGCCCTGCTGGCGCACAAGCGCAGGCAGCACGCAGGTAATGGCCGAGGCTTTGGACAGGTTCGCGCAGCCGTAATTGGTGCAGAAGCCGCAATAAGTGCAGGGGCCCATCTGCATGCCGTAGATATTGGTATAGGCTTCCGAGAGGATAGAGGAGGGCGTGTGGAAAGGCTTGTAACCCAGATCCTCGGCCACCTGCGCGAAGAGCTTGGGCGCATAGGTGGGGATCGTCGGTCCGGTGGGATAATCGCGGGTGCGCGCGCCCTCGAACGGGTTGCCGCCCGCGAGGATCTCGCCATTGATATTGCCGGCCTTGCCCGAGACGCCTGCGATACGCTCGAAATAGTCATAGGCCGGTTCCATCTCCGACCAGTCCGTGCCCCAGTCCTGTAACGTCAGGTTCGGGTCGACCTCATCGCCATATTTCTCGCTCAGATACGAGGCGAGGCGGAACTCCTCGGGCTGGAAGCGCCATGTGATGCCTGCCCAGTGCAGACCCGCGCCGCCCGTGCCATTGCCGGGATGGAAGGAGCCCCATTTGCGCATCGGCAGCGCCTCCTGCGCACTGTTGTTGCGCGCGGTCACGGTGTTTTGCACAGTCTGCAGCATCAGCTCCTGACGGCGGGCATAGCGCAGCTCGTCGGGCGCGGTGTTGATGTTGAAATCCACCCCCGTCTCGATCCACCCGCCGCGTTCGAGCCCCACGACCTCGAGCCCCGCATCCACCATTTCCTTGGCGATAATCGATCCGGCCCAGCCAAGGCCAATGACAACAGCATCCGTATGAGGAAGTCTTTTTGCTGGTCCGGTCATTGGGTCGCCTCCGTTTGCCATGCTGCGCGGCCTGCCATGGAGACCGGCTCTAGGTCGAGTTTCTCGTTGTATTTCATAAGGTAGGGGCGGTAATCATAGCGCGCGCCCGGAAAGCCAAGCATCTTCCAAGAGGCCATATCGCGATTGCCGCCATAAAGCGGATCGGCAAAGAAGCCCTCCATCACATTGTTCAGGATATCGGAGAACAGAGTCTTGGACGGGATCGGGCTGAGGGCGATATCGCCCGTCTCGAGCCCGCTCAGCACCTCGTCCTGCGTCTCTCCGTCCAGATCGGCGAACTCGTTGGAATAGGTCTTGCGGCAATATTCCGAGAGCGAGGCGAGCCCCATCCGGTAGCGCTCGGCCATGGTCCAGGGGAGCTGGTCGCCCTGTTCGGGCGTGCCTTCCTTGAACGGGCCCTGCATATAGAGCTTCTCGCCCGTGCCATAGCTTCCGGCCAGCTGGCCATCGATGAACTCGGCGCAGCCCGCCTCGCGCCCCGAGACCGACAGATCGTCGGCCGGGATCATCCTATCGGCCATCGCGCCAATGGTGCGGGCCTCGGCCTCGTTGAAAAACCGCCATGTGCCGGTCCAACCCTGTTCGGGCGGATTGGCTGCAAAGGGCTGCCACGGTGCGGTCCCATCAAGAACACGCGCATAGGCGCCGGTAGATATCAGGCTGAGGCCCGCGGCGGCGCTGGCAAGCAGCCGTCTGCGGGTCAATAAGGGGGGCTTCAGGCTCATGGGCTCGCTTTCCATTGCTGGCTGCGTGCTTGGCCCGTTCCGAAATGGGAACGTTAACTAAGCAAGCTAATGAAGATCCAGCTATGCCCACATCTCCGTCGCGCAACTCACAGGGGCGTGAGGATAGGAACGGATTTCTTCAAGTTGTTGTTCTCACGTCAGAAAAAATACGTCATTTTGATGTGTGATTTGGCGTTGTTCCGGGTGTCGCACGGATTTCCCCTAGGGAAGGAGTGGCCGCCCCTATGCCCTGTATAAGCGGCGGAGGGACGGGCTCGGTTCTAGCCGCGTTTACCTGAAAACCGGCGGCACGCGCTCGCGGTCGCCGGCCCAGTCGGGCAGGGCCATCCTGAACAGGTGGAAGGGCGGCTCGATCATGTTCTTGCCGTCGGGCCCGCGATTGGCGGCCAGTCGTCCGGTCTGCGGGATCGGAACATAAAGCGCGCGGTCATCGCTGATTACCATCGCATCCGGACCCCAGAGCCGGTCATCCTGTGCCAGAACGCGCAAGGTTCCGTCGGGCGAGAGCACCGTGATCCGGGGGCGGTCCATCTCGGCCATATAGAGATTGCCCTTGCTATCCATCGCGGTGCCCACGAGCGGTGGCGTGTCATAGACAAATTCCACCTGTTTCTCGAGATCTGCCTCGGACAGGGTCTCATCGCGCAGCGCCTTGGTGGGCACACGGTAGAGCGGGCCGCTCAGCGGTTGGTAATAGAGCCATTGCCCGTCCGGGGAGATCTCGATCGGATCGGAATGGACCTGTATCTGCGCGCCCTGCGGATTGGTCAGGATCTGGCCTTTCTCGCCGATGGGCGGGCGCTGGGGATTTGCGGTGACCGAGACATGCGCGTCGAGCCTGCGCAGCGCCTTGCCGGTCTCGAGGTTGACGATCACGATCCCGCCCAGACCGGAATCGGTGAAATAGGCGTTTTCCGCATCAAGGCGCAGATCATTGAGCGAGCCGCCCTCCGGCAGGATATCGGGGCCGAGCACGATCTTGCGCAGGAGCTTGCCGGCCTTGGTGTCGAATTGTAGCACCTTGGCCGCGGCCTCATCGACCTTCGGCCCGAAGAACGGTGTCCCCTGATCAACCGCCCAGAGCGTGTCGTCATCGAAAATATGGATCGTGTTGACATTTACCAGCGCCTCGCCGGTGGGCGCGTCGGGGGTCCAGGTGTTCCACGCGCCTCCCGGAAAGGCGCGTAGCGTATCGGACTGCGGGTCGAGAACCGCGATACCGGGTGTCGCCTCGTAGCCGGTCCAGCGCGGCAGACCGAGAAAGATCGTGCCGTCACTGGTGAGCGCCGCGGCATTGGCGAGCCACGGATAGGTCCCGACCTCGGTCAGGGGCGCACCGGCCTTTGCGCCATAATCGATCGGGGCGGGGCTCACGCTCTGGGCGATGGTCTGGGTTGGTAGGAAGGACGCCATGAGCAGGCTCATGATCGTGAGCGGACGGGTCCAGTGTGAGAGCGGATTTTGCATCGGGTTCCTCCTGAAAATGACATGGCCCGATCGCCGTGTAGGGGCATGATCTGGCGTGGCCTGTCGGGGGGACCCGTAAAAATGCTTCTTGCGCAAGGGGATGGTCCCCCGCGCGATAAAGATGGTTTGTCCGGCGCTTATGTCGGATGCCGAAATCTGAAAGCGAAACAGGGTCCTCCCCGAACCTGTTCCTGCACCCCCTCCCAAGGGCACAACGTGAAGCTGTATCCTGCATCGCCCTTTGTCAACGCCAAAACGCGCCCCGTTCGGGGGCGCGCGTCTGGGCATCTCGTTGGGAGGTCAGGCGGACAGCATGGCCTCGGCTTCGATCTCCACGCGGTAGGGCCCGATGAGTCTGGCGACCTGCAACAGGGTGTTGGCGGGAGGGTGTTGGGCAAAGAAGCGGCCATGGGCGCGCGAGACCGCCTCGCAATCTTCCGCATCGGTCAGATAGATGCGCGTGCGCACTACATGTTCGGGACCTGCGCCATGCGCGCGCAGCGCCGCGACGATCTTGTCGAGGATATAGGTCGTCTGTGCGCCCGCATTGTCGGGCGCGATCGCATGATCGGCGCCATGCGTGGCCGTAGTGCCCGACACCAGAATACGCTCGCCGACCCTCACCGCGCGGCAATAGCCCGCGATAGGCTCCCATCTGGACCCCGAGAAGACCCGCGCACGGTCGGGCAGATTAGGGTCGGGCAGCGCCGGATGGAGGGGGGCGATGGAATTGAGATGATGGGAAAGATCGCCGGACGCGGTCAGGAACGGCGGCTTACGGTATTCGTCGCCGCAATCGCCGGGCACCATCTTCATCCGCGCAAACACCGCTTCGAGGCGGGCGCGATCTTCGTCATCGAGGGCAAAGCCGAAGATCTGCAGGTTATCCGCGCGATGCTCGGCCTCTGTAATGCGGGCGCCGATGATGGTCGCGGCAACCGAAGGCGTTTCCAGCACCCAGGCAGAGGCGACATTCGAAAGAGAGACCCCGTGTTTGCGCCCGATCTCGTGGGCCGCCGCCAGAAGGTCCTGAAATGTCGCCCATCCTCCCGCCGCATCGATGAAACGCTTGTATTTCATCCGGCTCCAGTCGGTGATCTCGGTGGGTTCGGGCTGGCCCAGCCATTTCTCCGAGATAAACCCGCCGCAAAGCGTGCCATAGGCCAGAAGCTTCACATCATAGCGGGCGCAAAGATCGGTCAGCGCCCCTGCCGCACGGCGGTCGACGAGCGAGAAACTCACCTGATTGGAGACGATCTCGATCCCCTCGGCCAGCGCCAGCTCCAGATGGGCCGCATCGAAATTGGTCACACCGATCGCGCCGATCAGCCCCTCCTGCCGCAGCGCCTCGATCTCGCGCAGCGCATCGAGCCAGCGCGGGTCCTCGAAGCTCCACCAGTGGAATTGCAGGAGGTCGATACGCGAGGTCCGCATCCGCTCGAGCCGTTCGACAATCCCCGCCCGCACGATCTCGGGCGTCATCGGGCCCGGTTCGGGGCACCATTTGGTGAAGGCACGCACGCCGCCCATGCCGGCCCGATTGGTTAATTCGCCCGTGATGATCTCGGCGCTACCATAATGGTCGGCCATATCGAATGTGTCGAACCCCGCTTTGGCATAGGCCTCAAGCTGGTTGGCCGCCAGCACCGGGTCAAGCGTCGTGCCGTCCTTTTCCAGATCGGCCACCTGCCATAAGCCGCAGACAAGCCGCGCAATATTCAATCCCGGCGCCAGATCGATGCGTGGCAGGGGGGTGGAGAAAGAGCTGTCAGGCATTGGTTTTGGATCCTTTGGAGTGAGTGCCTTTGGAGAGCGAGGCTTTGGAAAACAGGGCAGGACGACGCGCGCGCAAAGTCCCCGCCTCGCCCAGGAGCCCGCGCGGACGCAGCAGGAGCACGGCACAGAGCGCCACCCCGATCATGACGATCTGCAGCGAGGCGGCACGGGCCTGCGCCTCGGGCGGGAAAAGCGCACTGACGGCAGATCCCGAGAGCGCCCAGATCGCCCAGACGAGCACTGCGCCCAGAATGGCGCCGCGCATATTGCCGGAGCCACCTACGATGAGCATGGTCCAGACCTGGAAGGTCAGGATGGGCAGATAGTTGTCCGGCGCGATGAAGCCGATGAAATGGGCCTGTGCCGCACCGCCTAGCCCCATGAAGAAGCCGCCGATGGCAAAGGCCTGCAGGCGGTAGGTCACGGGGTTCTTGCCAAGCGCACGCGCGGCGGTCTCGTCCTCGCGCAGCGCCCGCAGCACGCGGCCCCAGGGCGAGCGCACCAGATGCTCGAGCACCAGATAGCTCAGGAGCACCGTCGCTAGCATTACGCCAAGATTGGCCAGTGTGAAAAGGTTGGCGTGACTTTGCAGGATGCCGAAGGGACGGGGGATGAAGCCGATGCCGAAGGGCCCGCCGGTGACCCCCTCCAGATTGAGAAGCGCCAGCTGGATGACAACGGCGGCACCGAATGTGGCAATCGCCAGATAGTCGGCCCGCAGACGCAGTGTCAGCGCTCCGAGAAGGAAGCATAAAACACCCGCCGCCAGCCCGCCGCCCAGCCAGCCGATCAGGATCGGCAGGCCGAAGCCGCCGAGCCGTCCGTCGATGGCGGGGGTGGTCAGCAGCGCCGAGACATAAGCACCCACGGCCACAAAGCCCGCGATCCCCACGTTGAACAGCCCCGTCTGCCCCCATTGCAGGTTCAGCCCCAGACAGATGACGGCATAGGTCAGCGCCATGGTCAGGAAGAAGGCGGCGTATATCAGAAGATCCATCAGGCCATTGCCTTTCCGAAAATACCCTGCGGGCGCAGGAGAAGCACCGCAACAAGGATGACAAAGGAGACCGCCGCCCGCCATTCGGCACCGATGATCTGCACGGTGAAGGCCTCGGCCAGCCCGACCATGAGGCCTGCCAGCATGGCGCCTGGCACAGAGCCTATCCCGCCCAGAATGGCGGCGGCAAAGAGCGGCAGCAGCAGGTCATGGCCCATGGTGGGCCGGATCTGCACGACGACCCCCGACATGATCCCCCCGATGGCGGCAAGCCCCGCACCGAGGATCCAGACCATGCGGATGACCCCGCGCGCATCAATGCCGACAAGAGCGGCCAGCTGCGGATTTTCCGACACGGCGCGCATGGCGCGCCCTGCGGCGCTGCGCGTGAGCACCAGGTGCACCGCGATCACCAGCACAACGCCCAGCCCCACCACAAGCATCTGGTCGGGCGTGGCCCTGAGGCCCGGCAGGATCTCGCGGCTGATCTGCAGCGCATTGGTGAAATATTGCGGGCTCGAGGTATAGGCGAATTCGATGAGGTTGCGCAGGGCGAGCGCCGCACCGAAAGAGGCCATGACCAGAATGATCGTGGCCGCTCCCGAGCGCCGGAGCCGCTCGAACAGCAGCCAGTCGGTGGCCAATGTCAGCGCGGCGGTGGCGAGGATCGATCCGGCCATGGCAATAGGCACCGACCAGCCGAAGCTGAACGGCCCGATAGGCGTGCCGAGTGCGGGCAGCATCGCGCCAAGCGCCGCGCTGATGGTGAGCGCCAGATAGGCACCCCAGCTGAGGAGTTCGCCATGGGCGAAATTGGCAAAGCGCAGGATGGAATAGGTGAGTGTGACGCCGATCGCGCCAAGGCCGATGATTGCCCCGTTCACGAGGCCGTCCATGACAGGTTGCAATATCATAGCGCGCCCTCCCTCGCGGGGGCGGCGGCATGGCCACCCAGATAAAGATCGGCCACCACCGGATCATTGGCCAGAAGGTCCGAGGGCGCATCATGGGCCACACGACCCTCGACCAGAATGACCCCGCGGCTGGCAATTCCCAGCCCCGCGCGGACATTCTGCTCGACCAGCAGGATGGTGATGCCGGTCTCGTTGATGGCGCGCAGGCGGTCGAACACATCCGCCACCATCAGGGGCGAGAGCCCTGCCGAGGGCTCGTCGAGGATCAGCACCTGCGGGTCCACGATCATCGCGCGCGCCACGGCCAGCATCTGGCGTTGCCCGCCCGAGAGGCTACCCGCGCGGGTGGCGGGGCGACGGGCCAGATCGGGGAAGGTCTCCATCATCGCGGCCATCCGTTCCGCCCGCTCTGCCTTTGGAAGGATCTGCGCGGCAAGCTGCAGGTTCTCGCGTATGCTCATCTGGGCGAAGATGTTCTCGGTCTGCGGCACGAAGGCCAGCCTGTGGCGCAGCCGCAGATGGGCGGGCAGTCTGGAGATCTCCTCGCCGTAGAGCTTGATCGCCCCCTCATGGACGGGCACCAGACCCGCGATAGTCTTGACCAGCGTCGATTTTCCCGCCCCGTTGGGGCCAAGCAGCACCACGAACTCGCCTTCGCCCACAACCAGATCCACGCCTTTGAGGATCGGCAGATCGGGCTGGTAGCCGGCGTGCAGGCCACGGATACGCAACACATCTTTCATGCGGCATCTCCCAGATAGGCGCGGATGACCTGTGGCTCGCGGATCACCGCGTCGGGGGCGCCCTTTGCCAGCTCGGCACCCTGCGCCATCACCACTACGCGCGAGCATAGCCGCGCCACCATATCCATATTGTGCTCGATCAGCAGGATCGAGACGCCCTGCGCATTCAGCGCGACGATCCGGCCCATGATCTCCTCGAGAAGGCTCGGGTTCACTCCGGCGGCGGGCTCGTCGAGCAGGAGCACCTTGGGATCGGCCATCAGCAGGCGCGCGAGTTCCAGCAGCTTGCGCTGCCCGCCCGAAAGCACCCGCGCGGGCTGATCCACCAGATGGCCTAGCAGCAGGAACTCGATGATCTGGCGGGCTTTCTCCAGCGCGCGGGCCTCGTCACGGCGCGCGGCCCCCAGCCGGAAGGCCGCCCCCCAGACGCTTTCGCCACTCTGTCTTTGCGCCCCGCACAGAACATTTTCCAGCACTGTCATCTCGGGGAAGGGGCGCGGGATCTGGAAGCTGCGGCCCAGGCCGCGGCCCAGCCGCTTCTCGGCCCCTTCGCGGGTCACGTCATGTCCCGCAAGCTCGATCCGCCCCGAAGAGGGCGGCAGCGCGCCCGCCAGCATATTGAACATCGTGGTCTTTCCGGCCCCGTTAGGGCCGATCAGGCCGAGCAACTCGCCGGGATGGAGCGACAGGGACATATTGTCCACGGCGCGCACCCCCTGAAAGCTCCGGCTGAGACCATGGGCGGCAAGCACCGCCTCTCGGGTCTGGTCCATTCCATCTTCCCTGTTGCTGCCGGAATCGCCGCGCATTTAGGCAGGGGTTCCGGTTTCATTATATCTTTGATCAAAGATCATTGACAGATTTCGCCATGGCAAGTCAAAAAGGTGAAATATCCTTGGTTGATGATGCGGGAGATTAAATGGACAGCACTTCGCCCATTGCGGGGCCACCCGAGACCGCCGTGCCGGGCCTTGCGCGGGTCGGCCGCGCCTCGTTGCAGACCCGCGTCTATGACGAGCTGACCCGATCGCTGACCCATGGTGCTTTTGCGGCGGGGCAGGTGCTCAGGATGCAGGCGCTGGCCGACACGATGGGTGTCTCGATCATGCCGGTGCGCGAGGCGTTGGGGCGGCTGGCCACCGAGCGCGCACTCGAGATCATGCCCAACCGCTCGGCGCGTGTGCCGCTGATCACCGAGGAGCGGTTGACCGATCTGGCGCGGGCGCGCTGTCTGGTGGAGGGCGAACTGGTGCGGATGGCCGTCCCTAGGCTGACCCCCGAGGACTGGGCCGTGCTGCGCGCCCAGACTGCCGAATGCGAGACCGCCTTCAACCGTCTCGACGAGGAACATGCCAGCCAGACTTCGCAGCTCAATCACCAGTTCCATTTCACCATTTACGGGGCGGCGGGCTCCGATGTGTTGCTGCCGATCGTGCGCAGCCTGTGGATGCAGTCGGGCCCCTGTGTGCGCGCCTCGGCCATCATTTACGGGCGCAACCCCTCGCTGACGGCGGTGCATCACCATTGGGCGCTGATCGAGGCGCTGGAGGCACGCGATGCCGAGGCGGCGGTGCGTGCGCTCCATGCCGATATCACCCAGTCCTTCGCGCTGATCCGCGAGGATATGCGAAAGGCGGCAGGCGATGGATGATACATTCGAGCTCTGGGACCTGCGGGTCGAGGTGACGGCTCCCGAGGGCGGCGCGATCTATTGCAACGCCAAGCGCGGCGATTATTTCGAGCTGCGCGGCGAGATGCTCCATCTGCCGCCCGGACAGGGGTTCTCGATCTACTCGCTGTCTGCCGTGCTGCCGCTGCTGGCGGCCAAACAGCGCCAGACCCACCCCAATGACTGGATGAGCACCGATGCCGAGGTGGCCTGTCCCGACCCGAACTGTTCCACCCGTTTCCGGATTACCCGTTTGGGCAAACGGCGCTTCAGCCATGCCCAGACCACCGCCGTATCTCTGATAAAGGATGACTGACATGACCCTCCCCCGCGCCACACTCGGCCCAGGCTACGAGATTTCCCGCGTGATCCGTGGCGGCTGGCAGCTGGCGGGCGGACATGGCGCGATCGATCAGGCAGAGGCGGTGGAGGATCTGGTCGCCACCGCGCAGGCCGGCATCACCACCTTCGATTGCGCCGATATCTATACCGGCGTCGAGGAGATCATCGGCGCCTTCCGCCGCTCCTATGCCAGCCGGTTCGGGGCAGAGTCGCTCGGCCAGATCCGCGTCCATACCAAATGCGTGCCCGATCTCGACAAGCTGGCCCGCCTCACGCGCCCGATGCTGCGGGAAACCGTGGCGCGTTCGGCGCAGCGGCTCGGGGTCGAGCGACTCGATCTGGTGCAGTTCCATTGGTGGGATTACGCACAGGGCGACTGGCTCGAAGCGGCATCTTGGCTCAGGGAGTTTCAGGACGAGGGGCTGATCCATCTTCTATCGGGGACCAATTTCGGCACCGATCAGGTGGCAGCGATGTTCGGGGCGGGGATCCGTCTGGCCACGCTCCAGACCCAGTATTCGCTCCTCGACCTGCGCCCCGAAAAGCGGATGGCCGCTCTGGCCGCGCGCGAGGGGATGCAGTTTTTGTGCTATGGCACCGTGGCGGGCGGATTCCTGTCGGACCGCTGGCTGGGCCGGCCCGATCCCAAGGGCGAGATGGAGAACCGCTCGCTCACGAAATACCATCTGATCATCGAGGATTTCGGCGGCTGGGATCTGTTCCAGAGCCTGCTCGGATGTCTGCGCACCGTTGCCGACCGTCACCGGAGCGATATCGCGACCGTGGCCTCGGCGGTGATGCTGACCCGCCCGCAGGTGGCAGGGGTCATCGTGGGCGCGCGCAACCGTGCGCATCTGGCGGCCAATCTGCGGATCGGGACGCTGGCGCTCTCGCCCGAGGATCTGGCCGCGATCGAGGCGGTGCTGGCGCAATCCGTCCCGCTCGAGGGCGATGTCTACGAACTCGAGCGGGACCGTCACGGCCGCCACGGCGCCATCATGAAATACAATCTCAATAAAGAAGAGGCCTGAGCCTCCGATCCCCGCCCGACAAAGGGCATTTCCAACAGGAGTTGACTGATATGAAGGAATTACTGCTTGCCGCAGCGGCCAGCGCCGCCTTTGGCTCCGCCGCGATGGCCCAAGATTGCAGGATCGACGTAGGGATGGTCATGGAATTGACTGGTCCCGCCGGTGTCTATGGTCAGGCCGGTGCCAAGGCTGTGGATATGGCGTTTCGCGATTTCAACGAGGCAGGTGGCGCGGGGGGCTGCCAGATCGCGTCGGAGATTCGCGACAGCCAGAGCCAGGGCAATGTGGCCGTCGATCAGGCCACACAGCTCGTCAATATCAAGAAGGTGCCGGTCGTGATCGGCGGGATCATCTCCTCGGTAACGCTGCCGATCCTCACCTCGGTGACCGCGCCCGCCAAGGTCGTGCAGGTCTCGCCCGCTTCCTCCTCGCCCACACTCACCCAGCTGGGGCAGGAGGGCAAGACGGGCGGCTATTTCTTCCGCACCATTACCTCGGATGCGCTGCAAGGGACGGCTGCGGCCAAATATGCCATCGATCAGGGCATGAAAAAGCTTGCCATCATTCATGTGAACAATGATTTCGGCGTCAATATGATGCGCGAGTTCACGACCGCCTATACCGCGCTCGGCGGCGAGATCACCTCCGTCACCCCCTATAACGAGAAACAGGCCAATTATTCCTCCGAGGCGACCGCCGCGCTGAAAGGGGATCCCGAGGGGCTTTACTTGATCTCCTATCCGGTCGATGGCGCGACCATCGCGCGGGCATGGATTTCCTCGGGCGGGCCGCAGAAATTCCTTCTCAATGACGGAATGAACTCCTCCGATTTCATCAAAGCTGTCGGGGCGCAATATCTCGAGGCGGCCTATGGCACCTCCTCGGGCACGTCCGAGAGCCCCTCGACCAAATATTTCTACGATAATTTCGAAACTTTCTCGGGCGGGATCGCCCCTGATGCGCCCGCCGCCGACCGCTCCTATGATGCGGGGGCGATCGTGGCGCTGGCGATTGCCGAGGCAGGCGAACCAACGCCCGACAAGATCCGCGCCGCCATCCCCGAGGTGACCGGCACCGAGGGCGAACCGATCTATGCAGGTCCTGCCGAGTTCAAGAAGGCGCTGGCGCTGATCAAGGAAGGTAAGAAAATCCGTTACGAGGGGGTGATCGGCCCTGTCGCCTTCGATCAGTACGGCGATATCACCGGCCCGTTCCGCTTGTGGAAGATCACCGATGGAACTGTCGAGACGACCGGCACGATGTCGCCCGAAGAGGTGGCGCAGGTAAAGGCTGAAACCACCCCGTAAGCACCCGGGGCGTTCGTGCCGTCCATCCCGCCCGTGCCAGCGCTGGGGCGGGAGTTTTCATACGCGCCGCTGTGCGTATTGGCCTCCGGTTCCGCGTGGGCTGCATTTGAACGCTGGGTTCCTTTGCGGCTTTCTTGATCTACATCACATTATAAGCAGGCTATTCGTTCTGGCGGCCATAATCTATATGCGCTTCGCCTGAAGGACACTGCCAGCGGCAATGTCCCCCTGAAAACCTGCGGCAAATTTAAAACTGTTCCTGACCGTAAACGATCGTAATCGCTCATCCCGGTCTCACCCAATCCGATCGCCCGATGGGGCCCGCGCCGCTCTCTGCCGCGCGGCGCAACGGACCTATGCTGTTTGTTTCGGGGCAGGTCGGGATCGATCCTTTGAGCGGGGCACTTGCGGGGTCCGACATCACCAGCCAGACGCGGCAAGTTCTCGAGAATATGAAATCGCTCGTCGAGGCGGGCGGGCTGAGCATGGCCGATGTGATGAAGGTCGGGATCTTTCCGGTGAATGGCGATGATTTCGCCGCGATGAACGCTGTCTATGCCGAGTATTTCGATGCGCCATTCTCGGCGCGCGCCACGGTGGGCATCCGCCTCAACGATCCGCGCCTTCTGGTCGAGATGGATGCGATCGCGATGGAGCGTCAGGCGTGATGCATATCCATATTGAAACTGATGGCGGTCCCCTGTCGCTCTGCGCCGACCGTCTGCGCGCGGCTTTGGATCAGGCGGGGATCACCGGGATGGAGATCTCCAAAAACGCCGATTCTGCGGCGTTTGAGACCGCCGTGGCACAGGCCGATATCCTCTTTGCCTGCTGCAAACCCGACCTGCGCGAGCTGCGTGTTAAGGCGCCGAAGCTCGACTGGATCCAGGTGATCTCGGCGGGCATCGAGACCCTGACCCCTATCTGCCCGAGGGTGTGGCGCTGACCAATGCCTCGGGTGTGCATGGCGCGAAAGGTGGCGTGTTCCTCCTGACGGCGGCCTTGATGCCCAACTATGCCACCCCGCAATTCGCCAGCTACAAGACGGCGTGAACATGGGCATCCGTCTTTGGACACTTCTGTGCGTGGGCGGGATCGGCTCGGCTGCGGTGCCGCTCTTGCGCGGATTGGGCGCGGTGGTCACCGGCGTGACCCGCAGTAGCCGCTCCACCGCCGCTCTCGATGCCTGCCTGCCCGTCGGCACGCTCGACGATGTGCTGCCCCGCACGGATATCCTCTTCTCCAGCCTGCCGCTGACCCCCGAGACCAAGAACCTCGTCTCGGCCTCCCGTCTGGGCCTTCTGCCACGCGGGGCAGGGGTGGTCAGCGTGGGGCGCGCGAGGGTAATCGATCATATGGCCCTCGTGGCCGCCCTGCGTGAGGGCGCATTCGGGGGCGCGGTGCTCGATGTCTTCCCCGTGGAGCCCCTCGCCATGAGGCCCACCTACCAGAACGGTTCGTTCAACGTGCCGCCGACCTCGATCGGCAGCGGTCGCGTGCATAGCTGCCCCATTCTTTATGTCACTGACGAGCGTGGGCTGTTGCGCGAGGCTGTAACTGATCTGGAGACACAGGCTCGCGCGGGCGAGGTCTTCTCACGCGGCGGCCTGCCCGCGCTTGCCCGAAATCGAAGCCCGCCCCGATAGCTCGCAGAATGCGCGGATCGTAAAGATCTCCATCGATGCGGGCATCACCGCGACATTGCGACATCAAGGGCAAAGTGCTCTGCGGGGCCTATTGTGACCGGATGCGGGCCTATTCGTCAAATATGTTCCAGTATTCCGTCGAGTAGACGGTAGCGCATGCCGATGTAGCGGTCGATGCCGGTCGTATGGGCCTGCCATTCGGCTGGGAGCCCTGCGGGCAGGATATGCGGAAAGATCTAGGGTCAGCGCTCATTTCCATCCAGAGCCAGAACAAGCTGGTAGCAGCGAGTGCGATCGCCAAGAGATAGGTGATTGGGCATCGGTCATATCGAGTAGCCACCCGCCGCCAGTGCTTCAGTCGTCCGAACATGATCTCGATGCGATTGCGTCGCTTGTAACGGCGCTTGTCATATCCGATGAGTGCCTTGCGGGACTTCCGACTCGGGATTCACACTTTCATCCCCTTGTCTTTCAACGCTTCTCTGAGCCAATCTACATCATATCCCCGATCGCCCAGCATCCATTTCGCCTGTGGCAGGCTGTCGAGCAACGCCTGCGCACCGGTGAAGTCGCTGAGCTGAGCTGCTGTCATGAACAGTCGGATCGGGCGGCCTTTCATGTCGGCGATGGCGTGGAGCTTCGTGTTCATCCCGCCCTTCGTGCGGCCGATCAGGCGTCCACGCCCCCTTTTTGACCCGCAGGCTGGATGCCGTGCAATGCGCTTTCAGATACGTCGCATCGATCATCACGGTTCGAGTGTCGGAATTTTCGGAGGCCAGGCCTTCCAGGATCCGAGCGAAGACACCCATTCGGCTCCAACGATTGTAGAGCGTTTTGGGCGGGCCGTATTCCTTGGGCGCATCACGCCACCTCCACCCATTGCGATTAATGAAGATAACCCGCCCAACACACGCAGATCATCGACGCGAGGCCGCCCACGGCTTTTCGGAAAATAGGGGCCAATGCGTTTCATCTGCGCCTCGGTCAGCCAGAACAAGTTACTCATCACCTCAAACTCCAGATCGTTCAGATCCAGATTCGACACTGTCCGAGTTTCGCGGGCCACATCATTTTTACCAATTGGGTCTATGTCTTTTAAGCCCGATCAACGTCATAATCAACATTATGTAACCATTGCTATAATGGAATATGTGTTCTGTAACGCCCATTTTACAAAACTACGTACATTAATCTAAGCGGCGTTGCGATCTGGACGCCTGTACAAGAACCTGCAGTCTACCCGGTCAGGATACAAAGCATAGTTTGCAATGCGGGTAGACTGTCCTTGTGGGCAGTTTGGTGCAGTTGCAAATTATCAAGGGCTGTATCCGATCTTCCAGCGCCGCTTGGATCCTTTGTCGCTGATCGCGCAGATGCGCGGGCTTTCCTTGGGCCAATTTGCTTGGCGAACAAGCCTTTGATGGCCTAGAGAGGTTATAGCCTGTATGACGTTTTTCAGAGCGCGGACGCGGATCTGCGACCCTTCAGCACATTACTCTGCGTCCGCTTGCTGCCGAGTTGGCCTTGGCAGCTGCGGCCCATACAGCCTTCGTCACTTAAAATGTCGCGGGTGCCGAGGCATCGGTGAGATGGTCCGCGGGAAAACGCTGGGCCGGTGCGGCATCCCGGCAATGGGCAGGTCGTTTCAGCTTTCCGCTAGAAACCGTGATCGCTGTGAACATCACAGCGTTCGGGTGATATCCAGACATCGTAGCGCCCCCCAGTATCATTCCCGCTAGCGTGAGTTACGACACGGCGGCGGATGGCATCGACATTTAGAAACTGCCCTGCATTAGGCCATGCAGGCCGCTCACCCCTGCTTCATTCCATCGTCGACCTCTTATCCGAAAACCGACCAGCCGGTGAAACGGGCGATCTGTTCGGCGGCGAATGTTCCCATATGGGAGTTGCCATAGAGGTTCAGCCCAGGCGACCAGACCGCGATCGAGGCCACTCCTGGCGCGATGACCAGAATGCCGCCGCCCACGCCGCTCTTGCCCGGCAGCCCTACGCGGAAGGCGAAATCGCCCGAGCCGTCATAATGGCCACAGGTCATCATCAAGGCATTGAGACGACGCGCTTTCTCGGGGGCAAGGATCGCGGGCGCCCGTGGCAGCTGCGCAATCATTCGCCCGGCCCGTGCAAGCTGCGTTGCCGTCATCTCGATGGCGCATTGGTGAAAGTAGGTGCCCAAGGTCATCTCGGGCGGGTTGGTCATATTATTGAAGGACTTCAGATAATTGGCGAGCGCGATGTTGCGAAAACCGGTGCGCTCCTCCGAAAGCGCCACAGCGCGGTCGATATGGATATCCTCATCCCCCGCGGCCAGACGCAAGAAGGCCAGCACCTCGCTCAGCGCCTCGCGCGGGGCACGCCCTGCCAGAAGCGCATCGGTGGTCACCAGCGCGCCCGCATTGATGAACGGGTTGCGCGGGCGGCCCTTTTCCTGCTCGAGAAGCAGGATCGAGTCGAACCGCGTCCCCGAGGGCTCGCGCCCAACCCGTGTCCAGATTTGCTCGCCGCTGCGCCCGAGCACGCAAGCGAGCGTGAAGACCTTCGAGACGCTCTGGATCGAGAAGCGCGTATCGGCGGCTCCTGCTTGCAGCACCTGCCCGTCGGCCAGCGCGATGGCCACGCCGAATTGCGCAGGGTCCACCTTGGCCAGCTCGGGGATATAATCGGCCACCTCGCCCCAATCGGCGCGAGCACGGATATCTGCATCCAGATCGGTCAGAAAGGACTGAAGCTCTGCCGCATCAATGTCCATTACGGATTTCCTCCTTGAGGGCCGCCCAGAGCGCCTCGACCTCGGGAGCCAGCTTCCGGATCGGGCGATAGGCGCAGATCTCGACATCGAGCGCCCATTCCGGCCCGCCGATCGGGCCGATGACCCCCGCCGCCGCATCATCGACCGCGCTGACCGGCAGCCAGCCGACCCCGTGGCCCTCCATGATGATCTCCTTGAGGACGTCCGACATATCGCATTGCACGCTGATCCTGTAGGCCGGATCGACGGGCGCGCGTTCGAGCACATGCTCGAAGAGCCGCATGAAATAGGCCTTGTGCGAATAGGCGATCAGCGGGAACGGCGCTTTCTCGGTGCCCGGAAAGCCGAAGGCCTCGCGTTTGTGCCGGTTGAGGACGGCATAGGGCAGGAAGCGGTCGCGCCGCACCACCAGCCGCTCTTGCGCATCGGTATGGATGGGGCTCGGAAGCGCGGGATTGTCATGGCACAGCAGGATATCGGCATCCCCCGCCATATAGCGCGCGGTGACATCCTGCGTATTGCCGACGATGACCGAGAAGGACGATTTGACCCGCCCCTTGAGCATCTTCAGCACCCGCTTGAAATCCGATCGCGCAAGGCAGTTGGGCGTGGCGATACGCACCTGCGACATCAGCGCGAACTGGCTCGAGCGGATCTTGGCGCGCGCCCCCAGAAGCCGCTCGACCGAAGCCGCGGCCTCGGCGCGGAAATCCTCGCCCGCATCGGTCAGCCGGACCGGCACCGCCCCCTTGACGATAAGGGCAGTGCCGACCCAATGTTCGAGCGACTGGATCCGCCGGCTGAAAGCGGCCTGCGAGACATTGCGGAACTCCGCCGCGCGGGTGAAATTGCGCATCTCGACGAGGGCAAGGAAGTCCTCGAGCCAGCGTATATCCATTCACGTCATCCGTTCCAGCGGCCCGTCACAGGCCAATCGCGCGATAGTAATCCGCAATCCGCGCAATGGAAACGGCATAGGCGGCGGTGCGCAGATTGACTTGGGGCATACGGGCATGCTGCGCCGCGATCTCGCCGAAGGCCCGCGTCATGATCTCCTCGAGGCCCGAGCGCACGAGGTCGATCTCTTGCGTGTCACGCGCGATGGAGGCACGCAGATCATCGGTCATCGACCGCCCCGACATCTGCTCGAGCGCGCTCACCATCGACATGCCGGTGGCGATCTGCTGGCGGCGTTCCATCAGGCCGAAGGGGATATGGGTGATGTTCTTGACCCATTCGAAATAGCTCACCACAACCCCGCCCGCATTGACGAAGAGATCGGGCAGGATGCGGATGCCGCGCGCACCCAGCACCTCTTCGGCGGCGGCGGTCACAGGCCCATTGGCCGCCTCGACGATCAGCTGGTAGTCGATTTCGTTGCAATTGCCTTCGGTGATCGCGGCCTCCTTGGCGGCGGGGATCAGGATATCGGCGGCCATATGGGTCAGGCCCTCGGCGCTCGGCACCGTATCGGCGCCCGCAAACCCGCCAATCGAGCCTGTCGCGCGGCGATGGGCGGCCACCGCCTCGATATCGAGGCCCTTCGGATCGAAGATCGCCACGTCATGCTCGACGATCCCCACGATCCGCGCGCCATCCTCGGCGAGAAATTTGGCGCTGTGATAGCCCACATTGCCAAAACCCTGCACCACCACCGAGAGCCCCCTGATCTGTTTTTGCCCAGAAACCGCCGGCATGTCGGGATGGGCAAGATAGGCGCGCACGGCATATTGCACCCCGCGGCCCGTGGCCTCCACCCGTCCCTCGATCCCGCCGCGCGCGACCGGCTTGCCGGTCACGCAGGCGCTGACATTGATCGCATCGGCGCGGCCGGTCTTGCGGTATTCATCGGCGATCCATGCCATCTCGCGCTCGCCCGTGCCCATATCGGGTGCAGGCACGTTACGACCCGGATGGATCAGGTCTCGGCGGGCGAGCTCTTGCGTGAAGCGGCGGGTGATACGCTCGAGTTCATCCTCGGTCCAGTCCGACGGGTTGATCCGCAGCGCGCCCTTGGAGCCGCCGAAAGGCACATTGACCAGCGCGCATTTCAGGCTCATCAGCGCCGCCAACGCCTCGACCTCGTCCATCGTTGCATCAGGCGCATAGCGGATACCGCCCTTGGCCGGCTCGATATGCTCGCTATGCACCGAACGCCAGCCCTCGAAGCTGTAGATCCGCCCGCGCAGCTTGACCCCGAAACGCACGGCGTAGGTCGAGTTGCACTGGGTGATGCGCTCGGCCAGACCGTCGGTCAGGTCCAGATGCGGCGTGGTATTACCGATGAAACGTTCGATATTGGCAAAGAATTTTTGATCCGACATGGGTGTATCCGGTGTCCTGTGACTGGCCTCTCCGCCCCTCGCGGGCGGTCGATGACGCCACCAAGCTCCGCCTCGTGCCGGATGTCTAATGCGTATCCTGCATGGCCTATGCGCGAAGAGCATCGGTCATAACATTTCCGTTCCCGAAGCGGCTCATTCACGCAAAGCGGCAACGGCCTTGATCTCGATCTTCAGCTCGGGTCGGCTCAGGCCGGAGATGCCGATGATCGACCAAGCGGGGAACGGGCTTTTGATGAAGCGCTGTTTGACCTCGATGAACGCCGGCAATGTGTCCGCGATATCCACATGATAACTGGTAACATCGACGAGGTCGGCAAACCCGAGGCCCGCGATCCGTAACAGCTCGCCGATCCTTTGCAGGGCGCATTCGGTCTGGCCCGCGATGTCCGCGGGGACGCTGCCATCGGGCCGGACACCTACCTGTCCCGAGATGAACAGGAACCCGCCGGATCTGACCACAGGCGAAAACCCGTATGTCTCGAAAGCCGCGCGATAGTTTGCGAACATCTCGTTGTCTTCGGGAATGTGTAGAACGTCTGTCGTCATGGCGGTGTCCTCGATCTGTCAGGGATGGTGCGCGCGGGAGGCCCTCCCGCGCTGTGTCATATCTGTGCGGCGATGGCGGCCTTGTCGATCAGCGACCAGACCTTCTGGATCCGGCCATCGTGAAATTCGTAAAAGACATGCTCGTCGAAGCGCACCTGCTTTCCATTCACTGCCAGCCCGAAGAGATCCCCCACCGGAGAGCAGTCAAAGGCGAGCCGGACAGCGATCACGGGTGGGTCGCAGACGAGCGCGGCGATCGTGAACTGAAGGTCGGGGATCGCGCGAACATCCGCAGCGAGCATCCCTGCATAGCCCTCCAGCCCGATGCGGGTTCCGTTATAGATCACGTCCTTGCCAACAAACTGGTGGAGATCCTGCCAGTCCCGCCCGTTCAGGCACGCGATATAGGCCCGATAGGCCACCATGATCTCTTCTCGTGTCATCTCCCCCCGCATGCGTCGTTTGTCGGCAGCTAGCCCGTGGGCCTGTGAGGGCAAGCAGAAGCTGGGGCGGGCTTTTGCCTGCCCCCCTTCCGATAGCCAGATCCCCTCGGACAGCATCATGCACGAGCACCGCATGAACAAGGCGATCCGGTCCCCGAAGCGGAAAGCGCGGCGATAATGGCGCGGCCGTCGCAACAGCCGCGCCCCTGTGCCCCTGCACCGTCAGGCGACGCGGCGGTGCTCCTCGGACAGGCGGAACTGGCCGACCAGCCCTGCCAGATCATGAGCCTGCCGGTTCAGCGCGGTGCAGGCGGCGGTGGTTTCCTCGAAGGCTGCGGCATTGCGCTGCTGGGCGCGATCGAGCTGGTTGACTGCGGTATTGATCTCGCCAATGGTCGAGGACTGCTCATCTGCCGACGCCGCGATATCTCCGACATTGACCGAGACGACCTTGATGCTCTCGAGTATGTCACGCAGGGCTTCGCCGGTCTGGCTGACAAGCGTCACGCCGTTGGTCACCTGATCGCCTGATTTCATGATCAGATCGTTTATCTCGCGGGCCGCATTGGCCGAGCGCTGCGCCAGTTCGCGCACCTCGGAGGCCACCACCGCAAAGCCCCGTCCGGCATCGCCCGCACGGGCGGCTTCCACACCGGCATTCAGGGCCAGAAGGTTGGTCTGGAACGCGATGTCGTCGATAACATCGATGATTTTGGACACCTGCGAGGACGAGGCGCTGATCTGTTCCATCGCGAGGACCGTATTCTCGACCACCGACATCGAGGCGCTGGCCTTTTGCGAGACATCGCGCACCAATCCGTCGGCATGATGCGAGCTCTCGGCCGCCGAGCGCACGGACACCGTCAGTTCGTTGAGCGCTGCAGCGGTCTGCTCCAGCGTGGCGGCGCTCGTCTCGGTCTGTTGGGACAGATCGCTCGTCGCGCGGGCGATCTCGTGCGATCCGCCATTGATCTCCTGTGTCGCATGGCTGATCGAGGAGACCAGCTCGGTCAGATGCCGGACCGTGTCATTGAAATCGATCCGCAGCGGGTCGTAGATCTCGGCAAAGCGCTCCTGAAGGGTGACATCGAGATTGCCCTTGGAGAGGGCACGCAGCCCGCCGGCCAGACTATCCACGACCTGCGACAATTCCCGTGCACGGGCGGATTTCTCCGCTTCGGCGCGCTCACGCGCTTCGCGGGCTTCCGCCTCGGCACGGGCTTCGGCTTCGGCCTGCGCAAGACGAAGGGCCTCGGCCTCGTCCCGCTGGCGCGCCTCTTCCGCGAGCCGCGCCTGTTGGGCCGCCTCGGCCTCCTCGCGCATGCGGGCCTGCTCGGCCTCCAGCTCCGTTTTCTCGATCAGACCCAGTCGCAGGGTCTCGACCGAACGTGCCATCGCGCCGATCTCGTCACGCCCGCGCGTGCCCGGAACCGGTGCGCTATAGTGCCCCGCCGCCAGATCATCGACCGAGGCCAGCATCCCGGCAAGCGGCCGGCGCACCAGACGCGATGCGGCCGCGCCGATCACTCCCAACGCCAGAAGCAAGATAAGCGCCCCACCCAATGCGGCAGACAGCAGCTGGCTGATCACCGGCGCCGCGAAGACGGCCTTGGGCACATCGAGGATGGTCGCCCAAGTCCGGTTCATACCCGGGGCGGTAAAAGGCATGACAAGGCGGGTGCGCCCGTCCTCGAACCCCGTGATGACACGCGGCTGGCCATCCGAGAGTGCATCGCGGACAAGGTCACTGCCCGGCGCGTCATAGACCGACATCAGCTGGCTCTCGTCCTCGCCAACCACCCATTTGGCACCGGCATCGACCAGCATCATCCGGCCGCCCTCGAAGGTCTTCATCTGGCGTAGAAGCGCATCCAGCTTGCCCAAGGTGATATCTACACCCGCCACCCCGATCGTCCGGCCATCATGATGGACCGGCACGGCAATCGACGTCATCAGAGTTCCATCCACAGCCCTGTAGGGTTCTGTTGCAATGGGGCGGTTCTCCTCGACCGGCGCCTTGAACCATTCCGCATCCGTATCGACGGGGAAGGTGATCAGATCGACCGTGCCCTGTTCGTTTTTCGTCCAGTAGGGGGTGAAGATCCCCGCCTCGTTTCGGCCTTCGCCGCCTGTCACGAACGCATCTGTCGACCCGTCCGGCATCCCCGACATCCAAGAGGAATAGAGGTTTTCATATTGTAGCGAGACGTCCTGCAGCATGTCGATCACCTGCGTCGTCTCGCCCCCGCCATGGTCGAAATAGCCCTCGAGCAGCCCCGAGAGGGCTGTCGCTGCGGAGGTCGCCTGCGTGAGGGAGCCTCCGACCTGCTCTGCCGCCCATGCGGCTTTATGGATTGCAAGATCCATCACCTGACTTTTGACGCGTGCGGAGGTCTGCCAGCCATTGAAGGCGGTATATGCCAACAAAATAGCGGAGATAGCAGCCCCCGCTGCCAACAGGAGCTTACCAGATACGGTCCGGAACTTATCTCTCATTTCACTCTCAAATACATAGTCGCCTTGCTCACGATTAAGGGCGCAAAGTCGAATAAAGTATGAAGATCAGGCACACGGACGGCAGTCTTCATCTAAAGTTTGAGATATATGAGCCCTTGTCTCCTGTCAGAATGAGACAGGGCGGTGGAGCGGCTACCGGTTAGGGCGAGGCGGATCTTATTTGCTGTCTTCCGAAACCTCCGTCAGCCCACACCCGAACGCCCCGTCGCCCGACCCGAGCTTCGGGGCCGCATGGCTCAATGAGAGCGTGCTGCGCGAGAAGCAGATGGGCGTGCGCAGGCCCGCTATGCCCTCGGGCGCAATCCGCATCCCCCGCTGGAGGATCTGCGGCTCATCAAGCGCCTCCGGCACGCTGTTGATCGGGCCAGCAGGCACGCCGGCCCCTTCGAGAGCCGAGATCCAGTGCGCTTTCTCCGCCTGTGCCGTTCGATCCGCGATCAGCGCACAGAGCGTCTCGCGATGCGCCACCCTCTGGGCATTGCTGCCATAGCGCGGGTCGGTCCCGAGCGGCCCGAGATCGAGCGCTCGGCAGAGCGCGGCGAATTGCCGGTCATTGCCACAGGCAATGATCAGATGCCCGTCGGATGCGGGAAAGACCTGATAGGGCACGATATTGGGATGGGCATTGCCAAGCCGTGTGGGCGTGACGCCTCCAAGGAGAAAATTCGTCGCCTGATTGGCCAGAACCCCTACGCCGCAATCTAGAAGCGACAGATCGACATGCTGGCCAAGCCCCGAGCGCGCGCGCTCGGCCAGCGCCGCCTGAATGCCGATCACGCCATAAAGGCCTGTAAAGATATCGATCCAAGCCACCCCTACCTTTTGCGGCTCGCCCTCGGGCGCGCCGGTCAGGTCCATGATCCCGCACATTCCCTGAACGAGAAAATCATATCCGGGCTGCGCCGCGCGTGGTCCGGTCTGGCCAAACCCCGTTATCGAGGCATAAACGAGGCGCGGGTTCATCGCGCTCAGGCTGGGATAATCAAGCCCGAATTTCGCAAGCCCGCCAACCTTGAAGTTCTCGATCACGACGTCGGCTCCGGCAATCAGCGCCTTGAGCCGCGCCAGATCCCCCGCATCGGTAAAATCGCAGGTGACCGAGCGCTTGCCACGGTTGGCGGCATGGAAATAGGCAGCCGTCACTTCGGTGCCCCCTGCCCCGTCGGGCCGCTCCACAAAGGGCGGGCCCCAGCGGCGGGTGTCATCGCCCTCGGGCGCCTCGACCTTGATCACCTCCGCGCCCAGATCGGCAAGCGTCTGGCCGATCCACGGACCGGCCAGAATCCGCGCCAGTTCGACGACCTTGAGCCCCTTGAGTGGCGCATCCTGTGGCATGACGCCCCCTCAGCTGAAGGCCTGAAGACCGGTGATCGCCCGCCCGAGGATGAGGGCATGCACGTCATGCGTTCCCTCATAGGTATTCACCGTCTCGAGATTCTGGGCGTGGCGCATCACATGATAGCCGATCTGGATACCGTTGCCGCCATGCATGTCGCGGGCCATACGGGCGATATCCAGCGCCTTGCCGCAATTATTGCGTTTGATCAGCGAGATCATCTCGGGGGCAAAACGGCCCTCGTCGAACAGCTGGCCTACACGCAGGCAAGACTGAAGCCCCAGTGTGATCTCGCTGTGCATATCGGCGAGTTTTTTCTGGTAGAGCTGGGTCGCGGCGAGCGGGCGGCCGAACTGGTGCCGGTCGAGCCCGTATTGGCGCGCGCGGATGAAACAGTCCTCGGCTGCGCCCATCACCCCCCATGCAATGCCGTAGCGCGCACGGTTGAGGCAGCCAAACGGCCCGCCCATCCCCTCGACCCCCGGAAGGAGTGCTTCCTCGCCCACCTCCACATTCTCCATCACGATCTCGCCGGTGATCGAGGCGCGCAGGCTCAGCTTGCCCGCGATCTTGGGGGCCGAGAGGCCCTTCATGCCTTTTTCGAGAATAAAGCCGCGCACCTTGCCGCCATGGGCCTCGGATTTGGCCCAGACCACGAAGATATCGGCGATCGGACTGTTCGAGATCCACATCTTGGATCCGGTGAGCCGGTAGCCGCCCTCGGTCCTGATGGCGCGGGTCTTCATGCCTGCCGGGTCCGATCCCGCATCGGGTTCGGTCAGGCCGAAACAGCCGATCATCGTGCCGGCGGCGAGGTGCGGCAGGTATTTGCGCTTTTGCGCTTCAGAACCATAGGCAAGGATCGGAAACATCACGAGCGAGGATTGCACCGACATCATCGAGCGATAGCCACTATCGATGCGCTCCACCTCGCGGGCCACAAGCCCGTAGGCCACATAGGAGGCCCCCACGCCGCCATATTCCTCAGGCACCGTGACCCCCAGAAGTCCGCTTTCGCCCATCTCGCGGAAGATCTCGGGATCGGTGTGCTCGTCCAGATAGGCCTGTTCCACGCGGGGCGCCAGACGGTCCTGACAGAAGGCCCGTGCGGCCGCGCTGATCATCCGTTCCTCCTCACCCAGCTGTTCGTCGAAGAGGAACGGATCGGACCAGTTATAGGGAATACCCTTGTGGGAAGCGGCCATGAGATGTCTCCGGATGGAAGCAAGAAGGAACGTCCAGAGGAGGCTAGCAGGCGGTCTGTTGCTGGCAAAACGAAATTTGCGCATATATCCATGCAGTCACTGCATGGAATAGTCCTCCCCCTGCGTCGCGAGCCATGAGCGGAACGCCGTGAGCGGCGGGGTCTCGTTACGGCTTTCGGGCCAGGCCAGCCAATAGGCGCCACGCACCGGAACCGCCGGTTGCAGGACCGCCTGTAGGCGACCGCTCGCGATCTCGGCCTGTGCCAGATAGTCCGGCAGGAGCGCGATCCCCAGCCCCGAGATCGCGGCCTGGATCATCATCGAGAACTGGTCCATCAGCATCCCCTCGCCCTCCTGTGGTGCCGCACCCTGCGCGGCAAACCAGTCCGCCCAGGCATGGGGGCGTGATTCCAGCTTGAGGAGCGGCAGGCGGCCCAGATCCTCGGCCCGCCCCATCGCATGCCGCGCCGCGAATGCGGGCGAGACACAGGCGGTCATTCTTTCGTCCAGAAGCTTCAGGCAGCGCGTGCCAGCCTCGTCCGGAAGACCGAAATAGATTGCTGCATCAAAGGCTTCCCCTGAAAAATCCACACGCCCTATCCGCGTCGAGAGATTGACCGAGATGCCCGGATGCGCCGTCAGAAACGCGCCCAGACGTGGCCCGAGCCAGCGGGTGGCAAAGGTTGGCAGCACCGCAAGCGAGAGCGTGCCGCCATGCGGATTGGCCACAACCGCCATACTTGCGCGTTCGAGGATATCGAGCACGCGCGCGATATCCTTGTGATAGGTCAGCGCCACGGCATTGGGGATCAGGCGGCGTCTTTCGCGGGTGAACAATTCCTTGCCGAGCTGCTCCTCGAGCGAGAAGACAAGCCGGCTGACCGAGCTTTGCGTCAGGTTCAGCTCTTCTGCGGCATGGGTTACGCTCCGGTGGCGTAGGACCGCATCAAAGGCGGTCAGGGTTTTCAGGGAGGGAAGAAACCGCCGCCGTCGCATATCATTCCACTCTTGCATGACTGTCGTGCAAAAGAGTGACGCCATTGACGCTGCGCTGTCAACTCCGCGCGCCACAGGCCACAGGCCGCCCTGCGGGCGCTCCGGCACAGATATGCCACAAGCCTGGACGAATTAGTTTGCCAAGGAACGGCCATAGCCACTTGCCCCGCGCGGATCGCTTGCCCATAGTTCCTTCATTCGCGACATCACGGGAGGGTGCTCTGTTGCGGATATGTCTTTGGGAGGACCATCATGATCAAGACCTTCGGGCTCGGCGCGCTGATCGCCGGGAGCCTCGCTATTTCCGCGCCTGCCGTTATGGCCACGGAATTCATCAATGTGCTGACGGGCGGCACCTCGGGTGTCTATTATCCGCTTGGCGTTGCCATGGCCGATATCTACGCCAAGAACATCCCCGATGCGCGCGCGCAGGTGCAATCGACCAAAGCCTCGGTCGAGAACCTGAACCTGCTGCAGCAGGGCCGCGGCGAGATCGGCTTCGCGCTCGGCGATTCCGTGAAGGATGCCTATGACGGCAATGCCGATGTCGGGTTCGACAAGCCGCTCGACAAGCTGCGCGCCATCGCGGCGATCTATCCCAACTATATCCAGATCGCCGCAGCGGCGGAGGCCGGCGCGATCACGGTCAAGGATCTGGCTGGCAAATCCGTGTCGGTGGGCGCGGCCAAATCGGGCACGGAGGTCAATGCCCGCAAGATCCTCGGCGCGCTTGGCATGAGCTATGACGATCTTGGCAAGGTAGAGTATCTGCCCTTCGCGGAATCGGTAGAACTGATGAAGAACCGCCAGCTCGACGCGACCCTGCAAAGCTCGGGTCTCGGCTCGGCGGCGCTCAAGGATCTGTCTTCGACGCAGGATGTGACCTATGTCTCGATCCCCGCCGAGGTGGCCGATACGCTGGGGGCGCCCTATGCGGCAGGTGTGATCCCCGCAGGCACCTATCCGGGTCAGGACGCGGATATTCCGACGCTGGCGATCACCAATATTCTCGTCACCAGCACCAATGTGTCGGACGAGTTGGCCTATCAGATGACCAAGCTGCTGTTCGAGAATCTCGACCAGCTCAAGGCCGCGCATGCCGCAGCCGGTGGCATCGACATCCAGAACGCCATCAAGAACTCCCCGATCCCGCTGCATCCGGGCGCCGAGAAATACTACAGGGAACAGGGCCTGCTCTAAGCGGACCCTTGCGGCGGTCCGGCACCTGTCGGGCTGTCCGCAGGACGGGAGGACAACATGACCGGACATATGACGGCCGAACAGGGCCGGGCCGAAGCTATGGCCGAATTGCATAACCCGCTGGCGTCTCGCTTTCCGCCGGGGCGGACGGGGCGTTTCCTTTTCTGGCTGGCGGTGGCCTTCTCGCTCTACCAGATCTCCATCGCGGCCCATATCATCGACCTGCCGAGCCAGGTGATGCGGGCGGTGCATGTGGGCTTCCTGATGGCGCTCGGATTTCCGCTTCTGGCGCTCGGGCGCGGCTGGGGTGCACCGCTGCGCGGGCTCTGCTGGCTTCTTGCCGCAGCCGGTGTTGCGGTCGCAGCCTATCAATGGGTCGAATATACGCCGCTCCTCATGCGCGCGGGCGATCCCCTGCCCGCCGATCTCGTCTTCGGCTGCATGGCGGTGCTTACCGTTTTCATTGCCGCATGGATGCTGATGGGACCGGCCCTGCCGGTCATCTGCGGGCTCTTTATGGCCTATGCGCTGTTCGGCCAGCATCTGCCTTCGCCCTTCAACCATCGCGGCTATGCCTTCGAGCAGGTGGTCGAGCAGATCGCCTATGGCACCGAAGGGATCTACGGCATCCCCACCTATATCTCTGCGACTTATATCTTCCTTTTCATCCTCTTTGGTTCGTTCCTTGAAAAAGCGGGCATGATCAAACTCTTCACCGATGTCTCTCTGGGGCTGGTTGGCCACAGGATGGGAGGCGCGGCCAAGGTCTCGGTGCTGTCCTCGGGGCTCATGGGCACGATCTCGGGCTCGGGCGTTGCCAATGTGGTGACCACTGGCCAGTTCACCATCCCGCTGATGAAGCGCTTCGGCTACCGTGCGGCCTTTGCCGGAGGCGTCGAGGCCACCGCTTCGATGGGCGGGCAGATCATGCCACCGGTCATGGGCGCTGTGGCCTTCATCATGGCCGAGACGCTCGGCGTGCAATATGTCGAGGTCGTCAAGGCCGCGCTGGTGCCTGCCATCCTCTATTTTGCAGGAGCATTCTGGATGGTCCATCTGGAGGCCGGAAAGCGCGACCTGCGCGGCCTCTCGCCCGAGGAGATGCCCTCGGCCCGCAAGGCGCTGAAAGAGGGCTGGTATCTGATCCTTCCGCTCGCCGTTCTGGTGTGGCTGCTCTTCTCGGGCTACACGCCGTTATTTGCGGGCACCATCGGGCTTGCGCTGACCGGTATGCTGATCCTCGGCGCGGCCATCGCCATGGGCATGGGGTCAACGGGGATCCGGGTGATTTTCTGGATCGTGCTCGGGCTTGCGGCCTCGGCCTTCTTCAGCTTCGGGATCCATGCGCTCCTGCTGGTTCTGGCGGTGCTGATCGCGGCCTGCGCGGCCTTCAAGGGCGGGCGCGAAACGCTGGCGGTCTGTCGCGACAGCCTCGCCGACGGGGCCAAGACCGCCCTGCCCGTTGGCATCGCCTGTGCGCTGGTCGGGGTTATCATCGGGGTGATGACCCTGACGGGGGCAGCCAATACCTTCGGCCAGTTCATCGTTTCGGTCGGCCAGAACAGCCTCTTCCTCAGCCTCGTGCTGACCATGATCACCTGTATCATCCTCGGGATGGGCATACCGACAATCCCCAATTATATCATCACCTCCTCGATCGCCGGCCCCGCGCTCCTCGATCTGGGCGTGCCGCTGATCGTGAGCCATATGTTCGTCTTCTATTTCGGCATTCTGGCCGATCTGACGCCGCCGGTCGCGCTGGCCTGTTTTGCCGCCTCGCCAATTGCCAAGGAAAGCGGGCTGAAGATCAGCTTCGAGGCGATCAAGGTGGCGGCTGCGGGCTTCGTGGTGCCGTTCATGGCCGTCTATACGCCCGCGCTGATGCTGCAGGATGGCGGTGCGCTGGCGGGAACCATCGGCTACTGGCCCGCGGTCGCCTATATCGTGCTCAAGGCGCTGATCGCGCTGGCGCTCTGGGGGGCCTGCGTTATCGGCTGGCTGGGGCGGCGGCTGGCGCTCTGGGAGCGGCTGATCGCGGTGGCTGCGGCCTTCACGCTGGTGGCGGCCCTGCCCGTGACCGATGAGGCGGGCTTTGCCCTCGCCGCCCTCTTCGGGCTGCTCCTGTGGCGGCGCAAGGCTCCGGTGTCGGCATGAGCGGCTGTCTGATGGCGGGGGCGATGATGATCGCCCTTGGCACCGGCGGCAGCTTCACGCTGGAATGGACCCATTCGGTCGAACGCGAGGACTGGCGCGAGACATGGGAGATCACCACGGACGACCGCCTGTATCTGACGCAGGCGGCGGTCAAAGGCTCGGGCGCCGGTATGGAACCGGGTGACGGGGGGCATTTCGAGGAGGGCTGGTGGGTCTGGCACCCCGATCTGCCACCGGTGCCCGCGCTGGTCCTTGCCGCCTCCGGCAAGACCCCCTCGGCATGGCGGCTATGCGGCGCCGGATGTGTGGATCTCGGCGCCTTCTCCGGCCAACCTGTGCAGGTTGTCCCCTGTTCCAGAGCAGGGTAATACCGGTCCGCCCTGCTGCCGCATTTGGGCCGGAGCTGCTGCGGCCCGGTCTGATCGTGTGGGGGGGCAATCGCCAGCAAAGGTCTGGCCAAACACCTCCTCTCGCCAGGCTGGCCCGCGGGATCGGTGTCCCGCGCGAGGTCCGGGCCGACCCGTCGCTCTTTTGCTGCAAGCGTGCTTGGCGAGATCATCGGGTGCCGCCGTCGCAACTCTCCGGATTATCGATCAACGCAAATTCGAAACGTCGTTCCGTTACGCACCCCCCGCGCGCCCCGTGACGTGGGGGGCTACACGGGCGGCCCGACTGCTCGAGGCTTTGGATGACGTTAGGGTGAATATCGAAGATATTGGCGGCATGTCCCATGCGGCGAGTGGCGCGCAGTGAGACCCGGCGCGCGCTCATCATGATCCGGCATGCGCAAGCCCACCTTCCGAAAAGTTTAAGCCTTCATGGGAAGTGCTGGCTGTCGAGTGACCCTCTCATCCTCCGCTCTTCGATAAAGATCCATGAATCGCGTATCGCGACAGATGGCCGGAAGCCCGATATTTCCGCTTTTGCGCCGACATATCTCGAGTTCTGGCATGATACCGCCGGAGCGCTTGTGCTTCTATCCTGCCTTGATGCAGGGCACGGGACGCTTCCGGCTGGGGGCGGCCATCACGTGGACCGGTCATAGGTGCTCCGTTTCTTCTCGCTTCGTAATGGTGCAGAGGACCTTGCCGATCTCGCCACCGGACTAGAACTCATCCCAACCGTCAGCCATCTTGACGGATGCTGCAGCTGCGCGACGGGCTTCGGCAGGCCGGACCTGTCGCGGAACTGTCGGGACCGGTTCACGATGTGTGGCATCTACCGGTTTGGGCTGCTGCATCACTCCCCCGGCGGCGGTTTTCGGGCCGGCTTTGAACATCGCGATCGTCTGGGACAGAGTTTCGGTCTCTTGTGTCAGCGCATGGGTTGCGGCGGTTGTTTCCTCGAACCGTGCGGCATTTTCCTGTGTGACCTGATCCAGCTGGTTGACCGCCTCATTCACCTCGGCGAGCCCTACCGATTGTTCGCCCGAAGATGTTGCGATGGCACTTACATTGACGCTGATCTCCGCCACGCTCGACACGATTTTCTCCAGAGCGGCCCCCGCCTGCGAGACAAGTTCGACACCACGTTTCACCTGTAGCTCCGAAGACGAGATCAAGCCTTTGATATCCCGCGCGGCCTCCGACGATCTTTGCGCCAGTGCCCGGACTTCCGAGGCCACCACCGCAAAACCTCGACCGGCATCATCTGCCCGCGCAGCCTCGACCCCGGCATTCAGCGCGAGGAGGTTTGTCTGGAACGCGATATCGTCGATCATTCCGGTGATCTTGTTGATCTGCTCGGACGAGTGCTCGATCTCGCCCATCGCCTCGACCGCCTCCTGCACCACGGCGCCGGATTTCTCGGCATGATCGCGCGCGCCCTCAACCAGTTGGCTGGTGTGCTTTGCCCCCTCGGCCGAAGACCGGACCGAGATCGTCAGCTCGTCGAGCGCCGTGGCGGTCTCTTCGAGTGTTGCCGCCTGCCGTTCGCTGCGTTGCGAAAGATCATTCGCCGCCGAATAGATCTCGGCCGCATCGCCGGTGATGCGGACCGAATTTTCGCGCACGACCTGCATGGCGGTTTCCAGCTTGCGCAGCGCCTCGTTAAAATCCGAACGCAGTCCCTCGTATTCCATATCGAAAGACTGCTCTATACGGGTGGTTAGATCGCCATCCGCAAGCGTTTTCAACCCGTTACGGAGTGCATGGACGACACTCTCCTGTGCCGCCTGCATCTGCGCCCGCGCGGCCGTCGCCTGCGTCAGGGCATGCCGGGCCTCTGTGATATCCTTGCCGATCAACATCAGACGTATGATATTTCCGGTCTCGTCCTGCACCGGCGCAAATATCCCCTCGATCAGGACCGATTTACCATTGGGTCCGGGCGGGCCGGGGAAGACATCGAGCACCGGCTCGCCTGACTGTAGCTTCCGGTAGACCTCTGCAAGCTCCGGCGCGGCGTCCTGCAATCGCGGCATGGCGGGTATATCCGCCTCGGTTATGCCATAGGATCGCAACATTTGCGCGTTGCCTGATGTCAGCACACCATCGGGAGAAAAACTGGCTACGACCTGGCTTTTGTCCAGCGCGCCCAGAACTGCGGCATTCAGATAGGACTCTGTCACATCCGCCCATTCGACAATGAACCCGATCGTCTCGCCTTGCCCGTCCTCGACAGTCGACAGCTTGACCTGCAAACGGCTCTCGCCCAACTTTACTTGCAGCTGACATGGGAGTTGCGATGGATCCGAAAGCGCGGCCAGAACGGTTTTGCGCTCCTCTTCCGAGAAAAACATCCCGATCGGCGTGCCGATAATGTCGTCGGGGTCGAACGCGTCCCCATGCCCGG
Organism: Thioclava sp. GXIMD2076; assembly: GCF_037949795.1. Lineage (NCBI taxonomy): Bacteria > Pseudomonadati > Pseudomonadota > Alphaproteobacteria > Rhodobacterales > Paracoccaceae > Thioclava > Thioclava sp. GXIMD2076. The sequence goes on from NZ_CP149934.1 coordinate 233,591, forward strand.
CGATGGCTCCTGCCGAGCGCCGCAGCAGGTTGTGGATCTCGGCATTGGCAAAAAACACCTTGAGATCATGATCGACGACCATCATGGCCGATGCGGAGGCCTGAAACGCGGCACTGCGATACCGGTTCTCCACATTGGCCGCTTGCGCCGCTGCAAGCTCCGTGCGGAACTGCTCGAGCGCGCAGGCCATCTTGCCGATCTCGTCGCCGCGTCGGGTATCGGGGACTTCGGTCGCATAATTCCCCAAGCTGATCGCCTGCATCGCGGTGGAGGCACGGCCAAGTGGTCTGGTCACGCTACGGGAGACGAGCATGGCCACGACCACCGAGACAAGCAATACGCACAGCACGAGGATGAGCTGGATCTTCTCCGCGTAGCGCTGGGTTGCCAGAACCTCGTCCGCGCCCTTCTCGACAACAATTGCCCATGTCTGCCCAAAGACCTGCACGGGGGTAAAGGCGATAAAGGCCGGATGACCATCGAGCGCTCCGCTCTCGATCGCGCCCGTCTGGCCCGCCAACGCATCCTGAACCGGAATGCTATCGACCCGGCGCGTCAGCAATGCAGGTGTATCCGAGAACCGCAGCTCCGAGCGCAATATCCCGTCAGGCGCGACGATATAGGCCTGCCCCGTCTCCTCCAACCCGTTGGGATTATTTACAATTGCTTCGATCTGATCCGTCGGAAGCTGGTATATGATGGCACCGAGCCTGTTTCCGCCCGGATCGATGACCGGAGAGCCGATAAAAGCGGCAGGCATCTCGTTCGAGGGGGCGTAGAAGGAATAATCCGAGAACGCAACGCTGCCCTGTTCGAGATCTCTTGCGGCGCGGAACACTTCCGCAAGCCCCGTCTCGCTATAGGGCCCGCTTTCGAGGTTTGTGGCAAAATCGGTTTCTTTTGCAACGGAATAGATGACATTCCCTTGCATATCGACCAGGAAAACATCGTAATAGCCATAGACCTCGATCATCGAGCGGAAACCGGGATGATGGAGCTCGTGAAGTCCGGAATAGCTGAAATCATTCACCCGCTCGGTGGGTGTATCGAGCTTGTCACGCTCACCCGCCGGATAGGGATTATCGGTTACGAAAGCCTTGGTCAGGATCTGCGCCGGATCCATCTCCTCGTTCGCGGCCATCATTCCCCAGACCATACTGAAATCCGTCAGGCTCAGCGTGGTCTCGTTCGCCGCGGCAGCTGTGGCGATATCCAGCGCTGCCCGGTCGAAAAACACCTCGAGACGGTTGGCACGGTCTTTTACATCCGCGGTCAACCGCTCTGTCGCCTCGTCCCCCAATCTTTGAAGAACGATCTGCCCCGTAAGCACTGAGACAAAGGAAACCGATAGTAACACGAGCGCCATTATGATGAGTGGCAGCTTGACCGATATACTCAGATTCCTCGTCAACGACATAGCATTCCTCCAAATGCACGCACGCGCCTCCCGAAAGCGCTGCAGTCCTCTCTATATGTCACCTGTAAAGAATCGGTATCGAGCAGATAGAGCAGGGCGGCCGGGCGGAGCCGCCGGACAAGGAGGATTTGCCTTCAAGGCCCCGGGTCGCGCTGCCTTGTGGCCGCCTGCAAAAGCGGTTCCAGCCGATCCAGCGCATAGGGTATGGAGAGCGGCGTCATGAACGAGAGCGCCGCTGCCAGATCCGGATCGGCCCAGATCGCGCGCCCGTCGCGGGCCAGACGTGTCGCACGGTAGAGCGGCATCTGCCGGATCGCGTCCGCACTTGCCGGATCCACCAGCCACAGCACCACATCACGATCGAACAGATCGATACGCTCGCGGCTCACCGAGAACTGGCCGGTCGACTGTGCCAGCGCGTCGAAAACAGGCGGCTGCACGAAGCCTAGCTGCTGGAGAAGGGCATTCGCGCCCGATCGCCCGTCATAGCCCACAAAATGGTCGGAGGCATAGAAACCGGTCGTGGCCTGTTGCCCACGGAAGGCAGGATTGGCCTGCGCGATGCGGCTGATCCGGTTTTCGATCTGCGCGATCACCGCCTCCGCCTGCGGCTCGCGCGCTGTAGCCCGCGCGATCAGACGCAGTTCGTCGGTCCATGGCACGCTCCACACATCTTCGCCCGCAGGCCCCGTGATGACCGGCGCGATCTGCGACAGCGCGTGATAGAGCGAGGGGCTCAGGTTATAGAAACTTGCGATGATCAGGTCGGGTTTCTGGGCATAGACCCATTCGATATCGATTTCGTAGCCATATTGCACCGCAGGCCGCCCGCCAAGCGCGCGGCGCGGCTCATCGGCCCAGACCCAGCTGGCATAGGGCTTGTTGCCGAACCATTCATGCACGCCCACCGGCGCGATCCCCAGCGCATAGAGAAAATCCTGCTCGTGATAGCCGATCGTCACGATGCGCTCGGGGGCGTGATCGATGCGGGTGACGCCGAGCCTGTGGGTCACCTCGCGCGGATAGTCCTGCGCCTGCCCGCATAGGGGCAGCAGGCAGATCAGCACGGTCAGGACAAGACGGAGCATAACCACCTCTCAATAGGGCAGGACAAGGGGTGTGCCATGGCGCGGATCGGGGATCACATCCGCTTCAAGATCGAAGACGCGCTTCAGCGTGTCGGGGGTGATTACCTCCGCCGCAGGCCCTTCGGCCACAAGCTTTCCCGCGCGCAAAGCCACGATATGATCGGCAAAACGGGCCGCGAGCGAGATATCATGCAGGCTCATCACCACCGAGCGTCCCTCGGCACGGTTGAGCGCCTGCACCAGTTTCAGCACTTCCAGCTGATGGGGCAGATCGAGCCATGTGGTCGGCTCGTCAAAAAGCTGCCAGCCTGTATCCTGCGCCAGCACCATCGCGATCCAGACCCGCTGGCGCTGCCCGCCCGAGAGCGCCTCGACCGGCCTGTCGCGCAGCGCGACAATATCGGTGGCCTCCATGGCACGGGCAATCACCGCCTGATCGAGCGGACCAAGCGGGCGGAACGGCCTGAGCCACGGCAGACGACCGCGCGCGACCAGCTCCCCCACGCGCAGCCCCTCGGGCGCAAGCGGGGCCTGCGGCAAAAGCCCCAGCCGCCGCGCCAGAGCCTTGGGCGGCAGTGACACCAGATCATCGCCCTCGATCCTCACACGTCCCCGCTCGGGCCGCAAATGGCCGCCGATCGCGCGCAACAACGTGGATTTCCCGCAGCCATTGGGGCCGATGATCGCGGTGACGCAGCCCTTGGGCAGCGTCAGGTCGATCCCGTCGAGCACCCGGTGCCGCTCATAGGAAATGGCAAGATTTTCGACAGTTATGCCCATGCTCCGTCTCCTTTCCGGCCGGATCGCCCGACCAGCACCACCAGAAGCGGCGCGCCCAAGATGCCTGTGAACACCCCCGCAGGCATCAGTGCCCAAGGGGCCGTGGCGGTGACCATCAGATCGGCTACGACCAGAACCAGCGCGCCGCACAGCGCCGCCCCTGGCAGATCGGGGCCGCTCGTGCGCACGCCCATCTGCCGCGAGAGCGCACGGGACAGAGGTCCCGCCATCAGCCCGACAAAGCCCACCGGCCCCACAACGGCGACCGCCGAGGCCACCGCTATGGCGGCGATCAGAAGCACCCCCAGCCGTGCAGGTGCGACCCTGAGCCCCAGCGCACGCGCCAGCTCGTCACCCATTTCAAGGCGCAAAAGAACGCCACGCGCCCAGAGCGCTGCCCCGCACAGCGGCAGCACCACAGCCCAGACAAGTGCGGTGCGGGCCCAGTAGCTGCCGTTGAGCGATCCGGTCATCCACAAGATCGCATCTCCCGCCAGCCGGTCGTCGGCCTGCGCCACCAGAAGTCCCGTGAGACCGCCCAGCGTCAGCGTGAGCCCGACGCCTGTGAGGATCAGACGGCTCAGGCCGCAGGCCCGCCCTGCCAGAACCACAAGCCCCAGCAATCCGCCAAACGCCCCTGCTCCCGCACCGAGCGTCACCGCCATCCCCTGCGCCCCTGCCAGAATGACCAGCACCGCCCCGAATGTGGCGCCTGCGGTCACCCCCAGCATCTCGGGCGCGGCCAGCGGATTACGAAAGAGCGACTGGCAGAGCGCCCCCGAGAGGCCCAGTGCCATACCCGCCCCGATCGCAAGCATGACCCGCGGCAGGCGGAGATCGATCAGCAGCACCCACATCTCCCCCGCGGGCCCCGCCGCCAGAATGGCCCACAGATCGCCGGGCGAGAACAGGAACCGCCCCAGCGAGAGATCCGCCAGCGCCAGCCCCAGAAGCGCCAGCGAAAGAACCGCCTTCGCCCTCATCGCGCGAGCCTCCCGATCAGCAGGAGGAAACAGGGTCCACCCGCCAGCGCGAGGATCAGACCGGTCTGGATCTCGGCGGGCCGGACCAGCACCCGCCCCAGCGTGTCGCAGGCCAGCAGCACCGCCCCGCCCAGCGGGACCGCCACCAGCACGCCCGCCATGACCTGCGGCCCCACCAACCGGCGCACCAGATGCGGTACCACCAGCCCGATAAAGCCCACCGGTCCGATCATTGCCACCGAGGCCCCCGACAGAAGGGCTACGGCCCCAAGACCCAGGAGCAGGACAGGCCCTGCCCGCACGCCCACGGCCCGTGCCCCCGCATGTCCAAGAGCCAGCGCATCGAGCTTGCGTGACAGCAAAAGCGCCAGCCCCACACCTGCGATCACTGGCCAGCACAAGACATTGAACCGCTCGGGATCGGCGCCCCCCAACGAGCCGATGGTCCAGAAGCGGAACTGGTCGCGTGTGCCCTGATCAAGCAGCACGATGGCCGAGACAAGCGCCAGCGCCAGCGCCGAAACAGCCACCCCTGCAAGGGTCAGCCGTAAGATCGCGGCCCTGTCCGCCGCCTTGCCGCCACCGATGGCAAAGACAAGAAGTGCCGCCAGCCCCGCCCCTGCCATGGCCACAAGCCCCAGCGCGACCGGCCCGCCCGCCACTCCCGCCCACAGACACAGCACCACCGCCAGAGACGCGCCGCCATTGACGCCCAAAAGCCCCGGATCGGCCAGCGGATTGCGGCTGATCTGTTGCATCAGCAGCCCTGCAACGGCGAGCGCGGCGCCACAGGTGAACCCTGTCAGCGTCCGCCCCAGACGCAGCCCCTGCACGATAAGATCGGCGGGGCGCGCGGGATCAAAATCGGTCAGGGTGCGCCAGATATCGGCCACGGGCATGACACGCGCTCCCAGCGACAGCGAGAGCGCGGCCACGATCAGGACCGCGCAAAGGGAAAAAAGGAGAGGTAAGACAGAACGCATGGCGATATCCGCTAGGGCGTCCCTTGCTGGCAATCGGGCTGGCTAGGGGGCGGTCGTCGATCAAAAGGTGCGGCTCAGGGTCAGCGTGGCCACGCGACCTTCGCCCAAAGCGCAGCCATAACCGTCATAGCAGACGCCGTAATAGTCGCGGTCCAGAAGGTTGGTGACCCCGAAATCGACCGAAAGCGGCTCCGCCTCGTAATGGACGGCCAGATCGAGCAGCGTATGTCCGGGCGTCTTGCGCAGATTGTCCTGCGTCGAATACGAAGAGGATACGAAGCGCGCGCCCGCGCCCACCGACAGCCCTTCCACCCACGAGGACAGGTCCTGATCGAGCCAGAGCGAGATCTGGTGATGCGGGGCCATCGCGTTTTCATTGCCGATCAGGCTCGCATCGCCATTTTTGGTGATCTCGGTATCGAGATAGGTATAGCTGGCCACACCCTGCAGCGTCGGGGTCAGACGGCCCCGCGCCTCCAGTTCGATCCCGCGCGAGCGGATCTCGCCGGCCTGCGAGAAGCTCGACCATGTCGGATCGGTGGTGTCGTAATCCTTCACATTGGTCTTGCGCAGGTCGAACACCGCGCCGCTCAGCATCAGATCGGCACTTGGTGCATAGCGCAGCCCTGCCTCGAACTGGCGGCTCTTGGACGGATCGAGTGCGGCACCGGTGATCGTCTTGCCGATATTCTGGGTGAAGCCCTCGGTATAGCTGGCATAGGGGGTCAGCCCGTTGGCCAGCTCATGCGTCACCCCGATCATGTAGGTCGTGGCCTGATCTTTCTGGGTATCGCTCGTGCCTGCAAGATCATCGGTCTGCTTGGTCTCGAACCAGCTATGGCGCAGGCCGAAGGTCAGCGTGGTGCCCTGATCGAACTTCATATGGTCCTGCAGATAGAGCCCGCGCTCCTCGTAGCGCGAGTGCGTCACCGACGAGAGCCCCGGTTCGGTCACATCGAAATCATAGCTCGGATCATCATAGCTCACGAGATAGGTGCTATCATCGAGATATTGGGTCACCTTGTAACGGCTGAGCTGGTAATCGGCGCCAAACGTCAGGCTGTTCTCGGCGCCAAACACGGTCGAACCGTATTCGAGATTGGTATCGAAGCCCAGCGAGCGCGCGTCCTCGACATTGTGGAACGGGTAGTAATAGACCCCTTCCTCTGCCGCGTAGGAATAATCGAGCTGACGGTAATCGGTGTCCTGATGGGCATAGCGCAGGCGCTGGTTGAGCCGCAGCCCGCCGCCGAAATCATGGGTGAAATCCCAACCGATGGATTGCTGGGTGGTCTTCATCTCGTTGTAATCGGGCTCGTGCAACAGCCAGTCATCCGGCAGGCTGCCCCAGCTCGGATCGATATCCTCGCCATTGATCGGCCCCATAAGGATCGGCGTCAGACTGTCATGCTGCACATGGCCCAGCACGGTGAGCGAGGTGGCGTCAGTGGGCGCCCAGGTCAGCGATCCGGCCACGAACTGGCGGTCATTGGCCGAGTCCTCCACATCGGTTTCGCCCCGACGCACAAGCCCCGTCAGCCGCCCCGCAAGCGTGCCGCTCTCGTTGAGCACATTGCCCAGATCGAAGCCGACAGACGCGGTGTCATTGCTGTTATAGCTGGCCTCCACCTCGGCCAGTGGCCCGAAGACAGGGCGCTTGGTTACCAGATTGACCATGCCGCCTGCGTCGTTGGAGCCATAGAGCACGCCCGCAGGACCGCGCAGCACATCGACCCGCTCGATCATATAGGGGTCTGACGTAAAGCCCGAGAAATTCAGCGCCTTCTGCGGCAACCCGTCACGGTAAAGCGCATTCGGCCCCATATCGAAGCCACGGATCGAGAACTGGTCATAGCGGTCATCGGTGCCCCATGTAGAGGCATTCACTCCCGCCGAATAGGCGATCGCATCCTCGACCTGACGCGGCTTGCGGGCCTCGAGCTCGGTCGAGGTGACAACGGTGATCGATTGCGGCACCTCCGCCAGCGGCACGCCGGATTTGACGCCCGTCTCGGTGGCCGGTGCCAGATAGCCTGTGACCGCGCCCGAATAGGCAAGGTTCTCGCGCACGATGATCGGCGGCAGGGCGTAGGTGTCACTGCCCGCGCTCTGCCCGTCGGCGCTGTCTTGCGCCATTGCCGGATGCACCGGCAGAAGGGTCAGCGCCGTGCTGGCCATGAGGGCTGCAATCGCCATAGGCCGGACCATGCGCGATGGGGTATGGAGAGGAGAAGTCATCAAGAATGTCCCAAAAGCAAGGGCGCAACCGCGCCGGAACTGACATGGAGGTCAGCGCTCGCCTGGGGACAACCTAGGATGCGCGGACCATATCCAGCCTCACGGGTATGTCAACCACCCGAGAGCATTGCGGACCGGACTGCCTTTGCGTCAGTGTCTCCGGCCCGCAACACGCGCGGCTAGAGCCCCGCGAAAGCCTGATCCAGCCGCGCCTTGAGGCGCGTATGGAAAGCAGTCTCGCCGATGATGCGCAGATGGTTGGTGCCCGCGATCACCTGCGCCGCCGTGGCCTGCGGGCTAAGCCTGCGCCAGTCCAGAAGGTTCAGCCCGCGCGAGAGACTGTCGCCCGCACTGAAGGACGCCACCGGCACATCGAGCGGTTGCTGGCGGTGTCTGCGGAATACTAGCGCATTGTCGATCAGCACCCAGAAGGTGTGCTCGCGGCTCGAGATTTCAGGCCCGTCAAAGGGCAAGGGCTCGGCCTCGTTGCCGATGAAGCGCAGGAACTGGGCATAGGTCTCGGCATCCATCGCCCCGATCAGCCGGTCCCATTGCGCCCGCATCTTGGTCCGTGCCAGCCATGCCGCCAGATCGGCCTCGAGCGCCTCGCGCTCGCCCGCCCCGAATTGCGGCGCGACACCGGGAGTGAATTCCGGCCCCAGATCGCAGACATCGACCATGCCGATCAGCCGTAGATCGACCGCGCCCTGCAATTGCCGCGCGGCCTCCCATGCCAGAAGCCCGCCCCATGACCAGCCAAGGAAGGCCACAGGCTGGCCCTGTGCCTCGGCGCGGATATGGGCGGCATATTCGGCCACCACCTCCTCGACCGAGACATTGAGCCGCTTTTCCTCGTTGAGCGACTGGCACAGGAAGCCCGTCACCGGCTGATCAGGGCCAAGATAATCGGTCAGCCGCTGGTATTCGCGGGTCGAGACCAGAAGACCGGGGAAGCAATAGAGCCGCGGACGTGTGCCGCCCGCCCGCAGGGCGATCGCCCGCCGTCCGGTCCCCCGCGCCCCGATCCGCGCGGTGAGGGCGCGCACCGTGGGGGCGTCGAACAGATCGGCAATCGTCAGCACCGTCTCTGGCCAGAGCCTGCGCATGCCTGCCAACGCCTTGAGCGCCAGCAGCGACTTGCCCCCCATCGCAAAGAAATCATCCGTAACGCCCATCTCGGGTTGGCCCAGCAGATCGCGCCAGAGCGGCAGCAGCAGTGCCTCGGCCTCTGTCTCGGGGGCCACGCCCAGACAGGGCCGTCCCCGCGCCTCGGGCAGCGGGAGGGCGGCGCGGTCAAGCTTGGCATTGGGATTGGTGGGCATCCGTTCCAGCACCATAACCACCTCGGGCAGCATGTGGGCGGGGAGTTTTGCCGCCAGCGCCGCCGCAAGACGCTCCTCGGAGGCCGCGCCAGTGGCAGGCCCCGTCACATAGCCGATCAGCCGTTTCTGCCCGCCGTCTTCGCGCAAAAGCACCAGCGCCTCCGACACCTCGGGCTCGGCCAGAAGGGCGGCCTCGATCTCGCCCGGTTCGATCCGGTAGCCATTGATCTTCACCTGCAGATCGACACGGCCCAGAAAATCGATCGTGCCATCCTCGCGCCAGCGCCCCAGATCGCCGGTGCGGTAAAGCCGCCCGCCCGAACTGCCATCCAGATCCGGCCCGAACGGGTCGGGCACAAAGCGGTCCGCCGTGACATCGGGCTTGCCCACATAACCGCGTGCGACCCCCGTCCCGCCCAGATAGATCTCGCCCACCACGCCCGCAGGACAGGGCATCATCTCGGCATCAAGCACATAGGCCCGCCTGTCGCCCACCGCACGGCCCAAAGGCGCATAGGTGCCGGTAAACCGTGTGCCTGCAGGCACTTTCCAGACCATCGGCGTCATGATCGTCTCGGTCGGACCATAGCCGTTGATCAGGGTCTTGGCCCCAAGAGCGCGCGACAACAGATCGAAGGTCGATTGCGCCAGCCCCTCACCCCCGAAGGAATAAAGGCGCATCGGTGGGGCGCTGCCCGTTTCCTCGGCCCATTCTGCCAGCTGCTGCAGATAGGTGGTGGGGATCGAGGCATTGTTGCAGCCGTGGCGGCGCATCGCGTCCAGCGTCTGCTCGGGCGTCCAGAGCGGGCCATCGGGGATCACCACCGAGCCCCCCATCATCAGGGGCACCATCCAGCGCTCATGCCCGCCATCCGAGGAAAACGGCAGGAAGGGCAGCTCGCGGCTCTCCTCGCTCATCTCGTAGACCCGCGCGGTAGTCTGGTTGTGATGCGAGAGCGGCCCATGCTCGACGGCCACCCCTTTGGGTTTGCCGGTCGAGCCCGAGGTATACATGATATAGGCCAGCTGGTCGGGATGGATCCGCACCTGCGGCGCATCGGGGCGCGGCGCGTCGCTCAGATCATCGAGACAGAGCACCGCCGCTTCGAGCCCTTCGGGCAGACGGTCGGCATAGCGCCTGCGCGTCAGCACAACCCGCACCCCCGCATCGCGCAGGATATGGTGGTTACGGGCCGCCGGATGGTCGGGCTCGACCGGAATATAGGCCCCACCCGCCTTCATCACCGCCAAAATAGCCACCACGGCCTCGGCCCCGCGCTCGATGGCAATCGCCACCGGCACATCCGCGCCGACCCCCAGACCCACCAGCCGGTGCGCCAGCGCATTGGCCTGCCCCTCCATCTGCGCATGGGTCAGCTGCGTGTCACCACAGATGATGGCCGTCTTGTCGGGGGTCCGACGCGCATGGCATGCGATGATCTCGTGGGTCGGGCGCGGATCGATGGGGCCGGTATCGGGATAGGGGGCCGACAGCCGGTCGAGTTCGGGGAGCGTCAGCAGCGGCAGACGGGCAAGCGGCGCCTCGGGTGCGGCCATGCCCTGCGTCAGCACCCGCCCGATATGGTGCAAAAGCGCCTCGATCTGCGCCGGCGTATGGCGGGTGGCATCGGCGCTGGCCGTCATGTGCAGCACTCCCTCGCCCGGCTCGGCCACAATCACCACCTCCTCGGCCAGTGGTGGCATGGCACGCGCGCGCCGCCCGACCCCCTGCGGCAGAGCGCGCAAGGGCCGAAGATAGAGCGCTACCGCCCCGAGCGGTCCGCCCTCGCGCGCCAACTCTTCCTGCTCCAGCAGCTCTGCGGGCAGCGCATTGGCGCGCGCCTCCGTGATCCGGCGGGCGGTATCAGTGCAGGCCGCCCCAAAGCCACGCATCCTCTCGGGGGCCAGACAGAGCGGCAGGATTGTGCCCTGCCGGTCCACGGAGCGCTCCGGCCCCTGCCCCAGCACGAAACGCAGCGCGGTCTCCCCCTCGCCATAACGTCCGAGCACGACACCAAGGGCCGTGGCCAGTGCTGTCTCGACGTCCTCGGGCGCAAGCCCCGCAGGCAGGTCGAATTGCGCCTGCGCCGTAGAGCGCGCCGCCCGCGCGGCTATAGCGGGATCGACGGGCATGGCGGGGAGCTGCGCGACAGGATAGCTCGCCAGCCGCGCCTTCCATCCCGCCAGACGTCTGCGGCGGTCCTCGAGAGACGCCGGGGCCGCCGGAGCGGTATCACGCGGTTCCGGGCCCGACCCCATGGCCTCCCAGAGTGCGGCTTCGACCGAGGCGAACACCCCGTCATCGGCCAAAAGGGGATGCGCACGGATCGCAACGATCCGCCCGCCATCTTGCCTCCCACTGACCAGCACCCGGACAGGGGCCGTCTCGAGATCGGGTGTCAGCCGCGCCAGCGCCGCGGGCAGACAGTCTTCGGGCGCGCAGGGCTCGGGCAGGGTCCGGCCATCCTGATGGCGCAGCACCTCGCCGCCCGCCTGCGGCTCGAGCCGTGCGGTAAAGAGCGGATGGCGGGCCAGCACCTGCGCCAGCGCCGCATCGAGCCCCTTCTGCGCATCGTGATCGAATTCCAGCACCAGCATCTCGGGGGTGAACGGCGCCAGTTCGCCCACGCGGGCATGGGCATAAATCCGGCGCTCGATCGGGCTGAGCGCGCGCATGGTCTCGAACGGAAGATCCTTGCTCATGGGCGGACCTCCTGCAGCGCGAGGGGGCGCATATCGCTCCAGCGCTGGCGCAGATCGGCAAGGGCGGCCTCATGCGGCAGCGCGGGCCCCACCGGCTCCCAGCCAAGGGGCACCGGATGATGGGCCTTCGACAGCCCGAAGCGGCCTTCATGGTTGCGCAGGATACGCCAGAGCGGCGCGGAGAGAGGATCGGTCATCGTCTTTGTCCTTCGATGCAATCGGAGCGGCCGAGCGGAGCCTTAGGGCCGGCGGTCATTTCCCTAGACGCCACGGGGGGCGCGAAATTCACCACACCGCGCGAAAAAATTATTTTTGCCGGTGGGGGTGAATTCCGGAGCGGCTGGCGCGTCTTGAGAGCAGGACCGACCAAACCGAGGCGCCCAGATGGCCCCCCCAGACCTTTCAGATCCCGATCTTCCCCGACTTGCCCGCAAGCTCGGCCTGCCTGTCATGGCGGGGCTGTCGCTCAATGCGCTTCATCAGGTGGTTGATGCGGGGTTCGTCGCGCGCCTTGGCACCGAGCCTCTGGCCGTGCTCTCGCTGATGGCACCGCTTGCGGGACTGGTGGCGGCGCTCGGGATCGGGATCGGCATCGGCGCGGCCAGCCTGACGGCGCGCGCCTTGGGGGCGGCGGATACACAGATGGCGCGGGCCGTTGCAGGGCTTGCGCTGGTCACGGCGCTGGGGCTTGCGGCGGGGCTCTGTAGCGCGCTCTGGCTGGCGCAGGCACCGGTTCTGGGCCTTCTGGGGCTGGAGCAGACCGACCCTCTCGCGGGGCTTGCCCGCGGATATTTCCCGTTCCTCATCCTGACCATGGCGGGCTCGCTCATGCAGATCCAGTGCGATTTTCTGGCCATCGGGCGCGGCGCCTCTGCCACGAGCCTCAAGCTTCTGGCGCTCTGTTTCGGATTGAATATCGCGCTCGATCCGCTCTTCATCTTCGGGCTTGGCTACGGGCTCGAGGGGGCGGCGATCGCAACGCTCTGCGCGCAGAGTGTCACGCTTGGCGCTTGGGCGCTGTGGTTTGCGCCCCTTTCACGCCGCCCCTGTCTGGACCGTATCGCCCCTCTGGCCGATATGGCGCGGATCGGGCTGCCGGAGGCGGGATCTGTGCTGCTGACCACGCTCAGCATGATGGCGGTCCTGCATCTGGCGCTCGTGCTGGGCGATACCGCCACGCTGGCCGCCTTGGGGCTTGCGCTCAGACTGCTACTGATCGTGCAGCTCCCGATGGAAGGGTTCGCGCTGGGGCTCCAGCCGCTTCTGGCCCACGCCATCGGCGCGCGCGATCCCGCCCGCCTGCGCGCGGTGTTCCGCTACGGGCTGCGCGCCCTGATCGGGGCGGGGGCGGGGATGTGCGTGGCCATCCTCCTGCTGGCCCCCCTGCTCGCCGCGCTCCTTGCCCCAGGTCCGGATCTTGCGGGCCAGACCATCCCGCTCCTGCGCTGGCTCGCGCTGGGGCTGCCCGCCCTCGCGCTGCGCCTGCAGGTGCAGATCCTGCTGCAGGCACGGATCGACCCGCTGCGCGCCAGCTGTCTGGGCCTTGCGCCTGCGGGCTGGCTGCTCTGGCCGCTTCTGGCGCTGATGCTGCCCCTCCTCGGCGTGGCGGGGCTCGCCCCCGCACTGACCCTCGCCGCCCTTCTCGGCGGTGCGCTCGCGCTCTGGATGATGCGCAGCGCCCCCACCCCATTCCAACCAAGGGAGATGTCCCATGACCCCCAATCCTGACCTAGAGATCGGGCCTGATGACCTGATCAGCCCTGCCCGCCCCCATGCGCTGGCCGCCTCGGCGCCCCCGATCTTCCAGTCCAGTTCGTTCCTTTTCGAGAGCTACGACCAGATCGCCGATGTGTTCGCGGGGCGCTCGGACCGTTTTATCTATTCGCGCGGCGACAATCCGACGGTGAGCGAGCTGGAGGGGCTGATCGCGCGGCTTGAACAGACCGAGGCCGCGCGCGGATTTGCCTCCGGCATGGCGGCAATTTGCGGCGCGATCCTGCCTTTCGTGAAAAGCGGAGACAGGGTCGTGGCCGTGCGCCATCTCTATTCCGATGCCTTCCGGCTTTGCGAGACCGTGCTGAAACGCTTTGGCATCGAGACCGTCTATATTGATGGGCGCGACACCCATGCCCTGATGGAGGCCCTGCCGCAGGCGGCCCTCCTCTATCTGGAGAGCCCCACCAGCTGGACCTTCCACGAGCAGGATCTGGCCACGCTGGCCGCGGCGGCCCGCGCGGCAGGCACGCTCAGCGTCATCGACAACAGCTGGGCCACGCCGCTCTATCAGAAGCCCGCGACGCTGGGCATCGATCTGGTAGTCCATGCCGCGTCGAAATATCTCTCGGGCCATAGCGATACGCTGGGCGGGCTGGTGGCGGGATCGCGGGAGCTGATCACGCGGATCGATCACGAGGCCACCCATCTTTACGGCGCGCGCATGTCGCCGATGGATGCGTTCCTGATCCTGCGCGGCATGCGCACGCTCGATCTGCGCATGGGGCGTCATATGGCCTCGGGGCTGTCGCTGGCGCGCAAACTGGCCGCGCATCCCGCCATTAGCGCCGTCCATCATCCGGGGCTCGCGCCATGGGCGGCCTCCGCGCTTGCCGGCTATGGCGGGCTCTTCGCCTTTGATCTGCACGAGGGGATCGATGTGGCGCGCTTTTGCAATGCGCTCGAAACGATCCGGATCGGGGTCAGCTGGGGTGGGCCCGAGAGCCTCATCGTGCCGGGCAGTGCGGCTTGCGGTCTGGCGGGGGCGGCCAATTCCTTCCGCTACTTCGGGGTCAGCCCGCGCACCATCCGGCTGGCTGTGGGGCTCGAGCCGGTCGAGGTCCTCGCGGCGGATCTGATGCAGGCGCTTGCGGCCGCCCAACAGATGGAGGCTGCGCAATGAGCCCCAAGCTTCTTGCCGAAGGACAGGGGCTCGCGCCGCGCACACGGTGGTTCGACCTCGAGGACAGCATCACCGGCGCGGTCAGGCGGGTGTTCCTCTGGCTGCCCGAAGGCCCCGCGCCACAGGCGGGCTGGCCCGCGCTATGGATGCTTGACGGCAATGCTGTGATCGGCACCGCCATTGATGCGATGCGGGCACAGGCCTTCTGGCCGACGGGTACGGGGCTTGGCTGGGGTGCGCTGGTGGCGGTGGGCTATCCGAGCGATGCGCCCTATGACAGCTTCCGCCGCAGCTGGGATCTGGGCCCGCCGCCGGGCCGCAGCTACCCGCCCTTCCATGAAGGCGGGCTGGAGGTGCGCACGGGCGGGGGCGCCGAGATGGCGCGGTTCCTGCTGGAAGATGTCCGCCCCTTCCTCGACACAATCGCCCCGCTCGACCCGGACAACCGCGCGCTATTCGGCCATTCCTTTGGCGGGCTGTTCGCGTTGTGGCTTTTGTTCACGCAACCGGCCGCGTTCCGCCATGTGATTGCGGCAAGCCCCGCGATCACATGGGAGGAGAGCTTCCTTCTTGAGTATCTGGCAGGGTTCACCCCGCCCGCCACCACCGCGCCCCGTGTGCACCTGTCGGCGGGCGAATGGGAGGGGGACATCCTTGCTCCCTTCCAGCGCGCGGCCCCCGATGCCGAGTTCCGTCTGGCCGAGAAAGCCCGCACCCGCACCGTGGCGGCCGCACAGGAGATGGCCCGGACGCTCGCCGCCATGGGGATCGAGACGCACTACGAGACCTATGCCGGCGAGACCCATATGTCGGTGTTGCCTGTTGCCATCAATCGCGCCCTGCACTGGGCTTTTGCCCTGCCCCCCGAGGAGCCAACCCATGCCTGATGATCTTTCTCCCTTCCCGCAGGCCGTCGCTCTGCCCTGCGGCACTGTGTTCGCGGTCAGCGATCATGGCGAGGGGCGGCTTGCGCTTGCGGCCCCTGAAATCCCTATGCCCCCCGATCAGCTTTTCGCCAAAACGCTGTCCGCCTGCGAGCGCCTGACCGCGCAGGGGCCGGAGGTGGCGCTGCGTCTTGATGGGGCGGCATGGGCGCCGCTGCTCCCGCGGCTCAGGGCGCAGGGCGTGGCGCTGGCCTGCGCGGGCGGGGATTTCGTTCTGCCCGAAACGCTCTGGCAGGTGCCCGATCTCTGGCTGTGCCATGACGCGCCCGCCTATCCGCTGGTCTGGCGGCAGGGCCCCCATGGCCGCCACCCGCTGCGCCCGCCTGCGCCGGAAGGGCAGCTCTATCGCCGCTATATTCCCTGGCTCGGCCAGACATTCGGCCTGCGCGCGCTCACCATGGACGATCTGCCCCTGTTCCACCGCTGGCAGAACGACCCGCGCGTGGCGGCCTTTTTCGAGGAGGCGGGCAGCCTCGAGGCCCATCAGGCCTATCTCGAGCGGCTTTTGGCCGATCCGCATATGACGGGGGTGATCGGGATGCTCGATGACATGCCCTTCGCCTATTTCGAGCTGTACTGGTGTCGCGAGAACCGGATCGGCGCGCATTACGAGGCAGGCCCCTTTGATCGGGGCTGGCATGTGCTGGTGGGCGAGGAGAGCGTGCGCGGGGCGGACTATATCACCGCATGGCTGCCCTCGCTCATGCATTACATGTTCCTGTCCGAGCCGCGCTGTGCCCGCATCATGGGCGAGCCGAAGGCCAGCCATGCCCAGCAGCTTCGCAATCTGGCGCGGGCGGGCTTTGCCCATCTGCGCGATTTCGACTTCCCCCATAAACGTGCCAGCCTCGTTGCCCTCGACCGCCAGCATTTCTTCGAGACCCGCGCATGGGCGCGCCCCGCGCCCACAGACGGCCAGCCGCTCCGGCTATCGGCCGCGCGCCTTCTGGATAAAGGAGACTGGTAATGACTTCTCACGATAGTGAATTCGATCTGATCGGCATGGGCTTCGGCCCCTCGAACCTCGCGCTTGCCGTGGCGTTGCACGAGCGGGGTGCGGGGCTGCGCACCCGTTTTCTCGAAGCGCGCCCGCAATTCGCGTGGCATCCTGAAATGATGATTGAAGGCGCCGATATGCAGGTCTCCTTCCTCAAGGATCTGGTCAGTCAGCGCAATCCGCAAAGCGCGTTTTCCTTCGTGGCCTATCTGCATGCCAAGGGGCGGCTCGGGCGGTTCATCAACCGCAAGACCTTCTTCCCCAGCCGTGTCGAGTTCAATGACTATCTGGCATGGGTGGCGGGCCAGCTTCCTGTCTGCACCTATGACCGCAAGGTGGTGGGGCTTGCCCCCGTGAAGCGCCATGGGCGGATCGACGCGGTCTCGGTGATTGCCGAGGACCGTCAGGGGCGGCAATGGGCCGAGACGGCGCGCAATCTCATCCTCGCGCCCGGTGGCCAGCCGCGCTGGCCAGCCGCACTCGAGGTCCTGCGCGATGATCCGCGTGTCATCCATTCACGCGATTACCTGTCCCGCGCTTTGCCCCGCCTGAAGCCCGGCATGCGGGTGGCGGTGATCGGCGGCGGCCAGAGCGGGGCCGAGATCTTCGATGATCTGGCCAGCCGCCCCGAAGCGCCCAGGATCGATCTGGTGCTGCGCGCGACCGCCCTGCGGCCGTCCGACGATACGCCTTTCGTCAACGAGATCTTCGACCCCGCAGGCACCGACCGGTTCCATGCCCGCTCCGAGACAGAGCGGCACGAGACCCTCAGGGCGCTGGCCGCCACCAATTATTCGGTGGCCGATGCCGATCTGATCGAGCGGCTCTATGACCGGCTCTACGAGCAGAGCGTCACCGGCGAGGACCGTCTGGGCGTGCATCCCGAGCAGCGGCTCACCGGCGCCCATAGGCGGCAAAACGGCGTGGTGCTGGCATTTGCGGGGCCACAGGGGCCCAAGGAGATCGCCGCCGATCTGGTGATCCTCGCCACCGGGTTCGAGCGCCGGATCGACGGGCGGTTGCTGGGCGATCTGGCGCCGCATTGGACGGGCGATCTGCCCGACCGGAGCTATCGCCTACCGATGGAAAACGGCTTTGCCCCCGGCATTTTCGTGCAGGGGTTCAGCGAGAGCACCCATGGCCTGAGCGATACGCTCCTGTCGGTGCTGGCGCTGCGCGCGGACGAGCTGGCACAGAGCCTGATCGGGCTGGCGCAGGCGCGCCGCCACAGCCTCGCCGCCGAGTGAGTGGGAGGGGAGGCCGCATCCGGCGGCCTCCTGCCCATGCCGCAGCGTCAGAGCGTCGCCTGACTTGTGGAGAGCCTTGTCTGTAAAACACCGCCCGTGCTAGGTCTGGCCCATCTACTCAGCGACGCGCCCGGCAGATGACCCCTCCCCTTGTCAGGTGATGCCATGCCCGTTGCTGCTCCCCCTTCCTTGCCCGATACCGCCCTGCGGGCGGATCTGCTCGATACGCTACAGTCACGACGCGAACGGCTTCTATGTCAGGCCATGCGCGTGCTGGGAAACCGCGATCAGGCCGAGGATGTCCTGCAGGAAGCGGCGCTGCGCTGCCTCGACTGTCCGTTGCGGCGCGAGCAGATCGCCCGTCCGCAAGCATGGCTTGGCTGCATGGTCCGCAATCTCGCCATCGACCAGTATCGCCGCACGAAGCGCCAACCGGGAGCGGAGCCGGTCACCGAACTGCCCTGCCCGCAGGCCGATCCCGAGCGGTTATTGCTCGACCGTCAGCGCCTGGATCTCCTGGAGCAAGGTTTGGCCCGCGTGCCGGACCGCGACCGGAGCATCTTTCTGGACCACAGGCTGGGCGGGATACGACAGCGCGATCTGGCCACGCGCGAGGGTCTTTCGCCCGCCCGCATCAATGCGATCATCGCCCGTGTCCATGCCCAGCTACAGGACGTGCTCGAGCCGCAGCGGCCGGAGCATTGACCCATGCGCCTGCCGCGACATGCCGACAGGCTCCTGTGCCGCCCCGATTCCATGACCATTCTACTGACAGGCCATGATGACGGTCCCGCGCATCTGCGTGCCGACAGGCTCGTGGCGCAGGGCCAACAGGCACTCGGCCTGCCCGCGAGCCGCGTGCCCTGCCGGCCCCGCGCGCCCCGCGACTGGCCTCCGGGCACGCGGGGCAGCCTCAGCCATTGGGGGCCATTCACGCTCTGTCTGCTCCATCGCGGGACCGGCTGCCATTGGGGGGTCGATATCGAAGGCGTGCCGGAGTGGCAGACCGCGCAAGACATCCTCTCGGTCGCGTTGGGCCCGTCCGAACGTGCGCTCCTCGATCATGGCAGCGATGCATTGCTCTGGCAGGCGGCTGCGGTCTTCTCGGCCAAGGAAAGCGTCTACAAGGCGGTCTATCCAAGTGTCGGGCGGGTGCTTGAATTCGATGCGATCCGGCTCGCCGCGCGGCCCTCGGGGGGGGCGCTCGTCTTCGCGCCCTCCGCAGAACTGCTCGCATTCTTTCCCGCAAGGCGCCGCATAACCGTGCCCGTCTTCCACCTCGGGGAGGCGGTCCTCAGCTTTTGCCGGATGGAAGATGCCCGCGCGGCGCGGGTGGATGACAAGGAACAGCCACCAGAAATCCGCGCTCCCCGTGCCTACCGCGATCAGGCACCGTAATCGGTATCGCTCACCTTCTCGAGCCATGTCACGGGGGAGCCGTCGATACTCTCCTGCACGGCAATATGGGACATGGCGGTTTGCGGTGCTGCCCCATGCCAGTGTTTCTCCCCTGCTGGGAAAAAGACCACATCGCCGGTGCTCACCTCCTCGACCGGCCCGCCCTCGCGCTGGACCCGCCCGCGCCCGAAGGTGATGATGATGGTCTGGCCTGCGGGATGGGTGTGCCATGCGGTTCGCGCGCCGGGCTCGAACGTGACATGGGCACCGCTCGTGCGGCCCGGTGCGTCGGCTTGGAACATCGGGTCGATGCGCACGGTGCCGGTGAAATAGGCCTCGGGGCCCGGAGCGGAGGGCGTGCTGCCTGCGCGGATGATTTTCATGGTTGTCTCCTCGGGTTGGATGGCGCGGAAAACCGCTCCACCGGATAGGGCTGCCCGCTGTGTTGCGGCGGGGCGTGCCCTGCATAGTTGCGGCCAGCCTGCGGGGAAGGCAAGCGGAGGGCGCTCAGGCCAGATGGGTCTCGAAGAAACCCTGAAGCCGGTCGAAGGGAATGATCTCCTTGCGGTCATAGAGGTCGACGTGATCTGCGCCCTCGATGATCACCAATTCCTTCGGTTCGGCCGCCCGCGCATAGGCATCTGCGCTGAAATAGCGCGAATGCGCCTCCGAGCCCGCGATAATCAGCGCCGGACGCGGCGAGATCTCGTCGAGATAGGTCAGCTGTGGCATATTCATGAAGGACAGGGGCGAGGTGGTGTTCCAGCCGCCATTCGAGTTGAGCGCGCGCGGATGATAGCCCCGATCCGTCTTGTAATAGCCATGATACATGGCGATGACCGGATTATCGATCCCTTCCAGACTGTCGGGCAATCCGCCCGCCCGTTCCGGCGCCGCCTCCGAGGCCGCATCCTCCCAGCGCTGGCGGCTCATCGCCTCGAGGGCGGCCTGACGCGCCTCGCCGCTCATCGCATCGTTATAACCATGCGCCATCACGCGGCTCATGTCATACATGGAGGTCACCGCCACCGCCTTTACCCGCTTGTCGGGGGCGGCCGCATTCAGCGCCATGCCGCCAAAGCCGCAGATGCCGATCATCCCGATCCGCTCGCGGTCGATCCCCGCCTCGAGACCGAGAAAATCGACCGCCGCCATGAAATCCTCGGTATTGATATCGGGCGAGGCCACATAGCGCGGCACACCGCCGCTCTCGCCGATATAGGACGGGTCGAAGGCCAGCGCCGCAAATCCGCGCTCGGCCATCTCCTGCGCGTAAAGGCCTGCCGCCTGTTCCTTGACCGCGCCGAAAGGACCGGCGATGGCAAGGGCAGGCAGCGCTCCACGGTTCTCCTTTGGCAGGTAGAGATCGCCCACCAACGCGATGCCGTAGCGGTTGGTAAAGGCGACCTTGCGGTGATCGACACGCGCGCTTCGGGGGAAGGTCTTGTCCCATTCGGGCGTGGCCTGCGCCAGCAGGGCCTCGGCACTCAGGGTGAGCATACCCAGGGCTGCGGCCCCGATGCCCGCCCCCAGAAGAAGGTCGCGACGGGCGGGATCTGCGGGATCTGTCTGCTCGGTCATGGGAAACTCCATCATCATATTCGCTCTGCCCCCAATCTGGCGCGATCCGGACCGCTGGATAAGACCGCCATTAGGCATCTGTCCCATGAATTGGATTCATGAATTCGTGCAAGATTTGCGCTAGAACATCTGACAAACTGGTCACAGCACGACCGAACTTCAGGAGATATTCATGGACCGCGAACTGCTCGGAGATCTCTCGACCCTTCTGGCCGTCAGCGAGGAGGGCAATTTCACCCGCGCCGGACACCGGCTGGGCATCTCGCAATCCGCCGTCAGCCATACGATCCGGCGGCTCGAGGACCGGATCGGCATTCGGCTGCTGAACCGTAGCGCGCGCAAGGTGACGCCCACCGATGCGGGGGCACAGCTTCTGGCGGCGCTCGCGCCAAGCTTCGCGCAGCTGGGCAACCGGATCGAGGAGATCCGCACCTTGGGCGAGCGCCCCTCGGGGCTGGTGCGCGTGACCTCGAGCGCGCCTGCCACGCGCGATTACCTCTGGCCGGTGGTCTCGCAGCTGGTGCGCGACTATCCCGAGGTGCGGATCGAGATCAGCAGCGACGGACGGCTCTCCGATCTGGCCGAGGACCGCTTCGATTGCGCAATCCGGCTAGGCGAGCATCTGAGCCCCGATATGATCGCGGTGCCGGTCGGGCCCCCGCTGGAAATGGCCGCCGTGGCCGCGCCCGATTATCTTTCACGCCGCGGCACCCCCCTCCATCCCGACGATCTGGAAGAGCATGACTGCCTTCTGATGCGTCACCGTGCCGATGGCCCTGTCTATGACTGGGAATTCGAGGCGGATGGCACCGAGATCGTGAAAAAGCTGACCGGCCCATTCATCCTCAACGATCCGGCTCTGGTGCGCGAGGCCGTGCGCGCCGGCCACGGCATCGGCTTCCTGCCGCTTCCGGAGGTCCGCGCCGATCTCGCGACCGGAGAGCTGCGGCGTGTGCTCGCGGAGTTCTGTCCGGCCTTTGCGGGCTATCACCTGTGCTATATGGGCCGGCACAACCTCAGCTCGGCCCTGAGGTTGCTGATCGACCGGCTGCGGTTCAGGAGCTGACGGGCGGCAGAACCGCCCCCATCAGTCCGTGATCCCCTTGGACAGCATCAGCACACGGCAGGCCTCGGCCATGCATTGGCGCGCGGCACGGCGCTCGGGCGTATCCGCAAAGCGCGCGTCGAGAAGAAGTTCGATCTGGTCACGGGCGTCCTTTACCGTCATCCCGCCGAGGCTCAATCCGCACCGCATCCAGACACCATCTATTACGGAAATCAGCGCATCGGTCATGCCTTCGGCGGTCTGCGCCTCGGACAGGCTGCGCAGCGGACCGATCAGATTGCTGCGGGTGCGGGCATAGATCACCGTCTGGATCCGCTGGTATTGCCGGTTATAGGGCACGGCCGCGCTGAGCGACATCCAGCCCTGCGCGATCGAGGGGCGGAACGCACGGGGCGAGAGGTTGGCTTCGACCACCGCATAGATCCGCTGCCACGGATTTCGCGCCACTTTCATCAGCGCCGAAACCTCGTCACGCAGGGCGCTGTTGCCATGACGCAAGGCCGCCTCGAGCAGATCGTCCTTATTGCCGAAATAATGCAGCACACTGGCTTTCGAGACCCCCGCCTCCTCTGCCACGCGCGCGAGCGTCGTGCCCGCCATGCCGTAACGCGCAAGGCATTGATGCGCGGCTCGGGCAAATTCGCGGCGCCGGATCTGCGATAACGGTCTGCGTCCCAAAAGCAGCCCTCCTTCTTATCTCGGGACGTTTTCGGTAGAGTAGATTGACCGACAGGTCAACTTATCTTAACAATGCGTATATTGACCGCAGAGTCAGCTTATAGACCACAGGATAGGATATACGAATATGATGACCGCCAGAGCGGCGCTCGCTGCCAGCGCTTTCCTTGCCTCCGCCACTTTTGCACAAGCCGATTGCAGCAAGGTCCAGCTCGCCGAGCCGGGCTGGACCGATACGGCCCTGACCTCGGGCATCGCGCAGGTTCTTCTCGAACAGCTGGGCTATAGTGCCAATGTCGAGCTGCTGAGCATCCCGATCATCTACCAGTTCATGGCCAAGAAGGATGTCGATGCCTTCCTCGGATACTGGGATCCGGCGATGGTGCAGTATTACAAGCCGTTCAAGGAAGATGGCTCGGTCGTGACGGTCACCCAGAATCTCGAGGGCGCCAAATATACCTGGGCCGTGCCATCCTATGTCTATGAGGCGGGCGTGCATGATTTCGCCGATATCGCCGCGCATGGCGACGAATTCGACCACAAGCTCTACGGCCTCTCGCCGGGATCGAATGACAGCATGATCGACGCGCGCGACAATGGTGGCTTCGGTCTTGAGGACTGGCAGATCGTCGAAAGCTCCGAGCAGGGCATGCTCGCGCAGGTGGAAAGCGATGTGAAACGCGGCAAATGGATCGTGTTCATGGGCTGGGCGCCGCATCCGATGAATGCGGAGTTCGACATGCGCTACCTGACGGGCGGTGACAAGTTCTACGGCCCCGATTTTGGTGGTGCCACTGTTCATACACAGTTCCGCAAAGACTATGCGGAGGAATGCCCCAATACCGGCAAGCTGCTCTCGCAGCTCAAGTTCACGGTCGATATGGAGAATATCGGCATGGGCTATATCCTCAATGACGGCATGTCACCGACCGATGCGGCCCGCAAGCTGCTCGGCGAGCATAGCGATATGCTGGAGGGCTGGCTGGCGGGCGTAACCACCCGCGACGGCAACCCCGCATTGCCGGCCGTCAGGGAAGGGCTCGGGCTGTGAGCGAGGCGGCAGACCGTTTCGCGCAGGTCAACGGGGTCCGTCTGTGCTACCGCATGGACGGCCCTGCCGATGCGCCTGCCATCTTTCTGGTCACCGGCCTCGGGATGCAACTGACGGAATGGCCCGAAACACTGGTCGCAGGTTTGGCCCGGAACTTCCGCGTGATCCGGCCCGACAATCGCGATATGGGCCTCTCGCAGCGGATGGGACAGCCCTTTGCGCAGGTGCCCGAGGGGTTTCGCTGGATCAGCCGCCATGCCATAGCTGCCCCCTATCACCTTAGCGATATGGCCGATGATGTGCTGGCGCTGGCCGATCATCTGGGCATCGGGCGCTTTGCCTGTGCAGGTTTCTCGATGGGCGGCATGATCGCGCAGCATGTCGCGATGCAGGCCCCCGGGCGGGTGACGGCGCTTGTGTCGCTGTCGAGCGCGGATGGCGAGCCGGTGGCCGAAGGCACCCCCGAGAACACCGTGATGATCGAGCGTTTCTTTTTGCTACCCGCCGATCGCGACGGACAAATGCAGACCTATTGCGAGAGCGCCGAATATTATTCGGGCGGAACGATGCTTGCCGATGATCCGCGGACGCGGGCGGGGGCGAAGGCGCTGCTCGACCGGTCCGATCTGGGCGGGGGCGATGGCGGCGGCTACCTGCGACAGGCCATGGCCATCACCGACAGCCCCGATTGGGTGAGCGGTCTGGGCCGGCTCGACCTGCCGGCGCTTGTGGTCCATGGGACAACCGATCCCTGCCTTCCCTTGCAATTGGGCCAGCAGGCGGCCGCGCGCATTCCGAACGCCGGTCTGCGGATCTATGAGGGTCTGGGTCACTGGATCTCGGAAGAGGTCGTGGGGGATCTGTGTGACTGGTTCGAGGACACACTGTGCACGACCTCCGCGCAGGCGCAGGATCAGTGCTGACTACCCCGGATAAGTGGTAGCCCATCGGGCCGCCACCCGCCCCGATCCATCAGGGGCGCCCCTCGCCACTGCGCCGGAACGCATTCGGGGTCATCCCTATGGTCTTGGTGAATGTGCGGCTGAAATAGGTGATATCGGCAAAGCCCGAACGCTGCGCCACATCCTGCACCGAGAGCCGCGTATAGGCCAAGAGGCGCTTGGCCTCCAGCATCCGGCGCTTGCGGATCAGCTCGTTGGGCGAGGTGCCGAGGATACGCCGGCATACGCGTGTCAGATGCGGCGGCGAGACGGCCATGGCGCGGGCGTAGTCGGGGATCGGCATGCTCCGGGTAAAATGCGCCTCGACCAGCTCGCAAAATGCCTGCGCCTGCAGCTCGTGACGGTTCATCTCGCTATGGAACGCGGTGCCGCCGACCGGCGCGATCCGGCGCAACTCCCCGATCAGCGACAGGAGCGTTGCTTGGGTCAATGCCCCCAGAAGCGCCGCCCGCTCGCTGCCGATCGAGTGGTAGACATCCCTGATCTGGCGCAACAACATATCGATCGCCTCGAAACGCTGCGCAGCGGGGCCGGTCAGGATCCCGCCCGAGACCTGCATAACCTGCCGGAGCTTGTCGAGCACCGGCGGCGCGATCTCGGCCACGGGGATGGAAAGCACATCCCCGTCGATCGCCTCGGGGAAGCGGAACCCGTGCGGCGTCTCGGGCGGCACCAGCAGCACCAGCGGCGTGCTACTGTGATACTCCAGCTCGCCAATCCGCAGCCGCACTCCCGCCGTGCGGAACAAAAAGACCTGCACGAGTTTCGCATGGCGGTGGAGCCGGATCGTCCAGTCATTCTGGCTCGAACGCTCGAAGATCGTCTCGTGATGGATCGGGTCGGTAAACGCTCCCGAGAGCAACTCGCCATAGAGTTCATAGATCGGGATCATCCGCGACATGACAGCCTCCGCTTCCCCGCTCAAGGTCCAGATTGATCGGATAATACAAATCTTTGTGCGCCGCGTCCATTCCAACAGGGCCGCAAAAAGGGCGATCCTTGATCCATATTTATGGGAGGAGAACCATGAAACTATCACGTCTACCCGCATTGGGTCTGGCGACGGCTTTTGGCGCGCTGATGGCCGCCGGAGCACAGGCGCAGGACTTCCAGTTTTCGATCCACCATTTTCTCAGCCCCAAGGCCCCCGTGCAGACGCTTCTGCTCGAGCCATGGGCGAAATCGGTGGAAGAGGCCTCCGGCGGGCGCATCCATTTCGAGATCTTTCCGTCGATGGCGCTTGGAGGGGCGCCGCCCGAGCTTTATTCGCAGGTGCGTGACGGGGTGGTCGATCTGGCATGGACCCTGCCCGGCTATACGCCCGGCACCTTCCCGCGTCTCGAGGTCTTCGAGCTACCCGATGTCCATGGCGGCGATGCCCGCGCGACCAATCTGGCCATTCAGGACATGATGGGCGATCTGGCCGAGGATTTCAAAGATGTGCATCCGATCCTCGTGCATGTGCATGCCGGCAACGCGCTGCATCTGGCAAGTGGTTCCATCGACGGGGTCGCGGGGTTCAAGGGGCTGAAGGTCCGCAGCCCGTCGCGCACCGGAGCCTGGGTGCTCGAGGAGCTGGGCGCCGAACCGGTGGCGATGCCCGTGCCCGCCCTGCCGCAAGCCCTCTCGAAAAAGGTTGTGGATGGCGCGCTGGTGCCCTTCGAGGTGGCCATTCCGCTGGGCCTGTCGGAGCTGACCGAGACCACGGTCGAGCTGGATCAGGGGCACCGTTTCGGCACCTCGACTTTCCTTTTCGCGATGAACAAGGACGCATGGGCATCGCTCCCGCCCGATCTGCAGAAAGTGATTGATGACCATTCCGGCGCGGCACTGGCCGAGGAGATGGGCGTGGCATGGAACGAGATCGAGCCGGTTGGCGTGAAGATGGCCGAAGAGGCTGGCAACAGCGTCATCGCGCTCTCGCCCGAAGCCTCGGCCGAGTTCGACTCCCCCTTCTCCGCCGTCGCCGCCCGCTGGACCAAGGAGGCCGACGGGCTGGGGATCGACGGTGACGCGCTGATCGAAAAAGCCAGAACTGCCGTTGCAAGCCATAGCGAGTAACCCATGACCAAGAGATCCCTTTTCCACGGGGTCATCGCGGCTTGGGCAGTGACGGGCGGCCTCGTGCTGCTCGTCATTGTTGGCGCGACGGCTCTCAATGCAGCCGGTTTTCTGGCCGATACGATCGCGGGGCTCTGGGGCGGCGATGTCGCGGGACTGTCGGGCTACGAGGATGGCGTGAGCATGCTGGCCGGCGTCGCAGGGCTTGCAATGTTCCCCTATTGCCAGCTCCATCACGGCCATGCGGCGGTCGATGTCTTCATGGACAAGGCGCCCCGCTGGGCCAACCGGCTGGTCACGCTTTTCTCGGGGCTGGTGGTTACGGCCATCGCACTCTGGATGGCCTATATGCTGGTGCTGGGCACGCTGGAAACCCGCGGCGACAATGTGGAAACCGCCGTTTTGGGCTGGCCTGTCTGGATCTTCATGCCCACGGCCGTGATCTCCTGCCTGCTCTGGGCACTGGCGGCTTTGATGGAAACCTTTGCACCGGAGATGCCCCATGGCGCCTGAATTGATCGGCCTTCTGGGGCTGGGGGGGCTCTTCGCCCTGATCCTGCTCCGCATTCCGGTGGCGCTGGCTATGCTGCTGACGGGCATCATCGGCACCTATGCACTGAGCCTCGCCTCACCCTTTGTAAAATTCGCGCCCTATCTGAAACAGTTCAAGACCGCGCTGTGGAACTCGGTGGCCAATTACGATCTCTCGGTCGTGCCGCTCTTCGTGCTGATGGGCTATCTCGCCGCCGAAACCGGCCTGTCGCGTGATCTGTTCCAAGGGTTGGCGGTGCTCACCCGCCGGATCCGTGGCGGGGTCGCAATGGCCACGATCCTTGCCTGTGGCGGCTTCGGCGCAGTCAGCGGCTCCTCCATCGCCACCGCCTCGACCATGTCACGCGTAGCCCTGCCGGAATTGCGGCGGCTGAAATATGACGAGGGTCTGGCGACCGGCGTTCTGGCGGCCGGCGGCACGCTGGGCATCCTGATCCCGCCCTCGGTGGCGCTGGTAATCTATGCCATCGTGGTCGAGGCGTCGATCCTCGAGATGTTCCGCGCAGCGATCCTGCCGGGTCTTATGGCAGTGGTGCTGTTTCTGGTGGTGATCCGCCTGCGCATCGCCCGCAACCCCGCGCTTGTGCCCCCACTGACCGAGATCCCTGCCGCGCAGGTGCGCCACGCGATCCACAGACTGGCCCCTGTGGCCGCGATCTTCGGCACGATCATTCTCGGCCTCGGCATGGGGCTCTTCACGCCGACACCGGCGGCCGCGATCGGGGTGTTCCTGATCCTTGTCTACGGGCTCGTGTTGCGGCGGTTCTCGGACGAGGACGGGCTGACATGGGCACGGCTGAAGGACGCGCTACTTGCCACAGCCAAAACCGCCGCGATGATCTATTTCATCCTCTTCTCGGCGGATATCCTGAAGGGGTTCTTTGCCCGCAC
Source organism: Thioclava sp. GXIMD2076 (assembly GCF_037949795.1). Lineage (NCBI taxonomy): Bacteria > Pseudomonadati > Pseudomonadota > Alphaproteobacteria > Rhodobacterales > Paracoccaceae > Thioclava > Thioclava sp. GXIMD2076. Next base: position 261,429 of record NZ_CP149934.1, read on the forward strand.
GGGGCTGCCATCGGCGCTCTCGGACTGGGCGGCGGCCTCCACGCTCGATCCCTATGTGATCCTTGTGGCGATGCTGGTGGCGCTGATCATCCTCGGCTGTTTCATGGAGAGCCTGTCGATGATCCTCGTGGTGGTGCCTTTCTTCTGGCCGGTGCTCGTCGAGCTGAATGGCGGAGATTACATCACCGCCGAAACCGCCGCCTTCGGCATGGGCAATGCCGATCTGAAGATATGGTTCGGCATCCTTGCGCTGATTGTCGTCGAGTTGGGGCTGATTACCCCGCCCGTTGGCATGAATGTGTTTGTCATAAAATCCTTCTCTCCGCAGACGCCAATCACCCGCATTTTTGCAGGTGTCGCGCCTTTCTTCGCCATCGAACTGGTCCGTGTCGGCCTGCTGGTGCTTGTGCCCGGCCTGTCGCTGGCGCTGACCCGACTATTCTGAGGTCTCCCCATGAACACGATCAAAACCCAAATCTGCATCATCGGCGCGGGGCCGAGTGGCCTTCTGCTGGCCCAGCTTCTGGCCAATGCGGGCGTCGATACCATCGTTCTCGACCGCAAGGACCGCGCCTATATCGAGGGCCGCATTCGTGCCGGTATCCTTGAATGGGGCACGGTGACCACACTCGAGGAGGCGGGCGTAGCCGAGCGGCTCCACCGCGAGGGCATCGCCCATGACGGGTTCGAGCTGGCCTTCGAGGGTGAGCGTCACCGGATCGACCTGAAGGGGCTGACCGGTCAGCAGGTCATGGTCTATGGCCAGACCGAAATCACCAGGGATCTCTTCGACAAGCGGACCGAAGAGGGGCAGATTTTCTATTATAATGTGGAGGATGTGACCCTCGACGGGCTCAAAAGCGGCGACCCCAGTGTCGGCTTCACCCAGAACGGCAACCGATATGAGGTCTCTTGTGATTTCATCGCGGGCTGCGACGGCTATCACGGTGTCTCGCGGCAGGCGATCCCGGCCGATATTCTCAAGACCTACGAGCGCGTCTACCCGTTCGGCTGGCTGGGGATCCTGGTCGACCAACCGCCCGTCGCGCATGAACTGATCTATGCCAACCATGCGCGCGGCTTCGCGCTGGCCTCCATGCGCTCGCAGACGCGCTCGCGCTATTATGTGCAATGCGATCTGTCGGATCGGGTGGAGGACTGGTCCGATGACCGGTTCTGGGAGGAATTCTCCAACCGTCTGGGGCCTGCGGCCGACGGGCTGCGCACCGGCCCGTCTTTTGAAAAATCCATCGCCCCCCTGCGTTCCTTCGTCGCCGAACCGATGCGGTATGGCGCGCTCTTTCTTGCCGGCGATGCGGCCCATATCGTGCCGCCCACCGGCGCCAAGGGGCTCAATGCCGCCGTGGCGGATGTGCGGCTGCTGTCGCGGGCCTTCGTTGCGCATTACGAGGGCGATGACACGCGGCTTGAGGCCTATTCGGCAAAGGCGCTCGACCGCGTCTGGAAATGCGAGCGTTTCTCGTGGCAGCTCTCCACGCTGATGCACCAGTTCCCCGGAGGCAGCCCCTTCGAGAAGCGCATGCAGCAGGCCGATTTCCACTATATCGCGGGCTCCGAGGCCGCATCGCGCTCGATTGCCGAGAACTATGTGGGGCTGCCGCTGGAATAGGCTGACTCAGGGCGCGTTCAGCACCGCATCGAGCAAGCCGGGGAAGCGTTCGTCAAGCTCCTCGCGCCGGATCGACAGGACGCGCCCGCGCCCTTTGGGCAAGTTGAGAATGATGCCCGCCTCGCGCAGCACCTTCATCAGATGCGATTTGGTCGATTTGGGGATATCGGGGTCCGTCAGATGACACCGCGCCATCTCGAGCGGACCATCGGCCAGTTGCCGCACGATATCGAGACGTGCCGGATCGCTCAGCGCGAACAGAACGGTCTCGAGGCGCAGCTCGTCCTTGGCGGGATGGGGTAGATCTGTCGGTGTCTCACTCATGGTTCGAATATAGTTGAACCATCGAAGGATGCAACCTAGGTAAGGTTCGAAGAGATTCGAACCAAGGAGCCCCCATGTTTGCCATCCGCCAGCCCCTTGCCAGACCGGCAAGCTTTACCCTCGCGGCACTCGGCAGCGCGCTCGTTATGGCCAGCGCCAGTGCTCCCTCGCCATTCTACCCCCAACTTCAGGCCCAGATCGGGTTCTCGCCTGTGGTTCTCACCGGTATTTTCGCCATCTATGCGATCACGCTTCTGGCGACCCTGTTGACCTTCGGCTCGGCCTCCGACCATCTCGGCCGCAGACCGATGCTCTCGTTGGGCTTCCTGCTTCTGGCGGTCTTCGCGCTGATCTTCTCGCAGGCCCATAGCGTGGGCGGGCTCGTACTGGCCCGTGCCCTGCAGGGGGTGGCGGGCGGATTGCTTCTTTCGACCCTCTCTGCGGCCATCGTCGATCTGGAACCCACCGACAGGCCCGGCCTTGCCGCGATCTGCAATTCGACGCTGCCGCTTGCGGGGCTTGCACTTGGCGCGCTGCTGGCAGGAGGGGCGATCGATATGTCCTCGCTGGCGCTGCATCCGTTCTTCATCGGGCTTGCGCTGATCAGCGTGCTCTTTGCCGCAGGCGTCTGGCTCTGGCCCGAAACCTCGCCACGCCATGAAGGCCTTGTCTCCGCGCTGCGCCCGCGTGTGCGGATACCGGACAACGCGCGGCCCGTCTTCTGGCGCGTGGCCCCTGCCCTCTTTGCCACATGGGCCACGGGCGGGTTCTACCTCTCGCTCGGCGTATCGATCTCGAGCCATGTCTTCGGCCTGACCCACGGGCTGGAACAGGGGGCCGTCGTCACCGCGCTGGCCGGAACCGGCGCCGCAGCCTGCTTCTTTGCACGGCATATCTCGGCCTCCGCGACCCTGCGTCTGGGGATCGTGGCACTGGCTTCGGGCACACTCCTGACGCTGATTGCGGTACAACAGGGCAGTCTCTGGGCTTATCTCGTGGCGCTGCCCTTTGCGGGGATCGGGTTCGGCACCTGTTTTTATGGCGCGGTCCGCTCGCTGGCACCGCTGGCCGAACCCCATGAGCGGGGTGAGCTTTTCGCGGCCATCTTCACGCTCAGCTATCTGGCCTTCGGCGTGCCCGTGGTCATCGCCGGTGCCCTCGTCAGCACATTCGGGCTGACCACGACCACCATCGGCTATGGCGTGGTCATCATCGCCATGGCGCTGATCGCTATGTGTGCCAGATCTGACGCGCAGGGCCGCTAACGGTGCCTTTTCCAGCAACGCCTACGCCCCTACCGCCACGGCGGTGAGGCTTTTTTCCGGCAGATCGCTTGGAAAACCGCGCATGGTTCCTACAATTACCTGTGAGCCGGGCGCGATATGCCCTGACCCACCGCCCCATCGACCTCAGGCGTAGGAGCCACTCATGACGTCCAAATTCTTCGTTGCCGCCGCGCTTGTGGCAGGCTTCACCTCCACCGCGCAGGCCGATATCACGGTCTCCTCGAAGATCGACACCGAGGGCGGGCTCTTGGGCAATATCATCGCGCTCGCGCTCGAGAATGCGGGATTGCCCGTCGAGCGGCGCCTGCAACTGGGCGGCACCCAGATCGTGCGCGAGGCGATCAAGGCCGGCCAGATCGATATTTATCCCGAATATACCGGCAATGCGGCCTTCTTCCATAACGAGGCGGGCAGCGATGTCTGGAAGGATCCGGCTTCGGCCCATGACCGTGCCGCCGAGCTTGATGCGCCCGATGGCATCACCTGGCTCGACAGCGCGCCCGCCAACAACACATGGGCCATCGCGGTCACGGGCCCTGTGGCGCAAGCCAACGATCTGGCGAGCATGAGCGATTTCGGGGCATGGGTCGCGGATGGCGGCGAGGTCAAACTGGCCGCCTCGACCGAATTCGTCTCCTCGCCCGGCGTGTTGCCCGCGATGCAGACGACCTATGGCTTCACCCTGACGCCCGACCAGACGGTAATCCTGTCGGGCGGTGATACGGCGGCGACCATTCAGGCGGCGGCCCGCGGCACCTCGGGCGTCAATGCGGCCATGGTCTATGGCACCGATGGCGGCGTGGGGGCCACGGGGCTTGTCGTGATGACGGATGACAAGGGCGTGCAGCCCGTCTACGAGCCCACCCCGATCCTCCGCACCGAGGTGCTCGACGACTATCCCTCGATCCCCGGGATCCTGAACCCGATCTTCGACAAGCTGGACATGACAACGCTGCAAAAGCTCAACGGCCGTATTCAGGTGGGGGGCGAGCCGGCCGAGGCCGTGGCGCGCGACTATCTGACCCAGACGGGTGTGCTGGGCTAAGGCCATGGCGCGGGTCTCTCCCGCCGGTCTGGTCTTCGCGCTTGCCGGTGGCGGGCTGCTCTGTCTGCCCTTCATGACCATCGCGGCCAATCGTATCGTGGCGGGTGAGGGCGTGCGCCTTTGGACGCTAGGGCTCTGGGGGGCAACATCCGGGATGGCTCTGGCGCTTGTTGCGGGGCTGTCACCGCGCCCTGCCCTGCGGCTTGCAGGCGGGGCGCTGGGGCTTGGGTGTCTTGTCTGGGCAGTCTCGCAAGGCAGCGCCGATCTGCTGGCCGATGCCGGTGATTATGCGCGCAGCGGGCCTGCCGCGGGGGTCTGGGGATTACTGGCGGTCTTTGCCCTCCTGATGGTCGATGCGCTCAACGCAATGCGTCCGCGCGCCCTGATGCGCGCGCTCCTGCTCGTTGCGGGCGGCGTGGCGGTGGCCACGGTGCTCTCCTCTGGCTGGCTTGCGGGTCTGTCCATCGCGCAGGAATATAGCGCAAGATCTGCCGCATTCTGGCAGGCGCTCCTGCGCCATTTGCAACTGGCGCTCGGCTCGCTTGTGGTGGCCAGCTCTCTCGGCTTCCCGTTGGGGCTCCTGTGCCATCGCCATGCGGGGCTCCGGCGGCTCCTTCTGCCGATGCTAGGGTTTTTGCAGACCATCCCCTCGCTTGCGATGTTCGGGATCATGATCCCGCTTCTGGCGGGGCTTGCCACTGCCGCGCCCGTTCTGGCGGGGCTGGGGATCGCGGGCATCGGCTTTGCGCCTGCCTTTGTGGCGTTGGTGCTCTATGCGCTCCTGCCGGTGGTGGGCAATACCGTCGCGGGGCTCGAAGCGGTGCCACCTGCTACGGCCGAGGCCGCACGCGGTATCGGGCTTTCCGCGCGCCAACGCCTGTGGCAGGTCGAGCTGCCTCTGGGATTGCCGGTGCTGCTGGCCGGTCTCCGTATCGTCATGGTGCAGAATATCGGCTTGGCGGTGATTGCGGGACTGATCGGCGGCGGGGGCTTTGGCGGGTTCGTGTTCCAGGGCCTCAACCAGACCGCTACAGACCTGATCCTGCTGGGCGCGCTGCCCACGGTGGCGCTGGCGCTGGTGGCCGCAATTGTCATGGATATCGCCGTCGAGCTGGCCAGCCCGCGCTCCGCCACCCGACCGGCAGAAGGCTGAACAATGATCGAGATCACCAATCTGACCAAGCGTTTCGGCCCCGATCTTGCGGTGGATGCCGTCTCGATGGTGGTCGAGACCGGCACGATCACCACCATCGTGGGCACCTCCGGCTCGGGCAAGAGCACGCTTTTGCGCATGATCAACCGCCTCGAGGAACCCAGCTCCGGCGAGGTCCGCCTCAATGGCGACCCGACCCACAGGATGAAACCGCATCTGCTGCGCCGCCGGATCGGCTATGCCATTCAGGGCCACGGCCTGTTCCCGCATCACACGGTCGCGCGCAATATCGACGCGGTGCCGCGGCTCCTGGGCTGGCCCAAGGCCAAGATCCGCGCGCGGGTGGACGAGCTGCTGGATCTCTTCTCGCTGCCACCCGAGACCTTCCGTGACCGCTATCCGGCCGAGCTGTCGGGCGGGCAGCAGCAGCGCGTAGGTGTGGCCCGTGCGCTGGCCTCGCGCCCCGATCTTCTACTGATGGACGAGCCATTCGGCGCGCTCGACCCGATCATCCGCCAGCGCGCGCAGGAGGATCTGGCCCGCATCCAGCGCCAGCTGGGATCCACGATCATTCTCGTCACCCATGATATGGACGAGGCGATCCGGCTGGGGGACCGGGTGGCGGTGATGGATGGCGGCAGGTTGATCCAGTATGCGCCGCCCGCCGAGATTATCGCCCATCCCGCAAGCGGTTTCGTGGCCGATATGCTGGGCGAGCTGGACCGTCCGCTGCGCCGTCTGTCCCTGATGCGGGTCGCCGAGATCGTGCAGGCGGGCGAGGCGACGGGACCAGCCGTCAGCCCCGAGGCCTCCCTGCGCGAGGCGCTGTCGCTCTGCCTCTGGTCGGGGCGCGAGGCGCTGCCCGTGACCGGCGGAGGCGTCGTCACGCTCCGCGCGATCCGCGCGCGCGCCGAGGCCCCCGCATGAAGGCCGGATGGGTCCTGCGCCCCGCGCTCTACGCGCTCTTGCTGGCGATGGTGCTCCGGCCCGCGTGGTTCGCGCCGCTTCTGGCGCCGCTTGCCCCGCAGGGCGGGCCAGTGATCTACGAGCGTGCATCGCTTCTGTCACTGACCCTCAGCCAGCTGGGGCTCGTGGCGCTGGCCTCGGGATGTGCCACGGTGGTCGCGGTGGGGCTTGCTATCTTTGTCACGCGTAAGGCGGGCGCAGGGTTTCTGCCGCTTTCGAGAATGCTGGCCAATGTCGGCCAGACCTTCCCGCCGGTGGCCGTACTGGCGCTCGCCGTACCTGCCATGGGCTTTGGCGCGGGGCCGACACTGGTGGCGCTTTTCCTCTACGGGCTTCTGCCGATTTTCGATAACGCGGTGACGGGACTACAAAACCTGCCCTCCGTCACGATGGAGGCCGCACGCGGGATCGGGCTGTCGCCTCGCCAGCGCCTGATCTCGGTCGAACTCCCCCTTGCGGCACCGGTCATCCTGACAGGGGTGCGCTTGTCGGTGGTGATCGCGCTCGGCACCGCCACGATCGGCTCGACGGTGGCCGCGCGTACGCTGGGAGAGGTGATCATCGCGGGACTTCTGACCAATAACACCGCATTCGTCGTGCAGGGTGGCGTGATCACAGGCCTATTGGCGCTTCTTATCCATGACGGGCTGATGCTGGCGGAGAAGCGGCTGCGCCGGTAGTCTGAAACGCTTGGCATGACCTACGGCGCGACCGATACGCAGAGAACGCTCTGCCTTGCAGGCACCATGCGCCACGGGCCGCGCCCCGCGCACTCGCCGATCACCGCTGTAACGGGTCACCCGGGGTGCAGGCGTTGCTATGGCAGCCACCGGTGAGGACGCCTTTGCCGCAGAAACAGGTGCAAAACGCCACGGGCTCGCCGGAGGCATGCCGTCCCCCCATCGACGGGCCGCGCCGACACGGCAGAACGCTCTCCAGTAGAAACGGCCGGAGAGGCGCTCGAGCGGGCCTGCGCGCGCCCCAGGGAAAAGCGTCTCAGACGCGACTGACCGCCAGAAGCGTCTCGACCTGCGCCGCGAGCTGCAACAGGAAACGGTCCTGATACCATGGGCCCATGATCTGCAAGCCGATGGGCAGACCAGACGCGGTCCGGCCACAGGGCATGGAGATCGCCGGATGGCCCGTGAGGTTGAGCGGATAGGTGAAGGGATACCACGCACCACGGATCGGCCCGCGATTACCCGCAATCTCCACATCGCCCGAACTGTCGACCGTGATCGGGATGGCTGGTGCGGTCAGCACGGGCGAGACGATGACATCGCATCGCGCCAGAACCTCCTGCAGCGCGTTAAAGGTTCTGGTGCGCTCGAAGCTTGCCTGCGACATATCAAAGGCTGAAAGATCGCGCCCCTCGATGATGCGCACCAGAAGGCTCGGATCCATATCATTACCATGGCGCGCAACATGCGCGCCCATCCGCGCGGACAGCCCCGACCGCAGCACAGTCAGGAAAGCGGGCTCCACCGCGCGCAAATCGATCTCGATCTCCTCGATCTCGGCACCTTCCCGCGCCATGGCGTCGATGGCGGCACGGGTGGCCGCCGCGGTTTCGGGCTCGACCTGCGCACCGCCATTGGGGAGCCAGCCGACCCGCAGCCCCTTGAACCCCGCGAAGGGCTTGACCACGGGCAGCGCCCCCTGCCCCCAGGGATCGCGCGGATCGAAACCCGCCATCGTCTCGAAGAAGAGCGCCGTATCTTCCACGTCGCGCGCCATCGGCCCGACATAGGAATTGGCGCCGAACAGATCGGGCAGCGACAGATGCGGGATCATACCCAGCGTGGGCTTGAGCCCGACAATGCCGCAACAGGCCGCCGGAATACGGATCGAGCCCCCGCCATCGGAGCCGATGGAGAGCGGGCCCATCCCGGCCGCCACGGCCACCGCCGAGCCCGAAGAGGAGGCCCCCGGTGTGCGGTCGGGATGGGTCGGATGGAGCGTGCGCCCCGAAAGCGGCGATGTCGCTTCGGGTTTATGTCCGAATTCGGGAGTCGTGGTCTTGCCGATCAGGATGCCCCCTGCCCCGCGCGCGCGCGCCACCGACACGCCATCTTCCTTGGGCACATTCTGTGAAAAGATCTTCGAGCCCTGCGTGGTGCGCACACCCTCGGTTGCGATCAGGTCCTTGACCGAGAAAGGCACGCCTTCGAGAGGTCGGGCCGCGCCTTTCGCGATACGGGCCTCCGCCGCACGGGCCTCTGCAAGCGCGCGCTCGGGGCAGAGCGTCACAAAGGCGTTCAGCTCGGCGCGCGCCTCGATCCGGTCAAACGCCGCCTGCACGGCCTCTACCGGCGAGATCTCGCGCGCGGCAATGGCGCGTGCCTGCGCCACGGCGCTCAGATCGGCAATATCTGTCATCAGGTCCTCGGTTCTAGAGCATGTTGCGACCGCCGTTGATGGCGATCGTCTGTCCGGTAATGAAACGCGCCTCGGCGGAGGCGAGATAGGCCACAAGCCCAGCAACCTCCTCGGGCTGCGCGATGAAGCCTGCAGGCGTGGCAGCCACCAACGCATCGAGCGTCGCGCGCGGGATGCGGTTATGCGCCTCGGTCGCGATGGCCCCGGGACAGACGGCATTGACTGTCACACCATGCGGGGCCAGCTCCTGTGCGAGCGCGCGGGTAAAGCCCACGATGCCCATCTTGGCCGCAGCGTAATCCGACAGACGCAGATCGCCAGAGAGCGCCGCATCGCTGGACATATTTATGATCCGCCCCGCGCCCCGTATCTTCATCTGCGGCCCGATAAGACGGCAGGCCCGCATGGTGGAGAGCAGGTTGATCTCCATGACAAAGCGCCAGACCTCCTCCTCGCTTTCGCAAAAGAGCGCAGAGCGCTCGCGCCCTGATTGACCGAGATTGTTGAACAGGACATCGACCGGGCCGAACTCGGCCTCGACCTGTGCCACGGCTTCGGCCAGCGCCGCTCCGTCAGTGCCATCGAAGGCCAGCGACAGCCAACCCTGATGCGCCTCTGCAGGCGCTTCGGCGGGGTGGAGGTCGAATACGGCCACCCGTGCGCCCTCGGCGGCAAAGCGCCGCGCTGTCGCTCCGCCAATGCCACCGGCACCGCCGGTGACAAGCACGGTCTTGTTGTGGAAACGCTGCATTAAAGTGCCTCAATAGAAGGTGCGTCCGCCATCTACCGCCAGCGTGGAGCCGGTGATATGACAGGCGGCGGGACCGGCAAGAAAGACGATCGCTTCGGCCAACTCCTCGGGCTGCGCGATCCGGCGCAGCGCATAGCGGTCGCGGATCTCCGAGAGCTTTGCCTGCGGATCGGGGGCGTTGGCCCATGACTGGTCGAACAGATCGCTATGGACCGCGCCCGGGCAGACGGTGTTTACGCGGATACCCTCCTCGGCCCAATCCAGCGCCAAGGATTTCGACAGCATCACGAGACCCGCTTTGGACGCACAATAGGCCGCGCGATCGGGGATGGGCTTGAGCCCCGCCCCCGAAGACACATTGACAATCGCACCATGACCGGACGCCGCCAGATAGGGGAAGGCCGCACGCGCGGTCCGCATAGGCCCCGAGAGATTGACCGAAAGAAGATGCGACCAGTCGTCGTCATTTCCCGCCTCGCTCGGGGTCTCGAGGTCGATCCCTGCCGAATTGACAAGGATATCGATCCCGCCAAGCGCGCGCGCGGCGCTCTCCATAGCGGCCTCCACCGCGCTTGCGTCGGCGAGATCGGCCCTCGCACAGGCGAAAGGCGCAGCGTCATTCCGGTCAATGACAAATACCTGCGCGCCGCGTCCCTCCAGCATCAGGGCCGTCGCCCGGCCGATGCCGGCAGATCCACCCACGATGACCGCGCGATATCCGGCAAACATGCTCATGCATCAGCCTTCATCTGCGCCGCCATATCGGCGGAGATCCGGTCACAGCGGTCGATCCAGACATTATCATGTTTGCGGATATGCTGGATGAAACGGTCGAGCACGATGGCCCCCGAGGGCTGGCCGATGAATTCGGGATGCATGGCAGTGACCATCATCCGGTCTTCGGCATAAAGCGTGTCAAACTCCCAGCTCCATGTGTCCACCACCTGGGGCGGCGAGGTGATCGTGCGGCCCGGCAGGATCTTGGCGAACTGGAAATAGGGGCTGTCGGTATTGATGTAGCGGAAGGGCAGCTCCACACAATCGATGGGCGCGCCGCGCACCTTAAGGAAATAAGGCGCATCGTCATCAAAGAAATTCGACGAGTAGGAGAACCCGTATTCCTTGATCAGATCCATGGTCACATCGGTCACTTCGGCGGCCGGGCTGCGCCAGCCGCGCGGCGCCTCGCCCGTGGCCTTGATGATCGCCTGTTGCGCCAGTTCCATCTCCTCGCGCTCTTCCTCGGGGGTCAGCGTCACGATCCAGCGGTGGGTATGACTGTGATGGGCAATCTCGTGACCGTCTTTCAGCAGCGCCTCGATCACTTCGGGATGCGCCTCCACGACCTGCCCGGGCACGAAGAAGGTGGAGGTGATCTCGTGGCGTTTGAGCACGTCCATCACCCGCCAGACCCCGCGTTTCCAGCCATAGGCGCCCTGCGACATAAGGATCGGGCGCTTATGGGCGTCGGGGTCGCGGGCGGTCCACATCGTCTCGCAGTCGAGATCGAAGGTCAGCATCATCGGGAAGCCTTTGGAGGTAAAGCTCATAATCTCTCCAATTCAGAAAAAGCGAGTGAAGGAGACCCATTTCTGGGCCAGAACAAGAACGATGGCGGTGCCCAGCACCAGAAGCGTCGAGGCCGCCGCGATCGAGGGATCAACGCCATGCTCGACGGAGGCGAAAATCTTGGTCGGCAGCGTCGTCTCGCGCGGGGTCAGCAGGAAGATGGTGACCGGCACATTGTCGAGCGAGGTGACAAAGGAAAAGATCCCGCCTGCCACCAGACCCGGTTTCAGAAGCGGCAGCGTCACCAGCCGGAAGGCGGTGAAGCGGTCCGAGCCGAGCACCATGGCCGCTTCCTCGAGCTGGGGATTGAGGCCGGTGAGCGAGGACATGGCCGAGCGCACCACATAGGGCAGCGTGATCAGAACATGCGCGAGCATCAGGACCCAGAACTGTCCGCGCAGCCCCATCAGGGAGATGAACTGCAGCAGCGCCACCCCGATCACCACCGCGGGAAAGACCAGCGGCGCCATTACCAGTGACAGGATCAGATCGCGCCCGCGCACCAGCCGGTGATGGAGCGCATAACTCGCCGCGGTCCCCAGCAGGATCGACAGCGCCGTGGCCCCTGCCGCCAGTGTCAGACTGGTGGAGATCGCGCGCTGATAGCCACGATCGGTCAGCACTTCGGCAAACCAATCGAGCGTCCAGCCCTGCGGTGGCACCGTGAGGTAGCTCGTCTTGGTAAAGGAGGCCAGCACCACCACGACAGTGGGCGCATTCATGAACACCAGCACGAGAAGGGCGAAAAGCGTCAGCAAAAGCGAGGATTTACGCGGGATCATGCCTGTAATCCTTTCGTATAGCGGGCCGCCAGACGGTTTGCGCCCCAGATGAGCCCGAGCGTGATCGCCGTCAGGATGAAGGCAAGCGCCGCCCCTGCAGGCCAGTTCAGATTGGTCATGAACTCGTCATAGATCTGGGTCGCCATGACCTTGTAGGTCGGGCCGCCCAGCATGCGCGGGGTCACCAGCGCCGAAATGCTGAGAACGAAGACGAGGATCGAGCCGGTGATGATACCAGGCAAGGCCAGCGGCACGATAATGGTGAAGAACGCCCGCCCCCGCGACGCCTTGAGCCCGAGGGCCGCTGCTTCGACATCGGCGGGAATGTTCTGTAGCGCCGGCACCAGAAGCAGCACCATGAACGGCAGATAGATTTGCGTCAGCCCGATCACCACACCCAGCAGGTTATACATCAGATCGAGCGGACCGGAGATCAGCCCGAAGGATTCGAGTGTCTCGTTGACGACCCCATTGGGCGAGAGCAGCACCATCCAGCCAAAGGAGCGCACGACGATATTGCAAAGCAGCGGGAATATCACCAGCAGGACCGTCACCGTTTGAACCGCAGGACGGGCGCGCAGGATGAACAGCGCCAGCGGGAAGCCCAGCACCAGCGTTGCCAGCGTCACCACCAGCCCCAGAAACAGCGTCCGCAGCATGATCTCGATATAGAAGCCGTCGCTCAGGACCGAGAAATAATTGCCGAGCGTCCAGTCGGCACCGATGCCGCTGCCTGCCGTATAATTGCGCAGGCTCATCAACCCCATCAACAGGGTCGGAGCCAGAAAGAACAGCAATAGAAGCGCGGTCACCGGCAGAACCAGCCCCGCACCCAGCCAACGCGAGGACGTCATGCCACACCCTCCGCCTGCGCCACGAAGATCCGGTCGGGGGCGATATCGAGCGCGACCTGCGTGCCAGGCACCAGATTGGCCAATGGTCCGCGCGAATTGACCCGCGCCAGCACCTCGACCCCCTGCCCCAGCGCGATCACATATTGCACATGCGCGCCCTCGAAGATACGCAGGCTGATCGTGCCCGCAAGCGGCCCCTCGGCCCCCGGCACGAGATGGATATCCTCCTGCCGCAGGGTGACCGATACCGCCATGCCCTCGGTCAGGGGCCGGTCCAGATCCAGTTCTACCCCATGGGCAAGCGCGACACGACCGCCGCGCACCTGCCCCGACAACTTGTTGGGACTGCCGACAAAGCCCGAGACAAATCCGTTGGCCGGGCGGAAATAGACATCCTCGGGGCTCGCGAATTGCTGGATATCGCCGCCCGACATCAGGCAGATCCGGTCGGAAAGGCTCATGGCCTCATGCTGGTCATGGGTGACAAAGAGCGATGTGATCTTCAGCTCGGCCTGCAGGCGCTTGATCTCGATCTGCATCTCCTCGCGCAGCTGTGCATCTAGATTGGAGAGCGGTTCGTCGAACAGCAGGATCGAGGGGCGCGGTGCGATGGACCGGGCCAGCGCCACGCGCTGCTGCTGACCACCCGACAACTGGCGCGGATAGCGCGCGCCATGCTGGCCCAGACGGACCCGCTCGAGGGCCTCTCCCACCCGCATGTCCAGCTCGCGCCCGCTGACCTTCTGGCGGCGCAACCCGAAAGCGACATTCTCATGCACCGTCAGATGCGGAAACAGCGCATAGCTCTGGAAGACCAGCCCGATATTGCGCTTGTTAGGCGGCAGGTGGGTCACGTCCTGATCGCCGAACAGAATCTGCCCCCCGCTCGGGTCCAGAAGCCCCGCGATCATGCGCAGAATCGTCGTCTTACCGCAGCCCGACGGCCCAAGAAGAGAAACAAACTCCCCTTGTCCGACCTCCAGAGAAACCGAATTCACGACGGTCAGATCGTCATATCGTTTGGTGAGGTTCTTGATTGAAAGTGAGGACACGGCGGTCTCCGTAGGGCTTCTGGTCATGCGCCCCCTGCCCGCCCGATTGCGGGCAGGGGGATAAGGTAAACAAGGTAAAAAAGTTGGCTTAGCGGGTGATCTCGCGCTGCCAGCGCGCCCGCCAGTCGCCGACATTTGCCGCGACCTTCTCGGGATCGGGGAAATAGAGCGTCGGATAGACTGCGGTAGGCACCGCTTCGGCGGCTGCCCCCTCGAGTTTGGTGTCGGGGTTCACGGGGCCTTCATACATCTTCTCGGCCAGACAGGATTGCGCCTCGGGCGAGAGTATCTCGTTGATGAACTTGTAGGCGCCCTCGGGATTGGCAGCGCCTTTAGGGATCACCAGCGTCACATTGATCCCGATCCCGCCTTCTTCGGGATAGGCGATCTTCACCGGAACGCCGCTGGCTGCAGCAGAGGCGGTGCGGTCGCTATACCACGGCGCCATTGCGATCTCGCCACGCTCGAACATGCCGATCAGCTGATCTGCCTGCGTGTAATAGGCTTGTACATCCGGCGCGAGCTTGGCGATTGCCTCAAATCCGGGATCAAGATTGTCAATGCTGCCGCCATTCATCCGCGCCGCCGCGATCAGGAAATGCACGCCCGAGGTGCCCGAAATATCCGGTAGAGCGATTTTTCCCTTATAGGCCGGATCAAAGATCGCGCTCCAGCTGGTGGGCGGGGTTTTCACCAGTTTGGGGTTATAAGCGATAGCGGTCGCGGCCCACATGAACTGCACGAAGCTGTCTGCAGGCCCCCAGACCTTGGGATCGAGCTTAGCCGAATTGGACAGTTTCGCATGATCGAGCGGCTCGACCAGCCCTTCCGAACCCAGTTGCGTGGCAAAGGAATTGTCGATGTAAAGAACGTCGAAATCGCTGTGACCACCGGTCGCGCGCACCATCGAGGCGAATTGCGAGGAACTGCCTTCCTGCGTGATGACCTCATCACCCGTGGCTTTCTCGAAGGGCGCAATATGGCATTGCGCCACCGCCTCGCCAAACGAGCCCCCGAACGTGCCCACCACAACATCCTCCGCCAGAGCCGGCGTGGCAACGGCTGCGAGAATCGCGCCGAAAACTGCAAACTGTTTCATCTTGATCCCTGTTGTCGGTTTTTATGGGTCAAACCTGCGACGAGGAGATCGTTCTGTCTAGATTTATCTTTTGTGAAAGATAAACAAAAGGCAAGTAGAGTGGACCTGCCTGTTATTTACACATTATGCCCTCAGGAATGCGCGTTAAGGAGCAGCACACGCCGCAGAAGGTTCTCGAGTTGCTGACGCTCCTCCGGCGAGAGCATCCGCACGAAATCGCGCTCGGCCTGTGCCTGCGGTGGCATGGTCCTGTCGGCCAATGCACACCCTTCGGGCGTCAGTTTCACCAGCACACCGCGCCCATCGCTAGGGTCGACCTCGCGTGTCACCAGCCCCTTGGCTTCGAGCCGGGCGATCTGGTTGGAAAGCCCGCCAGACGTGACCACCAGGGTCGCCTGCAGCGACTTCGGTGTCATCGCATAGGGGGCACCGCTCGCGCGCAGGGTCGCCAGAATGGCATAGGTGCCATATTTGATCCCATGCCCATGCAGCACGCCGTTCATCCGGTCGTTGACGGCTTCGGCCAACCGCAGGATCCGCCCGGTGATCTGCTTGCCAGAGGTATCCAGATAGGGGACCTCCTCCGTCCAGAGCGAGATCGCCTCGTCTACAAAGTCACGTTCCTCATCGACAGAATAGGCCATCTGGATATCCAATAAATTATCTTTTCTTAAAGATACCATCACGTAAATATGCGCCATTTTCAAGCAAACTCCGCATCCTTTTCCTATTGGCTCATCCTCTGCCGACCGCGGCTGCCCGCCAGAACAGCATCGCTCTGGCGAAGCGGATGGATGTCGGTCCGCGGCCCCCCGAAGGTCAGCGGCAGCACCCCGAGCTCGCCCGCATACAGCAGCGCCTGCCTGACGCAGGCCGCAGAGATCGCGATCAGGGGACTGCGCTGGACGATTTAGGCGATCACCACGAATGGCGCGGCCAGCGTAATGGCCCCGATCACCTTTGGCCGCACATAGCTCACAATTATAACCAACATGGCCGCGGTGACCGAATGCTGTTTCGAGAGGATTAAAAGTATCCGTATCGGATTCGGATCGAACCCATTGAACCTCAGCCGGTGCATAGCCTGCCGTTTGAGCGTTTTAGACCGCCGGTCTGTAAGCATGACACTTTCGAGTGCTGCTGGCCGATAGCACCACGATGGGCAACGCGGCCCCTATGAACTCGGGCGGACCTCGGAGGAGAACGAGAGCTGCCAACGCGTCGGGCATCTCTCCGGAGGCCATCTTGCGCTTCCCGCATGGCATCCCCTCATCCCGCTCATGGCAGGAAGTCAGGCGCGGGTCACGCCGATCTGACGACCAAATTTGCCAGCTTCGCGCCTTTGCCTGCCATTCAGGGCGTCCTCCACCATACGGATCAAACTACCCCGAAAGCTGGACCCGTTTGACCTCAGCCCCGTGGGGATTCCTTCGCCGACCGCACGCTTTGCCGCCAGATGAGCGGAGTCTCCAACCGGCTTGCAGGCTCCTCGCCCAGAAGGATCTCCTCGACCCGTGCCGCTATGCGGTCATAAGGTTGGGCGAAACTGGTCAGCCCATAGCCCGCCCATCCCGCCTGCGGGATATCGTCGAAACCGATCACGCAAAGATCGCGGGGAATGGCAAGTGCCAGTGTATCGCGGGCCATATCCATCAGCCCACAGGCCATCAGATCCGTCAGGCAGAAGATGCCCTCGGGAGGCGCCTGCCCCTGCAGCAGCGCCTGCGCCGCTTCCTGCCCCTCGGCATAGCCCGACCCATCGCCGCGCCAGACCACCGGATCGATCCCCTGCGCATGGCAGGCCTCGATAAAGAACGCCTCGCGCGCAGCAAGGCTCGGTGTGCCCTTGCGCGAGCCAGCAAGCGCGATCCGTCCGCAGCCCGCCGCCCGTAGCGCCGTGACAGCCTCCTGCATCGCACGCCGGTAATCGATGCGGATATGATGCACCCCCGGCCACTCCTCGCCGCGATTGATCGCGATCACCTTCTGGCCCGCATCGATACAGGCGGTCACCATATCTGCGGGAGGCGTGCCCGACATCACGACCACCGCCGAGGCGCGGTAGCTCAGCGCCTGCGCGAGCGCCGCACCGGCGCTTTGCGGGTCGGTGCTGACATTGATGACCATCGCCATCCGGCCCGCGGCCTGCAACCGGCGCGTCAGCGCGTCGAGCAACAGCCCGTGATAGGGGCGGGTCAGGTTCGAGGCGAGCAGGCAGACGGGGCGGCTCGCATCTTTCGACAATCCCCGCGCCAGATGGTTGACGTGATAGTTCAGCGCCTCGGCCGCCGCCATCACCTTGGCCCGCGTGCGCGCCGAGACGCTCGCCCCATCGGTGAAGGTGCGTGATACAGCGGAGCGCGAGACCCCCGCAAGGGCCGCCACTTCGGCGGCGGAGGCAGGGCGCGGGGCGGGGTCGGACATGTCTAGCCCTCTGGCAGATACGGCGTGATCATCCGTGCCATTCTGGCCGACCAGAGGG
This sequence comes from Thioclava sp. GXIMD2076, assembly GCF_037949795.1. Lineage (NCBI taxonomy): Bacteria > Pseudomonadati > Pseudomonadota > Alphaproteobacteria > Rhodobacterales > Paracoccaceae > Thioclava > Thioclava sp. GXIMD2076. The sequence continues at coordinate 278,801 of NZ_CP149934.1, forward strand.
CCGCGTCCACCAGAACCTGCTTGGGCGCCTGCGGCCATTCCGAAGGGTGCAGCGCGCGCGCCACACGGATATGGTCGATCGCCGCCTGCAGCGTGGGATAGGTGTCGGGGCATTCGAGATGCAAAAACAGCGCCACCAGTGTCACCGATCGCGAGCGACCGCCACGGCAGTTCACGAGGATATTGCCGGTCCCCTGCCACGGATAGCTGGGCTTGTCGGGAAGGGTCTGACCGATCAGCCCCTTCAGCTGGTAATAGCCCGCCAGCAGCATCGGCGCGGGATTGCCCGCACCATCGATGATGCCGAGCTTGTAATAGCGCACGGGTCCCCAGCCGAAGGGCAGCGCCTGCGCCTCGGGATCGGGACGGGTGACCATATTGATATCGAGGTTCACGGCACAATTGAGCACCGTGCCGATCCCGTGCGCCGCCAGCAATGCCGGATCGGAGGCTGCGTGTTTGTTGCCGATATAAAGGTCGATCCCCGCCGGATCGGTATGGACCCTGTGCAGTGGCGCGCGCCCGATATCGGCCTTGCGGAAGGCCTCCTGTAACGCGCTCGTGTCAAGATCATTCATCGCGATCTCCCTCTTCTGCGGGGAAGATCAGGGCCAGATCGAGCCCCGATATCCCCGCCATTTGCGCCGCGATCGCGGGGGTGGCGGCCAGCACGGGGCGCGTGTCGAGGAGTGAGAGGCCCTCCGGCACCTTCGCCACCACCCCGCCGGCCTCGCGCACCATCAACAGGCCCGCCACGCAATCCCAGCTGTTCATCGAGATCTCCAGATAGCCGTCGGAGCGGCCAGAGGCCACATAGGCCAGCGCAAGCCCGCCCGAGCCCGAGCGCCGGATATTCGCGCCCGCGGTGATCGCCGCCTCCTGCGCCTGCAGATAGGGTGCCAGCGGATGACGGCGCGACCAGCCCATCTCGAGACAGGCCGTGCCCATATCGGGCGTCTTTGTCACGCGGACGGGCGCCCCGTTCAGGCTGCAACCGTGCCCGCGCCGCGCCTGCCAGCGCTCGCCCGTTACCGGCTGGTGGATCGCGGCCAGCACGGCCTCGCCCGCAAGGCAGAAGGCCACGATCACGCAGAAATGCGGTACGCCACGCGCGAAATTGGCGGTGCCGTCGATCGGGTCGATTACCCATGTGGCATGGGCGGGCGTGCCGCCGCCCTCCTCGCCCAGGATGGCATCCTGAGGGAAGCGTTCCGCGATCTCCGCGCGGATCAGCGCCTCCACGGCGAGGTCGGTCTCGGTCAGGAAATCCTGAGCCCCCTTGAGGGAGAAATCGCCCGCATTACGGGTGCGGAAGCCATTCAGCGCGAGGGCCGTGGCACGCGCCATCATGTCGGACAGGAAGGCTTCGCGGGCGTCGAGGTCTGGGATCTGGGTCAAGGTCGGTCTTTCTGTAAAGGGGTCCGGCGCATACCGGACCCGATCAACGGGTCGTCGGTTACTGGCCCAGCTGGCCTGCACGCGCCAGCGCCCAGAGATCCTGCCAGTCCTGCCGCGCCACCCAGTCATCGCCCGAGGTGGCAGTGTCATAGTTCAGCATCTTGTCGGCATAACCGGCCACACCGGAGGGTTCGTCGGCCGGCACCGCATTCTCGCGATTGGTGGACATCTTGCCATCAACCGCCTGTGGTGCCCAGCCCGCTTCGGTCAGCATGTAATGGGTGAACAGCTTGGCGGCGGCGGGGCTGTCGGTCCGAGTCATGGTAAGCATGAAGCTCGGATAGAACAGCCCCACCATCGGCGACATCGAGGCACAGATGCCGAGCTTCATCCCGTTCTCGTTCTCGCGGAACTTGGCGGTGGACATGATCCCGATGAAATTCTCAGTGGTATCGGGGGCGCCCACGGCTGCGGCCACGTCACTATCGGAATTGGTCAGGAGCGGCTGGTTGGCCGCCAGTGCGGCCACGAAGGCCTCGGTCGCGGAAGCAAAACCGGTCTTCAGGGGCTTGCCGTAATGTGCCTCATAGGCGGCGGCCACCTGTGTATCGTAATGCATGGCAAGCTGGTTGAACCAGTCGGTATACATCGCCTTGGCCTGCGGGTCGGGCATGGAAACATGCCCCTTCCATTCGGGGTCGGTCAGTGCCCAGATATTATCGACAGGACAGCTCTGGTTGAGCCCGGTATTATAGGCCCAGACCACGGGCGCGTTCGAGACCACGAGCGGGCTCTGATAGCGCGCATCGATCTTGCCCACCATATCCTCGGGGACATAGCTTGTCACATAGCCCGGCTTGATGAGCTGCGCGGTGGCCGCCGGAAGATCCGAGAGGATCACCACATCGGCCTGCACATTGCCCGCCTTGGCCTCGCCCGAGACAATCTTGATGATCTGCGGGGCCTTGGCCTTGGTGCCGGTCGCCTCGAGCCCGTAGGCTTTGGCAAAGGCCGCCGCCTGTTCGCGGATCTTGCCGGTGCTGTCATAGACCGTCAGCGCGGGCTCGGTCTTGGCACGGGCCAGAAGCCCCGCCTCGTCGAAACCGTCGGCAAAGGCTGGGGACGTAAGCGCGGTGGTCAGCGCCGCGATATAAGGAAGGGATTTCATCTGTCTCTCCTAGACAAAGGGTCAGGCCAGCCCCGCCAGCGCGCGGGAGTGGGAAGGCCCTGCGGTCATCCGCGAGGCAAGGGGCGCGAGGGCATGGCCCTGCGCACAGAAAAGATGCAGCGCCTCGGGACGCGCCCGCAGATAGACGGGTGCCCCCAATTGCCAGCGTGGCGGCAGCTGCGTGGTATGGGTCAGCGTCAGCGGTCCCGCCTCGTCGGCAAGGCGGAGGGTGATGATCCACGCCCCGCCCGTGGGCAGGATCTCCTCGATCACCGCCGGAAGGCCGCTCTCGTGTCCGAGCGAGATCCCCTCCGGACGGAGACCAAGCATCTCGCCCTGCGGATGCGCGCCCTGCATCAGCGCACGGGCGGTATGACTGCGTGCGGGGATCAGATTGATCGGCGGGTTGCCGATGAACTCGGCCACGAAGCGGTTGGCAGGTTGACCATAGATCTCGTCGGGGCGCCCGAATTGCTGCAGGCGTCCCCCGGCCATCACCGCGATATGGGTGGCAAGCGTCATCGCCTCCCATTGGTCATGGGTCACAAAGACGATGGTGGTGCCGAAATCGCGATGCAGCCGCGCCAGTTCGGCCCGCATCGAGAGCCGCAGCGCCGCATCGAGATTGGACAGCGGCTCGTCGAGCAGAAGCACCCCGGGCGAGACCGCCAGAGTGCGCGCGAGCGCCACCCGCTGCTGCTGCCCGCCCGACAGCTGGGCGGGATAGCGGTTCTCCAGCCCCTCGATACGCAGGGTCCGCACCATCTCGGCCACGCGGATCTTGCGCGCAGGTTTGGGCATTCGGGCGACCTTCAGACCGAAGGCGATATTCTCGGCCACCGTCATATGCGGCCAGAGCGCATAGGACTGGAACACGAGCCCCAGCCCGCGCTTCTCGGGCGGCACGAAGATGCCTTTGGCGGTGCTGTCGAGCACTTGCTCACCGATGCGGATCTCGCCCCCCGTCGTGGCCTCGAGCCCGCAGATCATCCTGAGCGTGGTGGATTTCCCGCAGCCCGAGGGGCCGAGGATACAGGTGAAGGAGCCATGCTCGATGCTGAGCGTGAGGTCATCGACCGCGGGGGCCGCGCCTTTGGCATAGCGTTTCTCGAGATGGTCGAGTTGGATCATCGGCATCGGTCAGCTCTCCAGACCTTGGGCCAGTCCGTTGCGGGTGAGCCGGTTGATCACAATCGTGCCCGCAAGGGCGATCAGCGCGATCATCAGCACCACGGCATTGGCGGCCTGGGTGTAGTTGTAATCGATCAAGCGTAGGGAATAGGTGGTCAGCACATCGGTCGCGGGCACGGCGAGGATGATGAAGAGACTGACCCCCTTGATCCCCGAGATGAAAGGCATGAGCACGGCACTCACCAGCGCGCCTTTCTGGATCGGCACGATGATGGCGCGCATGCGGTGCAACCAGCCCGCCCCCGCGATCCGCGCGCTTTCCTCGACCTCGCGCCCCAGCTGCGTCATCGCCGCAATCCCTGCGCGCGAGGCAAAGGGCATCTGGTCGGCCACCAATGCCAGAAGCAGGATATAGGGCGTGCTATAAAGCGCCGGGATCGGCCCGTGGGGGACGGCAAACAGCGACAGGAAGGCCGCGGCAAAGGCGATACCCGGCACCAGATAGGGGAAGAAGGTCACCTGCCGCAGCGCCACACCCACCGCCCGCACCGGCACGCGGGTGACCACATAGCCCACCAGCAGCCCCGCGAGGCCCGCCATCAGCGAGGCCGCGCCCACAATGCGAACCGAATTCCAGACCGCCGCCCAGAATTCGGGCGCGCGCAGGATGCCGGTCTTGAGCGCGACCGTGTCGAGCCCGGTGCCGATCCAGTAGGCCAGCGTGAAATTGGCGGCATTGAAGCGGCCCGGCAGGATCATCACCGTCGAGAGTGCGAGCACCCCCAATGGCACAAGCACCGACACCAGCACCACCCCAAGGACGAGCCCGAATGCCGGAAGATGCCAGCGCCCCAGAGTGCGGCGGCGTTCCATCGCGCCCTTGCCTCCGATCGTGGCAAAACGTCTGGCCTCGCGCATCATCCATGTATCGATGCCCAGCGTCACCATCCCCACCAGCATGATCACCCCCGCAAAAACCGCCGCCATGCCGGTCTGCTGGGTGCCGATGGCGCGGTAGAGCGATGTTGCCAGCGTCTCGAAATGTACGGGCAGGCCCAGAACATAGGGCACGGAGAACTCGCCCACCGCATCGGCAAACATCAGAAGGCAGGCCGACATCACCGCAGGCCGCATCAGCGGCACCACGATCCGCAGCGCGATGGTGCCCCGACCCGCACCCAGCATCCGCCCCGCCTTCTCGAGCTGGCTGTCCATGCGTTTGAGCGCATTGCCCACCAGCAGGATGACGAAGGGGATATAGTTGAGCACCATGATCACGATGGTCGGAACCGCGCCATAGGAGATCCAGTCGGGCAGCTGCAGCCCCATCGCCTCGAACCAGCCGGGCTGGCCACCGGTGGTGGCGTTCTTGAAGAGCACAGTCCATGCGAGGGCGAAGGTCCATGCCGGCAGCATGAAAGGCACGATGAGCGCGGTGGAGAGCCAGCGCCTGCCCCGGAGATCCGAGCGCACCAGAAGCCATGCGAGCCCCGTGCCGATCCCCAGCGCCAGCGCGGTCGAGAGGCCTGCCACGGCGAGCGTGTTCCATAATGGCGTCCAGAAGAGGATCTGCGACATGCGCGAGAACAGCGCACGTCCGAGATAATAGCCCGTCCAGCTGCCGGCCTCTCCGCCTGTGCGCGCCGTATCACCGGCCTGCGTGACGAAGATATCCGACAGGATGGTGCACACGGGCGCCACGATCAGCGCGCAGAAGACCGCCAGCAGCACGAGCCCGATCGCGAGTGTCGGATCCTGCCGTGCGACGGCGAACCGGTGGCGCAACCGCGCCGCTTTGCCTGCTGTTGTATCGAACCCGATCATTGCCCACCCGTCCTGTTGTCGGGGCTGTTCTAGGAGCAGCGCATGACAGGGAAGTGACAATTTGCACATATGTGCAAAATAAATGGCGCATGGCCGGCTTACGGCACCAGGCCGCGACGAAAGACGAGATATCCGGCGCGTGGATCGCTGAACATCCCTCCGCTGCCCTGACCGCCTGAAATCCCGCACGGATGATGTCCGCAAGATCCAACCAACGACCGGTCACCGCTCTTTATGGTTACTCTCCGGCGCGCCGCGGCTTACAGGGCTGCACGATTTACAGTCATTCCGCTCAAAAAACACCCAATCAGGCAGATAGGCTTTGAATCCACTTGCAAAACCACCGGCGGAAGACCAAGCGGTAAAACGCTGAAAATAGGGAAATTAAGTTATATTAATGTTGTTAATATAAACCTGGACTATACTTCTAGAAGCTCCTCCCTCTTTCCATCCAGCGGCGATACTGACTGTGTCGCAGAAAACTTACCTGTGATTGGACTTGGCTTTGCCCGCACTCTTCATCATCGTCTTTGTTTCCATCTCGCTTGTGGCGGGCTCGGCCATCGCCTACCTGATCGGCGCCTCTGCGGTCCTGACCTTCCTTGCCGTCGGCAAGGACCAGTTTCTCGCCGTGCTTCCCCAACGCCTCTTCAGCCAGCTCGACAGCTTCGCCTTCCTCGCAATGCCGCTCTTCATTCTGGCAGGGGACCTGATGAACCGCGGCGGCGTCGCCAATGCGCTGATCGAATTCTCGATGGCGGTCTTCGGCCGTCTCAAAGGCGGCCTTGGCCATGTGAATGTGGTGACCTCCGTGTTCTTTGCCGGTGTGTCGGGCTCGGCCACGGCAGATGCGGCGGCCCTCGGCAACTCGCTGGTGCCCGAGATGGAACGCCGTGGCTATACGCGCGAATATGCCTCGGCCATCACCGGTGCCTCATCGATCATCGGGCCGATCATTCCACCCTCCTCGATCATGATCTTCTACGGCGCGCTGATGGGCACCAATGTGACCGCGCTTTTCGCTGCTGGTATCGTTCCGGGCCTGCTGCTCGCGGTCATGCTGATGGCCATGAACGCCTATTTTGCCCATCGCGACGACCATCCGGGCGGCAAGGATCTGGATCTTCCGCGGTTCTGGCCGTCGCTCCTGCGCGCCATCCCGGCCCTGATGTTGCCCGCGATCATTCTTGGCGGTACGCTTTTCGGCATCATGACGCCTGCCGAGGCCGCTGCCGTGGCCGTGCTTGCCGCCATTGTCGTCGGGATGGGCTACGGCCATCTGACCTTCAGCGGCATCCTCGATAGCCTGATGCGCACCGCCGTCATGCTGGGTGGGCTCTTCATCCTGCTCTGCGCCATCTCCACCTTCTCCTATATTGCCGCCCTTGAGGAATGGCCGCAGGCGATCCAGCATCTCGTGCAGGGATGGGGCCTGGGCCCGATCGGTTATCTGATGCTCATCAACGCGATCTTCCTCGGCGCGGGTATGGTGATGGATGTAAAAGCGGCTGTGGCCCTCTTCGCCCCGATCTTCGTGCCTGCGGCACTGGCAATGGGCATCGACCCTGTGCATCTGGCGATCGTGATCTGCTTCAATATCACCGTGGGTCTGCTGTCGCCGCCGCTGGGGTCGGTCCTGCTGATCCTTTCGACCGTGGTGAAGCTCGAATACTGGACGCTCATCCGCGTGACCCTGCCCTTCCTCGTGGCCGAAATCGCGCTGCTTTTCGTGCTGACCTATGTCCCTTCCCTGACCCTGGCGCTTCCCCATGCGCTTGGCCTGCACTGACCCTCCCACCCAAAGGATCTTCCCTATGACCCGTTTTGCTCCCCTCATGGCCACTGCGGCCCTCCTTCTCGGCACCACCGCGCTGCAGGCCTCCGAGATCAAGATCGGCTTCAACAATGTCGATGATGCCGAGATCAATGGCGAGGCCGCCTTCGCCCATGGCTTCCGCGATGCGCTCAAAGGCACCGATTTCACCGTCTCGCTCTTCCCATCCGATACGCTGGGCAAGGAAAAGGAACGCCTCGACCAGGTCTCGACCGGCCTTCTCGAGATCGATCTGGGCGCGATCTCCACCGCCTATTCGCTCTCGCCGCTGCTCAAGGGCGCGACCCTGCCTTTCTTCTTCAGCGATGACGCGGAGATGGACAAGATCACCAGCGAGCCCGCGATGATGGAGGCCTTCAACGCCCCCATGCTCGAAACCGGTGTGCGCTTCGAGGGTCTCAACATCATCGGCACGCCGATGGGTATCCACAACTCCAAGCACCCCGTATCCACCGTCGAGGACCTGTCGGATCTGCGCTTCCGCGCGCTCAATGGCGAGCAGCTCTCGCTGATGGAAGCGCTCGGCACCCATGGCACCGTGATCGCCTGGGCCGAGGTGGCCAACGCCATCCAGACCGGCGTGACCGATGGCTATTTCAACCCGCCCTCCTCCTCGCTGCGCACCGGCCATACGAGCTTCCTGAAATATTACACCCCCGCCGATCTTTTCCCCTCGACCCGCGCGGTCATGATCTCGGATGACTGGTATCAGGGCCTCTCGGACGAGGAGAAGACCCAGATCGACGCGGCGCTTGCCGCCGGTTTCAAGGCCAATCGCGAGTGGATTGCGGACTGGTCCTCGAAAGTGGATGGCAAGCTCGAAGAAGCGGGCGTGACGATCACCCCGCTGGCCACAGGCGAGCGTGACAAGATGGAAGCGCTGGCCAAGCCGCTCTGGGCCACGACCCTGACCGCGGACGAGCTGAAAACATGGCAGGATGCCAAAGCGGCAGCTGACAGCGAGTAAGGAGCGGGACATGGGACCGATCAGAACCGTTATCCTGAGGACCAGTGCGGTTCTCGATCGTCTCGCCAGCGTGGTCACCTGTATCGCGCTGGTCCTCCTTGTGGGGATCGTGCTCCTGCAGGTCGTGGCGCGCTATCTCTTCGACCAGCCGCCAAGCTGGACCGAGGAGGCGGCACGCTACGCCATGATCTGGGCCGGCCTCATCGGCGCCAGCATGGCCTTCAAGCGCCGCTTCGATCCGGCGCTGATGAACAGTGTGAAGGGCGGCCCGCTCTGGCTGCAGACGGGGGCGGAACTCCTGCGCTCGATCGTGGTCATTATCTATCTCGGGCCGATCCTGCTCTACTGCTTCGTCGGGCCGAACCTCAACCTCGCCCGCGGCTTCCTGCTGCGCCATTCCAAGACCATGGCCGAGGCGCTGCCCTTCACCACCTTCTGGGTGGCGATCGCGGTGCCCCTGATGATCCTCATGGTGTTCGTCCATCTGGTTGCGCGCCATATGGGGGACCGCCCGCCCGCAGATAGCGACGCGATCGAGGAGTGATCCATGTATGATCTGATCCTTCGCGGCGGGATCCTGTGCGACCCCGTCTCCGCTCGCGAAGGGCGGTTCGACATCGCCTTCGAGGCCGGTAAAATCTCCGAGGTCGCCCCCGAGATCACCGCGCCCGCGCGCAGGGTCGAGGATGTGAGGGGGCTGCATGTCCTACCCGGCATCATCGATTCCCATGTCCATGTCTCGAACTGGATGGGCGGCGCCGCAGGCCACCGGATGCTGGCGCTTGCGGGGGTGACCACAGCCCTCGACATGGCCGGCCCCATTGACAGCGTGATGGAGATCGCGGCCCGCACCGGCACCGGCCTGACGCTGGCCTGTATCGACTATATCCGCCCCGGCCATACGGTCGAGGGCACGGATCCCGACATGCCCGAACTCGAGGCGGCACTGGCCAGAGCCCGCCAGGCGGGGGCGGTCGGGCTCAAGATCCTTGGCGGGCATTTTCCGCTCTCGGCCACTGCCTCTGGCCGCGTGATCGAGCTTTGCGCCCGCGAGGGTGCGCATGTGGCCTTCCATGCAGGCACGCTCGAAACTCCGCAGAACCTGCACGGGATGCGCGAGGCCTGCGATCTGGCGGCGGGGCATCCGCTGCATCTGCCGCATGTGAATGCCTATGCGCGCGGCTTCGAGGCCTCCGCCCATCTCGAGGCATGGGAGGCGACCCGGATCCTGAGCGCCCATCCCAATATCTGGTCCGAAAGCTATCTGGCCCCGATCAATGGCAATTCGGCCAAATGTTCCAATGGCATCCCCGAAAGCGTCGCAACCCAGCGCAACCTGATCGCGGGCGGCTACAGCCCCGATCTCGACGGTATGGCCAAGGCGATTGCCGAGGGCTGGGCGTGGATCCATCTCTACGAGGATGGTGTCACGCATCTGGAAACCGGCCCAGTTGCCGTGCAGGCCTGGCGAGAGGCGATGACCGATATCGGTATGAGTTTCTTCGTCAATCCGCCCGAAACCAGCCTGTCGCTGGCCATTCTCAAACGCGACGATGGCAGTTTCGCCATCGATGCGCTGGCCACGGATGGCGGGGGGCTACCGCGCAACGATCTGTGCGAGCGCGGGCTGGCACTTGTCCATCTCGGCGCGCTGAGGCTGGCGGAGTTCGTGCACAAAACCTCGGTCGCTCCGGCGCGGATGATGGGCCTGTCGGGTAGCAAGGGCCATCTGGGCATCGGCGCGGATGCGGATGTGACGGTGATCGATCTGGCCGCGCGCAAACCGGTGCTGAGCTATGGCGAGGGCCGTGCGATCCTCGAACGTGGCAAGGTGGTGGGTCAGGGCACCACGATGATCGTGCCGCCCGAGGGCCGCGCACGCGCCGAAAGCCTCGGGCTGCGGGTGCACATCGCCCAAGCCGGAAGCTTCCGTCCCGTCTCGCCGCTCCACAGAGCCTGATCTACTGGGCCTGATCTACTGGGCCTGACTCAGCTCTCGAGGCTCCCGCGCAGAGCCTCGACGAAGCCCATGAGAAGGCTCGAATGCGGAACGCCCTTCCGTGTCAGGATCGAGGCGCGGATCTCGCAGGCCGGCACGAAGGGCCGCGCCACCAGACCCTTTTGCAGATAGGGCTCGGCGGAATAGGGATCGACGATCGTTACCCCCATACCACCCGCCGCAAGCGCCGCCGCAGTCTGGCAGTAGCGCACCTCGATCTGGGGCCGGAAGGCCGCATTGTCGGTGGCAAAGCTCTTGGCCACAAGCCGCCCCAGATGCGAGGCCTGATCGATGCCCACCAGCGGACGGCCCACCAGTTGCTGTGCCGAGATCTGCACCTCCTGCGCCAGCGGATCCTCCTCGGGCACCAGAACGACCATCTGGCTGCGCTCGATCAGCTCGGAATTCACCGTCTCCAGCCGCTCGGCATTGAGCACGAGCCCGATATCGACCTGCCCCGTCTCGACCGCCTCCAGCACATTCGCCAGACGCCGCACATCATAGGAAATGGTGACCTCGGGGCGGCTTGCCAGAAAGGCGCGTAGGGCCTTGGGGCCCAGCGAATACCCCAGAGGCGGCGTCGCGATCACCCGCAAACGTCCGACCCGCCCACTGCGCATATCCCGCGCCCGCGTCGAAAACGACCGCAAGAGCCCGAAAAGCGGGCGGATTTCCTCGAAGAGATCACGCGCCTCTGCGGTAGGCTGCAGACGCCGCCCTGTGCGGTCAAACAGCGTCAACGCCAGCTGGCTTTCCAGCTGGCGCAACCCCGCCGAGACCGCAGGCTGCGAGATCCCCAGAAATTCCGCCGTTTCCACGGTGGTCGAGCACCGCATCATGGCCGCAAATATCTCCAGCAATCGCAAGGAGATATCCGGCAGGCCCTCAATTTTTTCCATGTTGGTCGATCCTTTTTGAGGCATATTACCCCAGGATCGTTCCGAGTGCGATTGCCGCCGCGGCCAAAACCGGATCAATAATCGCAAGTCCCGTATCGCGCTCAAGCCGTGCCCTGATCGGCGCCATGCCGGCACATCCCAGCACGATGGCACCCGCACCCGCAGCCCCCAGTTCGCGCGCCCGCGCGCAGACAAGACCGTAGACGGCCTCATCGCGCCCCGAGGCTTCGGCGGAGACACCAGGCAGCGCCAGCTCGCCCGCAAGCCGCGCCTCGACCCCCATCTGGCGGATCTTGCGCAGATGGCGCGGGATCGACCGCTCGGAAAGCGCGATGATCCCGAACCGGTCGGCTCGTGCCAGCGCCGTCAGGATCGCGGCCTCCTGACAGCCGATCGCGGGTTTTGTCCCTTCGGCGCGCAGGAGATCCAGCCCAGGATCGGAAAAACAGGCGGTGATATAGGCACGCGCATCGGGGCGCGAGCGCGCCATTTCCAGCACATCGAGACCGCCGCGAGCCACATCCTCGTCACTGGCAATCGTCGCGGGGCCATGGGCAATGCCCACCGCCTCGAAATGCGGGCCCAGAGGCGCCACCGCGCGGGCAATGCCCTCGGTCACCGCCTGCGCGCTATTGGGATTGATGATCAGGATCTTACCCATCAACGTAACTCCGTTCCGAAATTCTGCCTTGGATCGAATTCCTTGGCCATATAACCGGAGGTCGCGCGCAGATCCGCCGGCGCCCGACCGAAGAACCGGCCCTGCCCCTCGCGCGCCACCAGTTTGTCCTCCTCAACGATCACCTGACCACGGGTCATCACCAGTTTCGGCACACCGGTCAGCGCCATCCCCTCGAAGGGCGTGTAATCCATATTGTCATGCTGGTCGGCCAGCCGGACCGTGCGGGTTTCCTCGGGGTCCCAGATCGCGATATCGGCATCCCACCCTGGTGCGATGCGCCCCTTGGTGGTGCAGCCGAAGACTTTGGCTGTATTGGTGGCCGAAAGCGCCACGAACTGTTCGGGCGTGATCCGGCCCTTTACCACCCCTTCGGAGAAGAGATAGGGAAGACGCGCGGCAATGCCGGGCATGCCATTGGCTATCTTAGGATAGGGAGCATCGGCTCCGTTCAGGAATTTCCCCGTCTCGTCATAGCGGTAGGGCGCGTGATCGGAATGAACCCCCACAAAGGTGCCCATGCGGATATGTTTCCAGAGCGCCTCTTGCGTGGCCGCATCGCGCAGCGGCGGCGAGCACATGAACTTCGCCCCCTCCATACCGGGACGGTCGAGATCATCGCGGGACAGCGCCAGATAGTGCGGGCAGGTCTCGGCATAGAGTTTCGCGCCATTCCACTGCTCGCGCCGCACGATCTCGGCGCCGCCCGCGGTGGAGACATGGACGATAAACAGGGGCGCATCGACGAGCTTGGCCAGCTGGATCGCGCGGTTGATCGCCTCTTCCTCGGCCAGCTCGGGACGGGAAATGGCATGATATCTGGGGGCGGTCAGCCCCTTGGCCGCCAGACGCCCGTTCATCCAACTGACCATGTCGTTATTCTCGGCATGGACCATGGTGATCGCGCCATGCGCGCGCGCCACGCTCAGGATGTCGAGCATCCCGCCATCGCCCAGATTCATCAGATCATAGGTCATGAAGACCTTGAAGGACGTAATGCCACGGGCGAATGCGCGGGGGAGTTCCTCGCGCAGCACGGTTTCGGTCGGATCGGAAATGATCAGGTGGTAGCTATAGTCGATGACCGAGCGCGAACCCCGCGCATCATAGGTCGCGATCACCTCATCCACAGATTGCCCGCGATGCTGTGCGGCAAAGGGGATGAAAGAGGAATTGCCGCCGAAGGCCGCCGAGAGCGAGCCGGAGAGATAGTCATCGGCGCTCATCACGCCCGAGGAGCTTTCCTGTGCGATATGGGCATGGGTCTCGATCCCGCCGGGCATCACGAGACGTCCGCCGGCATCGATCCGGCGCGCGCCTCCCTGCAGTGTTTCGCAGACGGCCGCAATGCGGCCGTCCCTGATACCGAGATCCCCTTTGAACAGGCCGTCGGCGGTGACCACGGTCCCTCCATGGATCACGGTATCGAATGTCATTGCGCGGGTTCTTTCACGCCGGTTTGCGACACGATCAGACCGTAATGCTCGGTGCGGCGATGGGCCTCGAAATTGAACACCGTCGATTTGCCGAAGGCGCATTTGTCGAAATCGGCCTCGGCCACGATCAGCTCGTCGCCCTCGCCTGTCGCACGCGCAATCACGAACCCGTCGGGATCGACGATGATCGAGCCTGCGAACATATGGTTGCCGTCTTCCATGCCGCATTTGGCCACGGCCACCGCATAGGTCGAGTTCTGGTAGGCGCCTGCACAGACCGACAGCTCATGGTGATAGACGCGGCGCTCGATGCCCTCGTCCTTCGAGAGATTGTTCTGCGAAGGGGTGTTATAGCCGATGGTCACGAGCTGTACGCCCTGCAGCCCCATCACGCGCCAGCTTTCCGGCCAGCGGCGGTCATTGCAGATTGCCAGACCCATGATCACACCCTGATTGCGCACCACATTGAAGCCGGTATCGCCCGCAAGGAAGTAACGCTTTTCAAGGTGCTGGTGGCTGCGCTCGGGCTCGTATTCGGCATGGCCCGGCAAGTGGGTCTTGCGGTATTTCAGCACGATCTCGCCTTCGGGGGACACGATGATCGAGGTGTTGAAATGCTCGCCTTCGGGCGTCAGTTCGCAATAACCGAAGGAGAAGCCCATACCGTAGCCCTTGGCCTTGGCAAAGAGCGGCGCGGTGGCGTGGTTCGGCATCTCGGTCTCGAACCAGTGGTCGAACTCGGCGCGATCCTCGACATAGAAGCGCGGGAAGAATGTTGTGAGCGTCATCTCCGGATAGGTCAGGAATTCGACGCCCTTCTCATGCGCTTGATCCATCAGCGCCATCATCCGCGCGACAACCTCTTCGCGGGTCTCCGCTTTCTGGATGCCGCCGATCTGGGCGCCGCCGATAATCATCTTGGTCATTTTCAGTCTTCCTTTCGGGTTATTTCACGGCCAAGCCACGCTGGAAGCGCGAGATCACCCGCACCAGCGGCCACAACACGGCTAGATAGAGAAGCGCCGCCAGAACAAGGGGCGAGGCGTTATAGGTCACCGAGCGGGCCATATTGGCCGAGTAGAGCAGCTCGGATAGCGACACGACGGAGGCCAGCGAGGTCAGCTTCACCACCTCCACCGTGTTCGACAAAAGATCGGGCAACACGTTGCGCACAGCCTGCGGCAGCACCACCGAGACCATGGTCTGTGTGGATGAGAGACCCGTGGCCCGTGCAGCCTCGGTCTGGCCCTTGGGAACGGCATTGATGCCTGCGCGGAACACTTCGGCGAAATAGGCCGAGTTGTTCATGAAAAAGGCGATCACCACCGCCACGAAGGGCGACAGCTCGATCCCCGCAAATGGCAGCCCCGAATAGACGAAGATCAGCAGCACAAGCGGCGGGATGGCGCGGAAGAGGTCGATATACACCACCGCGCTCCAACGCAGCCAGCCCCGCGGGCTGAGCGCGCCGAGCGCCAGCATCAGCCCGCCAAAGAGACCGCAGACGATCACCACGGCGCAGAGTTCCAGCGTGGTGACGGCGCCTTTGAGAAGCAGGGGCAGCGCCTGCATCATGATGTCGATATTGAAGAATGTGGTCAGGAACATATCCATGGGGCGCCCCTTACGTCCGGTAGGTGAAGCGGCGTTCCACCCAGTGGGACGCAATAACGGCGGGGATGAAAATCACCAGATAGGCAAGCGCGGCCATGGTCAGCGGCGTGGCCGATCCCGAAAAGCTCTGTGCCGAGGAGGAGACCGAGAGGATCTCCTTCACCCCGATCACCGAGCCGAGCGCGGTGAGTTTGGTGGTGGCCAGCACGCGGTTGACGAGCGGCGGAATGCCCATGCGCAGCGCTTGCGGGAAGGCGATATAGGCCAGCGTCTGCAACTTCGAGAGGCCCGTGGCACGTCCGGCCTCCCATTGGCCTGCGGAGACAGAGGTCAGACCGCCCCAGAAGATCTCTTCGGCAAAGGCTGTCAGCACCGCCGAGAGCACCAGCCAGATCACCACCTCGGCCGAGAGGTTCAGCCCCACCGAGGGCATCCCGAAATAGAAGATCAGGATCAGCACCAGCGGCGGCAACGCGCGCATGATATCGGCGAAGACGATGATGAAGAAGTTCACCACTTTCAGATTGGCCGCCCTGAGGCAGGCCAGCAGCCCGCCCAGCACGACGCCGGTCACGATCGTGGCCATCGCGAGATAGAGCGTGACGCCCATCGCCGCCACGACCTGCGGCAGGTATTTGTCGATCACGGCGGGGTTGAAAAACGTATCGAGAAACCGCATCAGGCCGCCTCATGCCCCGAAACACGCGACAGGAACGTCTTCAGGCGCTCCGATTGCGGATTGCCGAAGATCTCCTCCGGCGGGCCCTGTTCGATGACATAGCCCCCATCCATGAACACCACCCGGTCAGCGGCCTCACGGGCGAAGGCCATCTCGTGGCTGACCACCAGCATGGTCATGCCCTTTTCGCGCAGCTCCTTCATCACCTTGAGCACCGAGCCAACCAGTTCGGGGTCGAGCGCAGAGGTCGGCTCGTCAAACAGCATCACCTTGGGATCGAGCGCCACCGCGCGGGCGATGGCCACACGCTGCTGCTGGCCGCCCGACAGCTCGGAGGGTTTTGCATGGGCCTTGTGCTTGAGCCCGACCTGATCGAGCATCTCGAGCGCGCGGGCCTCTGCCTCGGGCTTGGACCGCCCCAAAGCCTTGACCTGCGCCAGCATCACGTTTTTCAGCACCGACATATGCGGGTAGAGATGGAAGCCCTGAAACACCATACCCACCTTGAGGCGCATCTTGTCCAGATCGCGGCGGGGAATGTCGGTGATGCGCTCTCCATCGATCATGATCGCGCCCGAGGTCGGCTCCTCGAGCCGGTTACAGCAGCGCAGCATGGTGGATTTCCCCGACCCCGACGGACCGATCACGAATACCAGCTCGCCCTCGCGCACCTTGAGGTCGATATTCTTCAACACCTCGGTCTGGTCGAAGCGTTTCTCGAGCGCGTGGATCTCGAGCATGGTGCGGGGCTGGGTCATCGGGTGCCTCTTCGGGAACTTGGGTCTTGCGGGCCCGCGGGGCCCAAAGGGGCGAGCCCGTCCGGGGGAGGACGACGGGCTCGCCTGTGACGTCACATCCGTTCCGATGGATCAGAACGTGCAGGTGACGTCGTGCTCGGTCGGGTCATAGCCATCAAAGCCCGGCGTGCCATAACCCGGCGTGGGGGTGACGATAGTGGTGCCTTTGGTCGGCTCGACGCCGAACCATTTCTCGGAGAGCGATGCCATAGTGCCATCGGTCTTGAGACATTCCAGAACGCTATCGATCAGATCCCGGGTGGGCGCGTCATCCTTGCGGAAGGGGAAGGCCCAGACGAGACCCGTCGGGTATTCGTAGGACAGCGCGACCGCAGGGTTCTTCTTGACCGCCCATGCAGCGCTGGTCGAGCCGCCGAGCGAGGCATCCGCACGTCCCGAGGTGACGGCCTGGATGGCGTCGCTCGTGGTGCCGAAAGTCACGACCGTCCAGCCATAGTCCGCCGCGTGCTCGCTCAGGAAGGATTCATAGACCGAGCCCTTGTTGACAGCGATGGTCTTGCCCTTGAACGCATCGAGCCCTGCCGCACCGGACAGATCGGAGCCTTTGGGCACGACGAAGCTGAAATTGGTATCCATGAACCCTTCCGAGAAGAGCAGGTTCGAGGCACGCTCTTCTGTCACGGTCACGGGGGCCACGAGGAAATCATAGGTGCCGGCCTGCAGCGCGGGGATCAGACCCGAGAATTGCGCTGCGGTCACATCGACCGGCACACCCAGCTTCTCGCCGATCGCCTTGGCCAGATCGATATTGAAGCCCTCGACCTCGCCCGACATCGTGGGCATGGCATGGGGGGCGAAAGTGCCGTCGAGCGCCACTTTATATCCATCGGATTTGATGGCTGCGGGCTCGGCCAGAGCGGAGGTTGCAAGCCCGAGAAGGGCGGCAGTCGTAAGAAGGAGGGTGCGGGTCATAATGGGTTCCTGTTGCCGGATCGGGAGGGGGACACTTGTTGGGTCGCGTCCCTACCCCGCAATATTCGCCAGCATCCGCACCGGATTCCAATATAGAACTGGATTATGTTTTAACTCATCATATTTGATCTGTTTATATATAGAGACGCGCATGTGTCTTGACTGGATCAGAAACCCGCTATCCATTTGGAAAATATCGATTAATATTGGAAACTTCGGCTAGCCTGACATGAAATCCTTGCATAGCCTCCAATCGGGCAGGATTGTTGTGATTAATATTTCACCGATTGTGATAAAATATAGGCAATGTGATATTACCTCATTTGCGATCCCGTCCCGCCTGAAAAGCCGGGGCGAACCGCTCAGCGTGATTTCGACCGTCCGAATCCGGGATGTGCAGGGGTGCACGGCGCATTGCCTTGGCCTGTAGATCTTGATCAAGACCCGCCACCAACCGTATCCGTATCTGGAGATATACCGGCAAAGGCTTGACCTCCGGCGTATATCCTTTTTGCCCCTACCCTCGGAGAGATTCTGGTTTTGGCATCTTATTATTCTGGAACCTCCCCGCGACGTCCGGAACTCGACCCTATAAATGCCCCCCGTCTGGGAAAGAAAGGGTATCGGATGCCTGCCCGAGCGGGCTACCCCAGTAGGCCTCTTCGGGATCGACGTCTCGGAACAACCGGCCAAATGTAGCGCTCGGCTTTTCCGGCGCACAGAACTTGTCGGGCATATCCATACCCGCCCCGGCGTGATCCTGGCCGAAGAGCGTCTTGCAATGCGCCGCGACGGGATGTGCACTGATCCAGCCGCGGGCGGGCCGGGTTTGATGGTCCAAATGTCGAAGGACTAGACGTTGCGGTCTGTTGCCGGCTTCCTTCCCTCGTGGGGCATATCTGCAGGTGCAAAGCCAGTATTGCGCAGCGTCAGCGCCACGATGAAGGCCACACTCATCACCGCCCCCCCGATCTCGAAGGAGCCGGTGATCGCATGGCGGAAAGCTGCCTCGATCTCGGGGCGCATGGCTGCGGGGAGCTGTGCGACAGCTTCCATCCCGCCATTCACGATCGCACGGATATCGACATCGCCCCCCAGATGGCGCAACCCCAGCGTCAGGCCCTGCGCCATCACCCCGCCCGAGACCGCCACGCCCGACGCCCCGCCCAGCGAGCGCAGGAAGGACATCGTGGCGGTGGCGCTGCCGATACTGGCCTTGGGCACCGCGTTCTGGACGATAGCCGTGGCATTGGGCATGGCAATGCCCATCCCGAAGCCCAGCATGGCCAGCGCCCCCCAGAAGGCAGGCACAGGCGCCGCATAGGTGGCCAGCACCGCCAATGTGCCAAGCCCCAGCGCCTCCAGCCCGATCCCCGTGACCATGAAGACCTTGGGCCGCCCCAGCCGCGCGGATAGCCTGCCGCCAAAGATCGATGTCAGGACCATCGCAAGGATCTGCGGCAGCATCATCGCGCCCGCCTGCGCAGGGTTGAGCCCCAAAACAAGCTGGAAATAGAGCGGCAGAAAGACCATCGCGCTCATCATGGCAAAGCCCATACAGGCCATGGTCAGAATCCCCGTCGAGAAGGCCCCGATCCGGAAAAGCGGAAGCGTGATCAAGGGCTCTCTGGCTCGCGTCTCGACCCAAAGGAAAAGCGCGATCGCCAGCAGGCCGAGCCCGCCAAGAGCGAAGGACGCCACAGATCCCCATGCAAAGAGCGAACCGCCAAGACTGAAGAGCAGCAGGAGCGACGAGGCGCCCGTCACCAGAAGTGCGGCCCCCTCGTAATCGATCCGGTGCGGTTTGCGCGGCGGCGGTGGCGGCAGCGCGCGCCACAGAAGCGCCAACGCCAGAAGACCGATCGGCAGGTTGATATAGAACACCCAGCGCCACGAGAGCGCGGTCGTCAGCCCGCCCCCCAGCAGGGGACCGGCAA
This sequence comes from Thioclava sp. GXIMD2076, assembly GCF_037949795.1. NCBI lineage: Bacteria > Pseudomonadati > Pseudomonadota > Alphaproteobacteria > Rhodobacterales > Paracoccaceae > Thioclava > Thioclava sp. GXIMD2076. The sequence continues at coordinate 298,095 of NZ_CP149934.1, forward strand.
GGCTCGAGAAGGCGAAGGCCGCAGAGAAAAACCCCTGATAGCGCACCCGCTCGCGCGGGGTAACCACATCGCTGATCACCGTCTGGGTCAGCGTCATGATCCCCCCGGCCCCCACCCCTTGCAGGAAACGGAAAACGATGAGTTGCGGCATGGATTGCGCCAGACCGCAAAGCATCGACATCACCAGAAACAGGCTGATCGCCCCGATCAGGAAGGCCCTGCGCCCGAACATGTCCGACAGCTTGCCGAAGATCGGCGTCGCCGAGGTCGAGGCCAGCATGAAGGCCGTCACCACCCAGCTCAGATGCGCAAGCCCGCCCAGATCGCCGGCCATGCGCGGCAGGGCGGTGTTGACGATGCTCTGGTCGAGCGCGGCAAGGATCATCGACAGGATGAGCCCTGCAAACAGCCGGCGCAGATGTGGCGGCAGGCCTTTGGCGGGGGGACGGGACGTATCGGTCATGCTGCCTTGTCGGCAAATTCCCCGACAATGGAAAGAGGACCATTCACCTTTTTTGTTACAAACGGGGCCTCTGCAAACACCCGCCCCCAGGGAATGCTCGGGGGTCTGCTGCCAGCCCATCAGCCGCGCAGCCCTCCAGTGGCCAAATCGGGCCCTGTTGACAGGCGCCTGCCGGACTGCGGCAATGGCATCGGGACCTTCGAGGCCCATCGCCGTAGACTGTGCGATCCGCAGCGCGGCATTTGCCTTAGGGGCTGGCACACCGGTGATGATGCGCAAGCCCCCACGAAATCTGCGGGCCGGATCAGGGGCTGAATCGGGGGCCGCTTGGCCTCAGGCCGGTTCCGCCACGCCTTCGGGGACGGCGGCGCCGGTCATATAGGCCACCGCATCCGACATGCTATGCGCCTTGGGGTCGATCACGCAGAGCCGCTTTCCCAGCCGGTGGACATGGATACGGTCGGCAATCTCGAACACATGCGGCATGTTATGCGAGATCAGGATGATCGGAATACCGCGCGCGCGCACCTCCTGTATGAGATCGAGCACGCGGCGGCTTTCCTTGACCCCGAGTGCGGCGGTGGGCTCGTCGAGGATCACCACGCGCGAGCCGAAAGCCGCAGCCCGGGCCACCGCCACCCCCTGCCGCTGCCCCCCCGAGAGCGTCTCGACGGGTTGGGAGATATTCTGGATGGTCATCAGACCCAGCTCGGCCAGCTTCTGGCGGGCGAAATCCTCCATCCCGCGCTTGTCGAGCTTGCGGAAAAGCGTGCCCATAATCCCCGGCACACGCCGCTCTCGACCCATGAACATATTATCGGCAATCGAGAGGGCGGGCGACATGGCGAGCGTCTGGTAGACCGTCTCGATCCCTGCGGCCCGCGCATCATTGGGCGAGGCGAACTGGACGGGTGTGCCATCAAGGAGGATCTCGCCGGCATTGGGCTTGACCGCGCCCGAAAGCGCCTTGATCAGCGAGGATTTCCCCGCGCCATTATCGCCGATCACCGCGAGGATCTCGCCCGGCATCAGGTCGAAATCGCAATGATCGAGGGCGGTAACGCGGCCATAGCGCTTCACGAGGCCGCGCGCCTGAAGAACAGCTTGGGTCATTGGGTCACCTTCCGGATGGATTGGTCGATGGTAACAGCGGCGATGATCAGCACACCGATCAGCAGATAGGTCCATTGCGGGTCGGCCCCTGCCATGCGCAGGCCCAGCTCGAACACGCCCACGATCAGTGCGCCGAACAATGCGCCCATGATCGAGCCGCGCCCGCCAAAGAGCGAGATCCCCCCGATCACCACCGCGGTGATCGCCTGGATATTGCCGATGACGCCCGTGGTGGCCGAAGGCGAGACCGAGCCGAAACGGCCGATCATCACCCAACCCGCCAGCCCGCAGATGAAGCCCACCAGCATATATACCGACATCAATGTCTTG